>NZ_JBIVXJ010000021.1:0-108983 GCF_044769185.1 Pseudomonas sp. NPDC090592
ACAGAATTCCTTTCCGTAGATGGCGGGCACTCTACAAAATCTCAGCTCCCGAGGCGCGGCGATCGGGTTTCTCGGGATTTCGTACAGAGCCTAGGCTGTGGGCTGCCCAACAGAATGCGTACGAGGCCCCAGAGCTCAACATTCGCTCGGTCTCGAGGAGCCCTTCAAGACCGCAGCTGAAGCCCAAGGCCCAAACGACATGTACCCACCTACCCTCGCTTGCGAAGGATGCGCTTCGCGGCTGGCTCATTTCTGACGATGAGCAGCTCGGAGTCCAGGACTGTGCGCGAAATAAATGCGAGCGTGCGTAGCGTGGGCTGGCCATCGATTGCCCGCGCGACTTCATCTGGATTGACCGACTTGTGCCCGATGAGGCGCCGGCTTCTGCTTTTACGAAGCGCGTCGACGATCAATTGGCCAAGTTGGCGAATCCCGCCCTCATCCAGATCCCGGATGGCTCGTTGATCCCGGGAGGTATCGAGAAGATCACCCATCATGTGGGTTTTGACTTGCGATGGGTCATCCGAGCATCGGTAGGCCACAGGGCGGCTATTGAACACAACGTAGTGCTCATCGTCGTCAGGCAGCACACCGATATCATTGGGGCGGAACCCGAACGAGTTGTCGACGATCTGCTTCGACAGGTAATGCGTATTGAGCTCGGCGCTTAGATGGAACGCAGGGGCCACGTAGTAGACTTCACTGCCCAGGCTTTCGAGCTCAAGTAGCAAATCATGCTGCGCGGAATGCCGTAACGCATGCAGGTGCCAACGGTAGTAGGCGCCCCCCATCAGCGTGTATTCCTTGCAGTTTGTGCGCTCCAAGCGATGGCTCAGCTTGAACTGCAGGAACAGTGGCGATCCGAAAGGAATCTTGACGTCGTAGCCACCACCCGGCTTTCCCTCCTTCTGCAGTGAAGGAAACTCGGGAGCAGCCACCACATGAGCACCGGGCGCTGTTATCAGCTCGTTGGTGAAGGCGAAGCCGTAGGAGAATTCTGACATCTCGGGTTTCATTGTTGCGGCGTCCTTGCTGTTGGTCGTTCATGGCAAAGCATCGGGTTTTACTGTTCGCATACTGGAGGTCGGTGACTAAGGGGCAGGTGCTGACGCTGCAAGCTCCAGAATCGACCAGCCAGCTTTCTAAAGAGCAGCTCTGTGCTTAACACCTGTAGCGCCCTCCCCCAATGAACTCTGGCGTATGGCCAAGCACAGCATGTGCGACGGACAGGTCATCCCGACGTACATCAGCATCATGTCTTTCTTCGCTGTTTCCTGAGGCCTCTTGGTAGCTGCTTTTTTGCCCTCAAGACATGGCATGAGTTTCTGGATGAAGTGACTGTCCCTGAAGGTCTCCAAGATCATCGTCGCTGCGTGTGTCTTGCCCTTTTCCGAGTGAATGGATGACATCCGGATATCGACGCCGGCGGAGATATCCTGGAAACGGTAGGTGTTTACAAGGGATCCCCTAGTCTCTCCGGCTTCGGTGACAACCGGAGCAGGCTCATAGGCAAGGTATTGGCGGCCCAGAAGTTCAGCTGCAACACCCTCAGAATCATAGAGCGCGGCAGCCAGCACCATGAGCTTCGGTGCGATGACCTTGACCCAGTCCTGCTGCGCGATTTCGGATGGCACAAACAGCATCTGCTGGAGGCACTCGCGGTACCGAGTGAAGGCTTCGGGCTTGGTCGTGAATTTCTCATGTACAGCGGGTTGGTGCCGACCTCGCATCTGAACCAGGCTACGAGGGAAAGCCACCTCACCGCGGTTGATCAGGCACGAGGCCAGTACCTCAACGGCCGCATTGGCCGTGGCTCCTTTAAAGATTTCTTGGTTTGGGCCGCCAACGCGGGCCCAGCCGGGAAAGCTAGCTATGGGTTCTCGCCTCTCGCACGTCGAATTCCGCCTATAGAAACGGTTTCATGTCCGAACCCCTAGGCGTGCCAAGTATCACGTTGAAGCAGAATCCGCTATGGCATCGGTTTACGTAAACCCGGTTCCTTGGGCGAAGCCGTCTCGCTATTATATGGCCAACTGCCAGTGGTGTCCGATGCACCGAGCGCTTGAAGGGATTCTCAATGATAAAAAGGTTCCGGCTTGAGCAAAAAGGCCGCTACGAAAAGCTGGTAATTGCTCGGCGTCTATCCGATATGTTGGACAAGTACCTGGACGGGCGTCCTGCCCCGATGTTCATAGGTGCCGAACAGGGCGGAATCCCTCAGTGGGACGACGTAGTCGTTCAGCACACTGAGGAGCACTGGGAACACTTACAAATCAAGAGGCAGACCACTTGCTTCAGCGATAAACACGTCGACAAAGACGCCTTCCTGAAGTCCCGCAAGAAAAGTGCAAAGGACGATAAGGCTGGTAAGGTCGCCAAGCCGTCTAATCCAGTTGTTGATGCCGAGGAGGCTGTCGATACCGAGGCAGCCAAGGAGCCTGCTGACGACGACTTCGATTCGGAGCTCGAAAAGGTAATGAAGAGCCTAGCGTCCTGGCAGGCGCCAGCGAGCGGCACAAAACCTTCGAAACGTACCTTCACGCTGCACCTCCCCGGCCTTGATGTAGCGATCAAAGGGCATAGCAAGGCACATATCACTACCATAAATCATCTGCGTGAGTTTTGGGACTCATGCAACAAAGACGGGCTCAGCGTCGGCGATTTATCCCAGCGTGATGACAATCCAACCCAGAGGGTTTACACCTGGCTTACGACCTGGTGCGGATTCAGGGACTGGTTGCACGTCGTTGAAAAAATGCAGATTCTCAGCATCGAATCTCTGGGGGATGAGACCGAGCTGGAAAGGGATGCGCTTGCTTCTCTTGACAGACATTTTCTAGATTCGCGCACGACTCTAAGCCTTCTTATCGACTACATCTCTGATAACACCACTGACACTAACGTGATCAGCTGCTACTCAGCTGCAAAGCAGCTACAGAAAATGCTTCGTCCCAGCTTCCAAACCTGGACTCAATACCTACTTGACCCTCTCGGTCATGATTGGACAGTCACGGGCACGCATGACCTCAACGGCCCTGTTATAGGTAGCTCTGTAAATCCTGCCAGCCAGGTAGTGGGTCATCATTGGAAGGAGGGTGCATTCAACAGGCAGTTTCGGGTGCACGCCAGCTACTGCTCTCCCTCCCCCGGGGTCAACGCCCTACCCTCCGCCATCCTTCGGTTGGCTCTGCACCTAAAAGCCGGCAGCCACGGTCTGCTGCTCGGCGAGCCTGTATGGCGTCAGGGCGTAGATCAAGAGCTAGGCAGCACACTCGGAATCGGGGAAACCGACCTCGATGACCTACCGTGGCTCCAAAATACTGAGTCACTCTCCTGCGGTCTAGGTCGGCCCATTACATCGCAACTAGACAATCGCCGAGAATCAGCGGCACTCCATGACGCGATGAACGAAGTGGTTTGGCAGCAGTTGCAGAACCGTGTCGATCAGAAAATGGCCAAGATCGTTGACCTGGATTTACTCGCTGCCATGGAAGCCATGTGGCGGGAATGGAATGTCGAGCTATCGGCAGACCAAACGGCCCGGCAATCCCTTTTCGAGCAACTGATGTATCCACAAACAGAGGGGTTGGATGCAAAGCATGCATTGCGCATCGGCCCTCGTACGCTGGAACTCCTTGAAATCGCAATCCTGATGCTGATGCTGACATGCGTGGGGCTTGGTGGCGCTGATGCGCACTGGCGCGCTATTCCACCAATAGGAGAAATTCTTAGCATCGCTTTGCGCCATTGGTCTGGCGGCGCTACAGACCGAGGCGGCCCGAGACTATTGAGTGAGGACAGTCTGCGGGTAGTGCTAGGTCAGTCGCCCGCTCCCGTGGTCATTTTGTCTGGAGTTGAGGCCTCTGCTACCTGTTTACGTGATTCAGGAATGGCTGACGATAGAGCAGCAGAAAATAGTATGGCAGCGGAGCGTCAGCCCCGCCTACTGATTACGCGTTTCCAGGTCTATAGCCAACTGCAAAGAGGCACGCTGACGTCGTTGCAAGACTATTTCAAAAAACAATGGAATGAATGGCGTATTGAGCGCGATGCGGCAATTAACGCTTGTGGGAAGGGGCAGTGATTATGATGACGCTTGAAGATTTAACGACGGCAATAAGCCAGCGCGCGCAGAACAGATACCAGGTGCAGGTTGCTGACGCATTCGAACTGCCGGCGGCCGACTATCCTTCAACCATTTTACGGCTCAAACGCCAACGGAGTACGAATGCCGGCTGGCGTACCGTTTTGTTGATTGAATTACCTTCAAGCTCTCTTCAAGCGGCCTACCAATGGTCTGCTGATGTCCGGGATGTTTTACCAGAGCCTGAGACATCTGATCTTTATATGTTCATGTTGATCGGAGACATCTCTGATAACGAGGCAGCTCGCATTGAGACCGATGATCGTTTCTGTCGCAAAGTCGTGCCGCGTCAGTCAGAGATTGCTCCGGATTTCCTTGATCGCACTTTCTTGGCCGCGCTAGATCCGCCTGGCAATGTAGAAACCTTGAGTGATCCTCTGGTTTCAGCATTCAAGGCAATGGTCAAATCCCACCCTTGGACAGGTCGGCACATGGTTGCTTGGAAGGCAGAACTGCTGTCTACAGCCAGCGGCGGTGATGTGGTGCAAATCATGAGCGATTCGGTGACCACCAGCGAGAACCCGCAATGAGCAAACTTGAATCCATCACCCTAACGAACCTGCGCAAATTTGGCCCTAATGTCACCATCGAATTGAGTCCTGGAGCGACCATTTTGCTCGCCCCCAATGGCACCGGAAAAACCACCGTTTTCGAAGCTATAGAACTCGGGCTCACTGGCAACATTTCTCGACTGGGAGACAATTTTCTCCATGCCGTGCGTGATAGCGAGTCGTGTGCCGAGGTTAGCTTGAATTTCGCTGGGCTGACGGTGAGTTCTCGTATCAGTGAGTCGGGTGAGGTCAGCCAAGATGGTGATCTCAGCACCATATTTCCTAACATCCCGCCTACTGATATACCTTTTCTCCTCCGATTAACTCACCTGCTAGACCAGCGAGAAAACGGTTGGATTGTACAGGCAGAGGAGAAGGAAGCAGGCTCGCAGCTGGCTCGTCTGCCACTTGGCCGGGACGGTGCAATGGCTCGCACCTCCCTTCCGGCGGTGCGTCGATCACTGACAGAGCAGAAAAACCGTGAAGAGGAGAACCTGCGTCTTTTTGAACAAAAGCTGATCGAATGGAATGGCGTTATCCAGGCGCGTGATGTAGCCACGGTTGGCGCAGTGGGCGCCTTACGGCCTCGCGATGATCTGGCAAGAGTCATTGCTCAAGTGGTGGAAAAGACTGAAAGTCATGATCAGCTCCCCTCAGGTTTACTAGTCCTGCCGGCGAATCAGGATAATTTGGCAGTCGCTCACTCTGCGCTCATCGAGGTTTTGCGTCAAAAGGTAGAGCGTACACAAGGACAGATCGCCGGCTTAGCAGAGACTGGTAATCTGGTCGAAAACTTTGGCTTGATGCAAGCTCGCTTGGCAGCACTCAATGAAGAGCTCAAATCCTCCGAGCTGGCCTTGGAGGGACACTCTAAACTCCGCTCTGATAATGCCATTCTTCTCCAAGAGCATCAGGCTGGCATGCTGGTTGCGCAGCAGGAGCGAATCAGAGTTGACCAAGCTCTGGAGCGCCTGGTCAATGAAGCAAGCGCACGCCAACAGATAGAGCATCGCAATGAAGCGTTGACCCAGGCCGGTAATGCCGTAGCTGCGGCGGAACTGCAATGTCGGACATTGCGTGAGCGCCACGAAAGCAACCAAATGGTTCGCAACCAACATAGCCAATTCGATAGCCAGCTTGTATCGCTCGATCAGGCAGAGCGACACCTCCGTGACGGTGAGCGACTTGTTGTCGAGTGGGAGCTGTCGGAACAGTGTTTGAGGGCAAATCGCAACGAGGCAGACCAAGTAGAAGAAGACTTGGAGCGTCTGGGCACAGAGCTGGCTGAGAAACGAGCTGCGCTGGAAGAGTTCAAGGCAATAGAGTTGACCGCCAGGGCGCAGTATCAAGCCTTGAGCTCTTCTGCCGACGCGATTCGTCAGGCAGTGGCCTCGATTGCCCAGCATCTGCCTCCCGACCTAGAAGATTGTCCGCTTTGCTTGGAGCATCATGGGGCCGCGAAGCTGCAAGATCAGGTTGCCAAGGCGTTGAAGGCTATCGATCCTAGTCTGAAGGTCGCAGAACAGAAGTTACGAGCCGCCGCGCAGGATGTAAATTCCAACGAATCCGTGGTAAAAACTGCGCTTGAGGCATTTCAGGCCTGTCAAGCTGCACTTGCCCACCTGGAAGAAAGCCGCCAAGAGTTTGAGAGGGAAATCCAAGCGTTCCGTATTGATCCGATTCTCGCCAGCGATTCGATTCCCTTGGCCAAAGAGTCCTTGAGGGTGCAGTTGGAAGGTGTCGCTGCGAGTCGACGTAGCCTCGTGGGGCGCCGCGCTGACCTTGCGCTTTTGATCCCGCAAGAAGAGTTTGACCGGGCTCGCGCCGAATTCGAAGGTTCAGTCCATGCGCTTGATCAAGCACGCATCCAGTACAGCGACGCTCTGACCCGACGCGATCAGGCAGTCGCCACGCTTTCTAATTTGACAGCAGGTGCTCCTCTCGTTCGCACGCTAGAAGAGCTCACCGTTGAAAAAAACGAGCTAGATCTCCGTGTTAGCGATCTCAACGGCAAAGCGGGCACACTTCAATCGATACTCGAGACCCAGCAAAACCAAGTGCTTGAATTAAGTAGCGCGGTTCGACTGACTGAGGAAGCCATACGGCAAGTCCAGAGTCAGCTCACGTCGGTTCGCGCCAGCTGGCAAGCGCTGGCACTTGAAGGCGATCCCCTGATTGAGGCAGCTCAAGCTAAGGGGGACAGATTGCGATCCGCGATCAGTGAGCTTCACGGTCACATCGCCGAGCTGGAAATTGTCGGCATTGAAATCGCATCATGGGCCAAATTAAATGACTCGCAGATCGCGCAGCGTTTTATTGATCGCCTACGCCTGGATCGTACGGAGGAGGCATACGAGGCCTATCTCAAAGGGGCTATTGAAAATGCTCAGAGAGCCTTCAACCGGTTGTCCGAGCTCGCAGACGCCATGGATACCCTTGATGGGGCTCTGAAGAAAGAAATCGCCAATGTGCAAAAGCATGTCAGGAAAGTCGAACCAAGATGGCGGGCCCTGCTTAAGCGTGTCGTTCGTGAGTCAAGATTCCATGACGCGAGCCTGAAATTCGTCAACACCTATAACCGAGATCGAGCTGGCGTATCGGTGCCATTGGGTAAGACCTCGGCGCCAGTACCTAACATTGCAAGCGAAGCTCAGCTTACGGATCTCCAACTGACGTTCCTGCTTTCGATGGCCATGAGTCATCAATGGTCGCCATGGAAAGCACTATTGCTCGATGACCCAACACAGCATCACGACTTGGTGCATGCGTCCGCAGTCTTCGACCTATTGCGTGATTATATTGTTGACCACGGTTTCCAAGTCGTCATTGCGACCCACGACGCTTTGCAAGCTCGGTACTTCCTGCGCAAGCTCCAGAACGACGGGATCGAAGCAAAGATCTGGTCGCTCGTGCCTACGGACAACGGCGTGATTGCTGAGGAGGGACAGCGCAGGCAGTCAGTGGGCGTAGCTCCACCTACGGCGGGTTAACTCGTGCCAGCTGGTCAAAACCAAGCCCTCGGCCTAGTTGCGGACTGACCACGAGAGCGTCACTTATTGCATTCATCGCTGGTAAAGGCCACTCCCAGCCAATGGAAGTACAGACATTGTCGCCCCCGCGCCGGCCACCGGCGAGTGGGCGGCTATTGCATGGCTAGCTAGTAACTCACCCTCTCACCGCCTGCCGTTCAAGCCTACGTTTGTTTTTTTGCAACGATGAGGTACTCGAAGTAGTAAATGGACTTAATGAGGTGATGCAAATAATGCATCTCTCGGAATAGCACCAAGATCATCCGCATGAAGGCCAAGAATGAGAGCTCGACACCCTCCTCACGCTTTAGCCCTTCTTTATTGGGGTAGCAGGTGATGATTTGGGTGGTTTCATCATACTCGAAGGAGTAATGGGCGATTGCATTACGTACGCCGGCGTTCAATACACTTGAATCGATCTTATACCAGCAGTCGTCCAGGTACTTGAGCTTGTCCGAGAGGTTTTTGTCAGTGAATTTGGCAAGACTAGAGAGGGCGCCCCCGTCATTCGCCAAAAACGCATTATGGCCACCTCGGTGCATCAGGTTATTGATACCGGCGACCAGTGAGAGCTGTCGACCAAAAACCTCTGCCAGATCCTTATAGATGTCCTTACAGTTATCAAAACCCAGACGTGAGATCTTTGCCGAGGTCTTAAGATGTTCCTGGCCCGTGCAAAAATCCAGAAAAATGGCTGGACGGATGTAGAGCTCAAGCTCGAAGATTTTGCCGTACAGGCCCAAGCAATCTTTTTGCAGGTTGTACAGGAACCCCGAGTCGCAAATTTCGCCGTGAAAACTGGCGTAGGCGGCCTAATCCTTCTGGGCAAGCCCCATGATGATCTCGGGATAGCCACGCACGATTTGGAGCACCGTATCGTCTTCCAGAAAAGCTGCCGTTACAGTGGACAACACTTGGTAGAGGAGTACGTTCAGGTCTTCCGGTCTGAGAGACGGACTGTGTTCTCCTCCGAGAAACTCGGATGCTCTGCGACGGAACAGTTCCTTGTTGGCCCTCGGATACAGTTTCAGCAGCTGTTTCACCTCCTCGAAGCGCTTGCCATAATGATTGAGAACATCCAGACGATCTCTAAAGAGCGCGCCTGCATGAGCACCGCTTGTCATGAGTTTGTCCCGATCCACCATTCCCATGGCAGTCATGAACGGCGTGTTGCCAGCCACATATTCTTTGCTCCAGATTGGAAAATCCAGATGCAAATCCTGAAATAGGTAGCCGCCTGCGAAGGCTTTCTCGCGATCCAGCGCTCCCTCTGTGGCATTGGTCAGCTCAATTGAATGACCTCCTCCCAAGACAATGCTGATTTCACTGGTACAGCTTGGGCAGAGAAACGAAAGTGGTTGTACGTCTCGGTTCGACATGCCTATGCGACAATGAACCTCTACCCCACAGGTGTCACACATCAGTAGCATATTGTGGTTCATTCGATGTCCGTTCCGTGGTGCGAGGGTCATAGAGGGAGCCGCGAACAGTAGCCGTTTTCGGGCTGTCCTTCCAGCAGATAGCACCCTTGATCAGTAGCCCTTGAGATGGAGCGAACCGCGACGCTTTACGCCACGATGGTTCCTCTTTCTGAGCGGATATCGGGATATCCTGAGGTCGACGTAAACGAGCGACGTTATGATGGGCATTCCGACTAGGGCAATTGAGGCTACATGTGCCCTTCTCCACCATGACAAAGCCTTGACCGCATACTGATTTTCAGCGGCACCGTCTGCCCCAGCGCGTGGGCATCATTTAAACTTCGAAAGCGCATCGCTTTTTTCTTCTCAATTTTCTACCAGTTATACTTGAAGTGTATCGCTGATACTCCGCTGCTATGGTTGCCTGGCGTCGAGTCCGTTCGTCCTCCTCGCGCCGACGGTATTTGCCGTCCAGGGATGGTATTCGACCGTTCTCGACAGCTCAGCGCTAGGTCTTGTTGCTCTATCGGCGCTCAAGCGCCAGCTTGAATCTACACATTGAAGGCATGTAACCCAGCACCTATACTGGACTCACTACATACAGGAGTGTCAAATGTCCAGGCTCGCAGAATTCCGTGCCCTTGAGCAACAACTAGCTGCTCAGCTCGCCGAACTTGAGTCCCTCAAAAACGATGATGGTCTGAAGCGCGAAATCGAGTTTGAAAAAAAGCTTCGTGATCTCCTCAATCAGTATGGTTACAGCCTGCGCAATATCGTGGCCATTCTTGACCCACAAGCTGCTACCCGACGTGCTCCAGCCGTTGCATCTGAAAAGAGCAGCCGCAAGCCGCGCCAGCTCAAGGTTTACAAAAACCCTCATTCGGGAGAACTCGTGGAAACCAAGGGTGGTAACCATAAGACCCTAAAAGAGTGGAAAAGCCAGTATGGTGCCGAGGAAGTCGAGAGCTGGTTGGCTCAGTAAAACCTCCTGATTCAAAGAAACGGGGCCCTTTTGAGGGCCCTTTTTTATGGATTTGAGATGATCGATGGACGCCCCAAGCGCTTCTCAAACCATCGACACGAACCCTACCAGAGCCCCGCCCGCTCTAAGGCCAGAGCACCAACTCCAGCTCCTTAATCCGGATGGCCATGGCCGAATCCGAGACGCCGAATTGCTGAGCCAGTGAAACCAGGTTCTGGTTGTTGAACCGGGTGCACCGCGCCAGCGCCAGCTCGCGCTCACCGGAGTCTTTGGACGCGTAAAGCAGCCGATCAGGATTGATAGGATCGAGGTGATACGCGATCACGTCGCTGAAGCGCAATTGCCCCCTGCCGCAGAACATGAACTCGAACCGTTCCCTCACAAGCTTCTGAGGCATGAGAAAGCAGGCCGCAAAGCGATCTGCTTGCCGCTCTGCTGGTGCACGTGGTGTTTGCAGCGGGCTGCCATCAAACGCGCGGTCGCGATGCATGACGGTGTCCTCATGCAGCACGAGGTGACCGATTTCATGGGCACCAGTGAACAATTGGACTTTGTCACCAAATTCGGTCGCGACCGCGATCTTATTCGATTGACGATCAATCAAGCCCGCGATGCGAGTGCCTGTGTTATGCCGGTTGAACTGGGTATCTCCCAGTGTGTGATGCTCATGATAGTCGTAGCCACAAACCATGGCAGCGATCCGGGGGCTGCGCATCATCATCGGCGGAATATCTTGATCTGGCCACAGGTACCGGCGATCACGGTAAATCTGCATGAGCAGATCGGTCGCTGCTTTCTCGATATGGGCTTCATTCATGGCAAAACACCACATGTAGGCTCTCAAGCACAATCTAGCCCAATATGTAGTGGTTTCAATATGTGCTTAACCCAACATATAGGCTTTGCCGACGAACGGTACGGCTGTAACGGTTGCCCAAACCCAAATGGGCTTAGAGATCTGAAACAGGATCTGCTCTCTCTCGTTAGATAGCAGCCACGCTATCGAAACCCATGGTATTTCCTGTCCTTCGACCAAGGAACATAGTGGACTGGGTCAGTCTCGGTGCTGAAGCGGACTCCCTGGATTTTGTGAATCACAATGCCGTCTCGAGCTAGACGCAGGCTTGGCTCCGGCGGAGGTACCAGAGGGACGTACTGGGAGAACTGATCTGAGTCTTTAGGTTCCGCTTCCCAGAACTCTGGGTAATACACCAACCTATCCTCATCCGGCTCCCAGAGACTCACATACTCAGCCTTTTGCGTGTCCTCCAACCTTTCTACTCCACTGGCCTTGTGGAAAAGAATGACGTTCTGCCCTGGTGACGTATCCTGTTGCACCTGCGCAGAGGGGAATAAGATACCGTCGAGATTCAACTTTTCATGGGTTGCTAGGAAATCGGCAATAGCTTGCGTGATCAGATACCCACTTTCCGCCGAGTCCGGCATCACGGGCATGGTCAGTTGGCGCTGAAAGTCTTTCAAAAACGCGCAGCGTTCGGTGAAGCTCCTGCGAATTGGATTGAAGTAGCTCAACCCCCGGTGCGGACGCATTGAAGCCAGGTCGTTCAGGTTGAGAAGCCTCAGAGGCCGAATTACGTCGAAACGCGCGGTGACCACCACGCTGCCAACGGGAGGGCGCACCTCCGCAATTGCGGTCTGGTCATCTGTTGCGCCGTAAAAAACTGAAATTCCCTTGGCGTTCATTCGGCCAGGAGATCCCTTGCCTCCTGGTACCGGGCCGAGATGCTTTTCAGGGTGACTCAGCGCTTCCTCCATGCTCTGCTCATCCTGGAACACCCTACCCCGCTGGAATGAAGAGATTTGATAACCTTGGCCTGCGATCACAATGGGTGACCGGTCGTCCTTCGAGCGCAAATCTTCTATGCCGTCGAAGACCATAGTCAGGATTGAACCCACCAAGGGATTTGCCAACCGGGATTCAAACTGCAGGCTGTGCTCCATTTTTCGCCAGCCTACAGTCAGCTCCGACGATGCCTCTGTTTCCTCTTCGAAATAAGGATCGTCATCATCTGGAAGGCTCCAAGAGTCGAGCAAGCGCTCATGGATGTCAGAAAGAAGGGTCTCATCGGAACCCAGCATGCGCTCCAGAACGTCATACAGACTTTCACCGATCGGTGGGTAACCGTGATGAATCACTGAGCCAGGTTGTTGGATAGGCCGGAACGAGGCATGGATTGCTGTTTCGCAAAGCTCTACCAGCTCTTCCATGTCCATGACCGGGAGCTCTCGGTCGCAGTAGTCACATTCGCTGATGTCGTTGTCCGAAGCGTGATGCTGCAGGAAGGTTTCGGAAAGGCAATCGGTACACACCACTTGACGCATCACTTGCTCCTTGGCTGCATTACACCGCACTTGTCTACGGCCAGGCGAAGGCCTCTCGCTAATTTAAGCTTTTACCCATCGGGTGCCGCCCTTGCCAATGGTTAGGAGCTGCTATCTCGACTGAACCTCAGCTCCTCAACGGCCCCAAGTCAATCGCCAGGCAGCGAAGGTCAGTAACCTGTGCAACCATGGTGTCGCTGGCCTCGTGATAGGTGAAGGTACCCAGGAAATAGAACGTGAAGTACTTTACTAGACGTGCCTGATCGAGAAGCTCATTCACATAGCGCCTCGATCGGTGCTGCGTCATCACTTCATCTGAGACGTGGAGGAAGGCGTCCTTATCCGCGACCTTGTCAAAGAAACTGAATACGAAACCAGCCCCTTCTCTCCGCTCAATGCGTCCTCCACCGTTGTAGACGTACCCTGCAGTATCAGGCCTGGCCCAAACCACCTTTTTGAAGTACGAACGCAGCGGAATCACGCCACGCCCTGCTACGTTGATGGTCACCTCGGGGAAGAGGTCTTTCAGGGTGTCGCGGCTCTCCTGGTAGTAATCCACTAGCTCTCGAAGATCGCGGGTACGGTGTTTCCGATCGGTACGGGTGCCTTCTGTGCCACCACCGTCCCGTCGATGATCGGGGCCTGCCTCGTCGTTGCCTGGAGCGACTCGAGGTGGACGTGCTACTGGTTCTTCTGGCTGCGTAGGAGGAACAAAGATATCGATGACTGAGGTGAGATGGCGTTTAGCCAAACGGGTGCGGGTCTGCAACTCCGTTTCTCCTGGCAATGGTGCATCGCTCCCCTCGTCCTCATCGGGCAGCACCCACTCGCACTCCGCATGGTGGGCGTAGTGCTCGTTATCCTTGTAGTGCGGAGATTTGACACGCGATTTTTCGGTCGGGTGGATGTCGTAATTGACGCCTGTGATTTTAGGCACCACCTTGAGAGCCCTGCATTCGGGCGATGAGCACTGGAACAGAAAGCGGCTGCGTGGCTGGTTTTGATTGAAATAGGCCTGGCGTGCACCGCCAATGGTTAACTCCTCGCCCAACTCCACACAGTATGCCCGGGTGATCCTTCGCTTCGTTCGCATCGGCAGTCTCAACCAAAAAACTTGAGACTAACGCGCTGGGCCTCAAGCGCCAAGGCCCGAGCTAGAGCTGTTAGCAACGACCTTTGTCGCGCTATACCTAACTGTGAATCTTGGGTACAGGCTAAGAATTGGCCAGGTGAAGTCCCGTGAAGATGCTTGAGGCGCGCGTACAGTTTGACTGCAGCCCAGCAATCATCGGTTCAGCCTTCGCCATGGATTGAGTTTTGACAAGCAGCAACGACTGAGCTCCTGTGCGGGACACAAAACCGGGCGTGCTCGCCAACTTTGAATGTATCATCAGTCGATACGGACAGACGGAGACTCAGCATGGCAGTGCCCTCATATGCCGAAATCATGGAGAAGGTTCAGGAAGGCACGTTGATTGACGCCATCTTCAACAGCTACTGGAATAGCGATTACGGCGAGTATGGGCCGTACACCGATACACTCGCGCAAGTCCACAATGACGGCGCCATCGATTTGGTTGAGGGGGTGTCCGAAGAGTTCTTGAGCCGGTACACCGACATACGAAGAGCCATAGGCAAGATGGTCTATGCGAGTCTTTTGGGGAAGCTGAATATCGATCTGCCCACTTTACTTGATGTCATCGAGCGTCTGTACGAGCCAGTGGCTGACAGTGACGACGTTTCTCAGGTACTTGAAACCTGGTGTCATGATCGTTCAGACCGCGTTGAACAAATCTTCAAGTCCGTGGATGAGATGGACTCGCGCTGCGAGCGCTTCCAAGCGCTGACAGCAGCCATCTCGCAGGGCATGCGGTCGGATGCGCAAACGCATGGGCCAAGAGTCTTCGCTTATCTGTCCAACCCCAATCAGACTCTCAGGGATCAAGCCTTAGTAGGGCTTCGATACGCAAGGTACGATGACGACGAGAAATGGCTAAGCGCGATCAATGCTCTGAGAGCTACTGCCGAAGTAGACAGGTCAGACTCGCTCCGTGCAGCTCTGCTGAAAACTATCTTCTGCTGGCTTGAAAAGGCTCCGAAACCTGCTCATGTTGCTCTTCACGATCTCGCTTTCGAGATCTTGCTCCCTGTGACCCCAGCGGTAACTAAAGAAATAGCCTATACGCTTGCCCACCGCTCCAGCTGCCTCACGCCCCCGCTTTGGCAATCTTTGCTTAACGCGGTGGAAGGGGCCACGCTTCAGCCCTACGATTGCTCAAATTTAGACTTGTTCCTTGGGCGGTTGATTAATGCAGGCGGCGCCAATCATGCCCAAGACTTTCTGCAGAGTTTGTTTCTAAGAGATGACCAATCAGAGCACACGCTTAGCCAGTTCATCATGACGGTAGAGGAGCTGCTCAAGGGCAAACCAGGTGTGCTCAATTCATGGGTCGTAAGATGGCTTAGAACGGGAGATCAGCGACTCTGCACAGAGCTCCATAAAGGATTGCTGCTGGGCCAGGAAGAACCCCACCAGTTCGTCTGTGAAGGTTCTTCGTTTGACCTAAAGCCAGAAGAGTACGGCTTCATCGCGCGTAAAGCGGTGGGTAACTTTTTCGCCTACCCGATACCTCTGGCGACAATCCTTGTGTTGTTGGGCACAGCAGCTCCTTCGACGCAGCGGGCAGAGATCGGTGACCTGCTGTACGATCCTGTGCTGATTAACTATCCAAGCCTTGCCCAAGGTTGTCTAGCTCCTATGGCCAATGGTGATGGTTCGACAGCAGAAATGATCAGCGCTGCGATCATCCGCCTAAATCGCTATATGAATGGCATCGATAAAGCTAAGGGGTTGAAAGAACTCTTGCCTCCAGCACATCACCGGCAGATGGAGTTTGAGCGTTACAGTGATCAAGTTCAGCAGGCTATTGATGAAGGCAAGAAAGGGTCGTTCCTAGCTGATATATTCGTCGAACGGACTCTCCTTTATGGCAATGGACTCGTCAGTCTGAGGCCGGTTGACGGTAATTATAATACTGTCGAGACCAAGGCTACCCCATTCCAACACAATCTCGAAATCGCCCGTCAGTATTTTTTTGCGCCCATTTCGCTGCGTAAGCAACTGTTCCTATACAGGATGGAGAGTCACTCGTGAAGCTCGTGTTTAAGCAATATGTCGCTTCGCTGCGCGAGCGTGATGAGCTCGATGTCGTACTGCCTGACCTATTAAGTGAGTTGGGCTACAACGTAATCTCACGCCCTGGTAGAGGAACTGACCAAGCGGGAGTAGACGTCCTTGCAGTTGGCCCTGCTGATAAAAACGGCAAAAAGAAACTGTACGCTTTCACCTTGAAAAAAGGAGACTTGACGCGTGACGGTTGGGATAGAACCAACCAGTCGTTGGTGAGTTCCGTAAGCGACATTGTCTTTGTCTACTTTCGATCCAGAGTGCCGCCCGAATTCAAAGACTTGGAAAAAGTAATTTGCATCTGCTTTGGAGGTGACGTCGATGAACCCATGCGCAGTCGCATGACAGGTCTCATGGCCGAACTCACGGAACGCTATGGCGTAAGCTTTGAGGAGTGGAATGGAGACAAGCTTGCTGACCTGTTAGCTGCAGGAACGCTGCGTGAGCAACTTGTTAGCAAAGATCTACGTGGTTATTTTCAGAAGTCGATCGCGATGCTCGATGAGCCGGAGGTTTCTTACGCAAATTTTGTTCCTCTGCTGAAGGGCCTGTTACTAAATGAGTCAAAGGGTCGAAAAAGTGACCTGAGCTCCCTGAGGCGCACATATATTTGCCTATCAGTTCTCTACGTCTGGGCGCGAGAGGCCAAAAACCTCGAAGCCCCATATAAAGCCAGCGAAGCAACAATTTTGCATGCCTGGGAATTTATAAGAACTAAAACGACAGGTGAAGAGTCAAGAAATCTGCGCAGCACTTTCGACGAGCTCATAAATTTGCACTTCAGAATTTGGGATGAGTACTATGGCGATAAAGTGATACCGATTATAGGTTTCAGGGACGCCGTTTCTGCGGCCGTGAGGCCCGACAGCCCAGTGGATACCAGTCTTAAGCTGTTTGACACGCTTGGGAGGCTCTCTCAACGAGGGCTGTGGATGCTTTGGAAAGCACAGCATGAGACAGACTCAGACTCGAAAAAATTACACCAAGCCAGTGCCAAAGAGCTGGCGGAAAATATCTTCCATCTGATCAACAATAACGACGCGCTTTTCAGCCCATGTGCGGACTCCCAGTCGACTGACATTGCTACAGCATTGCTTTTTCTTTCCCAAATCGAAGGGTTTCGAGAACTGATTGTTGGCTACAGCCAGGAAACCCTAGACCAGTACCAGTTTGCTTTTCGCTGTCATGATCGTTACCCAACTCACGTTTCTCGTTACCGTGATCTGATCTCTCATCCCCAGGAGAAAACGGAAGCTTATCGACAGTGGCACACATCAGGTAGTTCGTTGATCCCTCTGCTCATACTGTGGGCAACCATTGATGGTGCTAGCAACTACACCGAGAACTTCGTAGCCTTCGCAAATGAGTCTTTAAGGCACTGTAACCACCAGCTCTGGTTTGTCAGGCCAGATTCTGAAGAGCACCTGTATAAAAATGATCAGTCGCATGGCGCGGTTTTTACTGAAATCCCCATTACCGCTGACGGTGATCTCGCTATGAAACTGGTGGAGGCCGTATGCCTCGATGGAGAGGCATACTCTACTTTGTCTGTTATCCAGCATGGGTACGATCCCATCCTCGTAATGGCATGCCGGCACTACCGTCTTCCGCTTACCCCTCACGCCTGGATTCCAGCGTTGAAAAAGTTGAGGTCAAGCAGGTAGCAAGATTAGGTAACGTCTGGTTCTGGTTCCTCAGCAGGTGCGCTTTCGCCATTCGAACTGGTCGGGTGAGCATCGCCTGAGGCGTTGTTGCGTTGTGCTGACTGAGCCCAATAAACCATAGCTACCCATTTCAACATGAACCACCAGGCGTAAACCGCATCCGCAGAATAGAAATCATCGTCGTCCATCAGGCCATGAGCGAACGCGTTGCGTAGGTTCGGCCCGAATGCGCTGCAAAACAGGGCTTTCATCTCGAATACGATGTCGGCGCCGAAGACAGCATCGACACCCTCGACGTCCAGAAGCGTGCTCAGGCCATTCTCGTTCTCGATACCCTCCAAGTCAGTGTTGGAGGTTTTCAGTTCCGCGCCTTTCATGTGGAACCGAACGATGTTCTCCAGTTGCGGGATGAGGAAGTGCACTGCCATGCCAAAATCACCCACCACCCCCCAATACAGACCTTTGCCGACCATGAGCGCCCGCTCAGGCGGAACCAGAGCCGACGCCTTGGCAAGCCCAACCAGATCCTGCTCTTTGTAGCAGTGTTCGCGCTGCATAACGCCCAGTGCTGGGATTACGCCGCCTTGCACGGTGAGATTGCGTATGAAGCCGTGGTTTTTGACCATCTCTGCCCAAATGCGCTCCTCGTGATCTTGCGAGGGTTCAGCGCCTAATGACATAGGTTTGGTCTTGGCGATCACACGCCCACCCTTGTCGAGGTATGTCGCGCCACTCAGCGCACCGATCAAGCCTACACGCAACGTGTTCAAAGCTGCCTGGCGAGCGCCCTCTTTCTTGGCAAATGGATACAGCGTGGCTAACGCATGGAGTGCTTCAATCGGGGACTTGCCCGAAACCTTTTCCAAGGCGTCATTGACCAGGTCTGATATGTCCGTAGGCGGCGATGAGATCATGCGCATCATCCCCACCGAACGATTGCCCGCATCTGCGATGCGTTGAGGCAAGCGAGTCAGTAGCTCGGTCACGCCAAGCTGATTCCTGAATCTCTGCGGTACCATTCTGTAGATCTGCAACGCCTTTTCGAGGTTGTTCAGGGCGATCAACGGCTGCGCGCCCTCTCCATCTCCAAGCACCTCCGCTTCCGCCACCCACGTATTGGCGAGGGCTGCTGTCATACGGGCCGATGAAACAGGGTCTTTAGCAGCACGGTACGCGTCCATGCTCAACTCATAGCAACGCCGAGCCCGTAAAATATCACCGGCGCGCTCTGAGTTCCGGCCAACCTCCTCCAACCTGGACGGCAGATCAGCTGCTTGGCTGTGCACCACGCGATTCTTGAGTACCAAGGCCGCTATTGGCGCCAGCATGGGGGACGGATCTTCGAATTCTTTGTCGAGTGCCTCGAACAATCGATTCGATAGTTGCTCCGCGATGTCCTGGCCGGCTTTCCCGAGCCTTGGCGCCAGCATTAGCGCACGCCCCCAGCAATCTTCCCCACCTCGCCACCAGGTATCTTCATTCAAGGGGACTGCCTGATACCCCGCCAAAGCCGCCTGAGCCTGCTTGATATGACGTCGTCCTGGGGTGATCCATAGAACTTCTGCAACGCGCGCCTTCACGAGGCCAGTATTGAGCTCATCCATCGCGGATTCGAGGAAGTCGAACTCGTCTCCCGTTACATCGGTGATGGCCAGTGACCGCTTGCCTTCCAGGATGGCGAAGGGCCTAAAGAGGTCGTTTGGATTAGAGGGGTTGAGCATCATGGAGCAAAGGTCGGACAGGAGCCAGAGTACCCGGGCTTGGGCGAACTCTTGTCTGGCCAGCGTTGTTCTTGCAGCGTCAGCCAGTGCATGCCAAATGTCGTCGTAGCGAGGTGCCACACCGTTCAGCACGGTGGCGAAATCAATGGCATGTAGTGCTTCTAGGGTGAGTGGTGTGGCTTCAGGGTAACGGTAGAAGTCTTGCGACACAGCGAATCCTCATGAGGGGCGATTTAGAGCGCCTTGCGTGCTCATAGCGTATATGAAGATAGAGCTGAACCGCGTGGTCAGACAGAGCAAAGCTATGGGGATTTTTCGAAGGGGCTGATTGAAGATTGCGATTGCACCGAAGCCTACGTGGAGCCCGGTTCACAAGCGTCAGGCTTCATAAGCTTGCATGCTCATACTTCACGCACGGTGAACTGCTGACCGCCTGTGAATTTTTAAAAAATCGGGGTCTTTGTTTGTAGTCAAAGCGTAAGCGCAGCCAAAGGCTGCGAAGAAGGCGATTTCCCCTCAGACCCTGCGGGGCTATGCAAGTGGAGGCCTGGCAACCGAGGCCAAATCAGGAAACCGTCAGAAGCGAAAGCAAAATGGCAAAACCGAACGGCAAAACCGTCTGTGACCCTGGCAGATCACCTGCGCCAGTACATCACTACTCGCTTTTTTCTTGTGCTCAAATATAGAACTCCGTCTCGCGAAAAAATTTTCAAGGGGGCATGCAGGAAAATAGTTTAAATACAGAACAAAGCACTGAAAACCTAGGTGAAACCAGTGGAAAGCTCTGCACTTGCTCTCCACCAGGCACGAGCGTATCGCCTGCTCAGGGGGGGAGCCGGGTCTCAGCGTTGAACACCTGTGATCCCTCTGCTTGGTCGGAGGCAAGAGTGGCTGTGGTACGCTCTGATGCTCTACGTCGGGTCTTTCTGCCGCAACTGATGTGCGTGGGCCCTTCCACCTCTCCTTGGCCAGGAGCATTGATGTCGCTCAAATCAGGATTCGCCACTGTACTGAAAGCCATTCGCCTCAGCCGCGGGCTCACGCATAAGAACATGGCGGGTGCTAGCAGCCGTGGCTACATGCTGAAGCTGGAGCATGGGCTTTCAAGCCCAACGGTCGACAAGATGATAGCCATCAGTGAATCGATGGGGGTGAGTCCTCTGACTCTGTTCACATTGACGTTGAGCCTGGATAGCGACCAACCTGTTGATGCCCTCGTGCAGCGGCTCAAAGCTGACGTTGCAGACCTCGAAACCAAGGGCGTGCTCAAGAGCCTTGGCGTCTCGTCGCTTCCAGATGTACGCGCGACAAGTCCTGCTACTTCCCGCCGGCACAAAGTTGCCAGCAGCGCCTCTCAAGCCGAACTGTGCTTCGCTGAGTAGTAGGCGCCACCGCTTTGGAGTTAAAGCCCAAGCTCAATTGAGAGCAAGGTGTCCCTGAGTTCAGGGGGCACGGCTTGGTCATCGACAAGGCGTTTGAGCACGTGATAACTCACGTGAAACCGCAATTGCTGCCGGACGGGGATAACTGCTATCCGTGCGTGGCACATTCGCATGAGGCAGGGCTCGCTCAAGTACTGCGAAGGCGATGGCACCCACGTCTTGCTCGTAGATGCGAGTCAAACTGTCCAGGCTAGGTTTCCGGCGGTAGTTGGTCACTGCATCAGTCACTATCGACGTGAGAGCCTCGCGATAAAACGCAGCGGCGCAAACCCACACCTTCGTCTCCTGTTCTACCTTCAATCCCCTGCCCTCATGGCATTCATTCGGCCCGCAATATTCTGCGAAAGCGCGCTTGAGCGCCAGGACGCCAGTGGCACCTCAACCCTATCGGAAACCTTGAACATGCACATTCAACTGGATCTGAACCACAACGATCGCGACGCGCTGCTGCGCCACTGCCGGGAATTTGTTCCTTCGAGCGGAGACGCCCGCGAAGATTCCCGTCTGGCCGATGCCTTGGAAACGCTAGCCGTTGCGCTGGAGCAAGCCCTGCTCATGAAGCATGAGTGACGTCCTCCAACGCTGACTCCGCAAGGGCGATCAGGTGGGGCTACCGTGTGCCTGCCGTCATTGCGCCCCAAGGCCTCAATATCTGGCAAAAACGAATGAATGAGCCAGTATTGAACGACAAGCCCCAATCGTCGCGGGTACAAATGTCTTCGCCCAAGCGATTAGCCGGGCGCTAGCGACTCCTGGGATTACAGGAGCATCACCACTTGGATAGAAATACTGTTATCCAGCAAATTGCAGCGAAGCATAATCGTACAGCCGCCCAGGTGATCATTAAGTGGCACTTAGACCAAGGGCTCATAGCGATTCCGAAGTCAGTAACCTCGGCGAGGATTACCGAAAACTTCAAGGTCTTCGATTTTGAACTACCGCCTGATGATGTGCAGCTCATCAATAGATTGAATCAGAACCGGAGGCTTGGCCCCGATCCGGAAACCTTTTCGTAAAGTCTGCTCCTCTCATTTAGGCGCTGGTTTCGGCGCCTTTTTTTCCCATTAAGATGAGAAGGGCTAAATCAAACTCAAGCTCCAGCGCCAAGCTACTGGCCTCCGCCTAGGCGGGCTGCGCATGGTAGGTGCATTCAAGGCTAAGCGTCCTATCAGATTCATCCTCATGAAAATGAGTTCTCGATGTTCAGGCATGCCAACATCCGTACTTTGCCATGCCATCTCGGCCCTTTTTCCAAGAAACCTGAATCATGGTGCATAAGAGACTGAGAGCGTTCGAAGCGTCCCGATCCTACGTGGCTACGAAAACGTCCCGAACCCGCAGGCTCTGCACTTTAACACGACGACAGGTTACTCAGCGCAGCGTCAATCAAATCGACAATTTGCGCGGGGGACTCAAGGAAGTGTAATTCCTCAGGCACTCCGCTATCTGCGAAGCACATGAAACCCCTTACGCACCTAAAAACAGTGGCTCCAATTCGGATGGGCTCATCCGATTCTGAGACGATATGACCCCGGAAACGCTCAAGGTCTTCCCGTGTCATTTCAAATGAGTCGACCCTATGCCAGTAGGTCGCTAACTTGATTGTTCCTTGCATGTACTTCCTCTTGTTGGGGGTAGGCACCCCTACCCTAACGAACTAGTAATTAAGCAGCCGCAGCCTTGCCACATTCTGAGCAAAAACGCGCTGAATTCGCGATCGGATGCTGGCACTGACTGCAGGTTTTGACGGTACGTGCCATGATCGCTTTCTGGCGCATGTAGGCCAGCTGAACAACGCATGGAACCGTAACCCTGTAGGCAGGACTGGCAAGGTCAGCGGCTGTCCACAGTGCAGTAATCGCCCACCCGACAGGCCCAATCGCAACACTTATACTCCTCATAAGCTGGCCCGTTGCTACAAACGAAAGCCCTTTGCCGAGAATGGCCTTAGCAATGGCATTCGCCACTATCGCTGCGATCTTGTAGGTGGCAAAGCCTCCAGCTTTCGCGGCGCAAATGGTGGCGATCGCTGCTGCTGGGCCTGCAGTCGAGTAACTTGCGACCCCCAGTTCATCCAAGATCGCTTTGCGTTCCGCATCAGTCATTTGCTCGAATGCACGAGACAGGATTTTTCCGAGAATCTCCTGCTCAATCACGCTGACGGGATCGTCTGCGAAATTGACCTTGAGGTGCTTGGCTACATCTCTGACGATTTCGTCATATGCAACCCCTTCTTTGCGGAACAGGTTGAGCAGCGAGTTGCCACCAAACAGGCGAATCTCTTTTGCGATCAGCTGATGATCGGACTCTGTATAGCGACCTGCATCACGGGCAGCCACGAGACGCTTGCAGACGTCACCATCCAACGCTAGTCGACCTTCCCCGTTGTCGGTGAGGTAATTCACAACAGCACTGATATCCTCGGCATCAGAGACCAATAGAATAGCCTCGATGCTGGAGGTCGATAGGATTTCATCAAGATTCATGGGCTACTCCCCGGTCAATGATCCGTGCACCCATCACAATGCACAGAGGTAAAAGGTGTGTGTAGATGCCTTGCTCGAAATCCGGATGCGCCGGCATAGCAGCGGTGGCGAGAATGCCCTGCTGAACCTTCCTTCCCAAGATCGAATCAGAGCGATTTTCGACGCCCACGTACTTGGCCATACGTAGCACCGTGGCAGCCCGGGTCATAGGGCGGTTATTTTGCTCATTCCCCAGCGCCTCAATCATTGAGCTTATAGACTCGTTATTCCGCACATGACCGACTTCGAGTAGTGCACGTGCAAGCTGGAGCCAGTCCTCTTCACTCATCAGAAGCAGTGCTGGAGAAATGTTAAGCGCGGACGCCAAGCGGCAGAGTGTCTCAAGGTCAGGGTTGGCGTCGGTGTGCTGCGTCAGATACTTACTGATCGTGGATCGCGCAATGCCTGAGTCTTTGGAGAGGTGCTGCTGCGTCAGTTTCTTGGGCTCGCCATTCTCGGTGATGCCGGAAACCTGCATGGCACGAAGCAGGTTTGCGCTTAGCCCGCGTTGTGTCTTCTTGAGGATTTCGCTTCCTGGTGCGATAGCGTCTGTTGTCATGCGGCCACGTCCTTACTGGTGGCGCAATGATATCGTCCGCTTTTGACCTGTCCAGCACGAATGTCCTCTGACGCGGACAATCCACGGCGTGCGCTTACTTTGTAGCGTACGGAGGACATTGTGAGCTCAGGCACTCATCAGTGCTGGAAAGTGGAACAAAGTGTCTGACATGATCTTCTCGAACTTGCTGCATCCCGGTAGTAAGGTCGTTAAGGAAATCGAAATGACTCATGTAACACTGTCGCTTGACATTGAAAATGCGAACGCTGTTCGCAAGAAGGCTTACAAGTTTTTCGCCGAAGAAGAGTGGGTGAAACTGGATAGCGTCGATACTGTTTGGGTGATTGACTACCCAGAATATAATTTCAACTATTCTGAGGATGTACGAAAGATCCATTACAATATCGCAAAAACGCTAAAGCAGTGCGCCAAAGATTTGGACATCGAGCGCATTAATTACATGATTCAAGTAGGTGGCCGCCAGGCGATTCAACGCCAAGTAACCTACCAGTTTGGGGTTGCGGAAGAGAAGGCTTACGTAAAGTAGGCGAGATGACCAAGGGGCTGCTATCGCAGCCCCTTGATATATCTAGCAGTAATCCAGCTTATCCATGGTTCATACGCAATGAACGCTCTCAATTTTTTGGCGATTATTCCCACTTCCAAGATCCGGGGCACATAGCCCCCTTGCTGAAGGCCATGCTGCGGATCGCCACAATAACCTACGATCACGTTTGGAGCAGTCGTGCGCGAGCCCCGCTTGTTTGAGCCGCTATCAGGCTGAGCGCCAACATGCCTTTAGCTCCTGGTGCGCTTAGCAAGCGTCAACCAGACTTTACTCATATGCTGTCCCAACCTCTTCCAGCATTTTACTGTGCCACTCCAGCAGTACCGCGCCAGCCTCACATGCCACACGCTCATGCCTGGATAGCTGAGCGAGAATCTCAACCGCTACGACCTCTGGCTCATCTGTCGCTTGAAAGGTCAAGTAGCCCACGAGAAGAGCATGAACTTCCTGCTGAAGGTCTTCGTAGAACGCGGAAATCTGGCCACCTGAACAGTACCGAATCAATTTAAGCAATTTGTTTTGCGCAAATACGCTGACGGGATAGCTATCATTGAGGTAGCCGAGGGAGCACAGGGTCAACGCTTCTCTGATGAGCTTTTCGCCCCGTTCAGGCGTGTCATAGGGCCGGGTGAAAAAGCGCTTCACAACCACCTTTGAGCTGTCGTACCTCTGTATCATGAAATTCCTTGGATGATGGAGGGAAAAGACGATTCATATTGAGCCGCAAAACCCTACACTCCACAACCCGAATTCAGGACGCGAAATCGCCGTTCCTCTCCTGCTCACCTTTGATTGAAGCTGTCGGCTACGTCTGCCCACAGAGCGTTACGCTGTGCGGGTACTATCGATAGGCAGACACCAGGGTGCCGACCTCTCGAACAGTCGCGAGAGCAAAGAAGGTCGCCACCCCATTGGCATCCGCTACTCACACCGCAGAAAGTCGAGAGTCTAACAGGCGAAAATGCCATCGGCCTGAGCATCATCTCTCTGCCGTAGGGCTTTCCAGGCAAAACGAACTCCAGAAACTGCGACCGCATAGGGTGGGCTGTCTTGTCGCCCTTTTTGAAACCGTGTAGAGGGGGGAGTCAGTATCCGTGTCCGCTGGACAGCCGTAATGGCACTGGGCTACCGTTCGGTCTCACGGACTTTACGGTTCATACCCGTCGTAGGGACACGGACATGATTGACGAGCTTCAAGCCAGCAAATCTTGCTACTTCTACCGCCAAAAAGCACCGATCACAGCAGTCGCGATCACAGGCTTGTTCCGAGCAATCAGAGCAACCCACACGTCCCCCTCGAACAACCTTTTCTCGTTCATTCGTGAGCCACAAGGAGCATCCTTCTGGTCTGCTCTGTCCTTCCAGTTCGACAAGACACCCGCTTTCCTACCTGGCGCAGATGATGTGATCGATCGGGTAACCGGGTATTTGCTGATCGTGGAGCACCGTGATTACGTCGCCATTTTCAAATCCCAGCTCGAAATCCCCGCTGATTTCGCAAAGCGTCACCTGCAGCGTATCAGCGCTCAGGATGTCGATCGCGGGCTCACCAGCGAGGCCTCCGTTTTTGCCAAGGTTCGGCTACGGCATATGACGTTGTCTCGCTTTGCGTTGCGCAGCAAAACGCTCGAAGGCGAGAATTTGCAGAACAATGTGGGCATGGCCTCCTCGGCTCGATTTGCCCCTCTGGGCTATAGCTTTACTGAAGCGGACGAGCACTTCTCTACGACACCGCGAACCGGTCGAATTTCGCTTCGGGCAGATCGTGCTGGATATCTGGGAATGGTTGATTTTGCGTGCAGTATCATCGACCGCCTGCAGCCTCGAGCTGGAGGGCCATCGTCGTCTCCTTTCCTGGAAGCGTTCGCGCGACCACTGGAGTTATCGGATCTCACGGCCAACCCTACGCAATTGGCAGTAGACACCGCCATCCTTGGGCAGGCCATCTTTGATGGCAAAATCATCCGCTTGGTAAAGCGGGATGGTGGAGTCTATCGAGAGCTGCCGAAGCTAGAGGTCGATCCGATACTCGCCGAACTGACTGAGGTGTTGGGGGTCGCTAAAAACGTCAGCGGTAAGCTGCTGCTGTCAAAACTTGCGACAGGCGTTGAAGTCGGTGAGATCGCTATCAACAAAACACGAATCGCCTTGAAACGCCTCACGCTCCCGTTGCTCGCCGATGTTTACGTCGAAGACACCCAGTTTGCTCTCGGGGCCGACGAGGATCGCGTCCAGCTTAAGCAGTTCATCGACAAACAAGATATGTTCATCATCCTGTTCGACGAACCACGGTTTGCCTACCTGGACGGCAGCCTTTACCAGGACGACTCCTTGATCAACGGTGGCAGCCAGTTCCTTGGTTACCTGTTCGAAAATGCAGAACTCGCGACCGTGACGGATGAGAAAGGCGCATTCACTGCTGCCCAACGGATGTTCGATCCTGACTCCACTTTCGGCGCGGTGCTGTCGACGGTCGCTCCCGATGACGATGTCATGGTCTGCGATGACCTCGGTGATGAGTGGGCTGACTTCATAGGATTTCGCACGGATCCTGCTGCCCCAAGGATCACGTTCTATCACGCAAAGCATGGCGATCTCACGCTCGGCGCCGGCGCGTTTCACGTTTCTGTGAGCCAGGCCATTAAGAACCTAGGCAATCTCGCATTACCCGCTGCCGCCATGGCCAACAAGTTCGCCCTTTGGGATCGGCTCTATAGCAATGGTGGAGTGACGACGCGGATTCATCGTACCTGTCGCGGTACACCCGCGGCCTCCAGAACTGCGGTTGAGTTCTGCCGGAATGCCCCTCATACCTTCAAACGGGTGGCCATCGTCACCTCATCACTGAGCAAAACTGCTGTTGAACAAGCCTTCAAAGACATCGAGGCGGGGCGTACCCCAAGCCCCTACTTCGTCCAGCTTTATTGGTTGCTGTCGTCCTTTTTTGCTGCCTGCACCGAGGTCGGTGCTTTCGGATGCGTGATATGCCAAGAGTGAGCACGAAAGCTCACACTCACTATCTTGTCACGTTACCAGCATGAGCCTCGGGTTTCAGGCTTAACCGTTCCGTCTTTGAGTTCTAAAGAGCGTATGCACCAAAGCCAATACACCACTGGACGGATCGTCGATTTTATCGAATGGCTGGCACGCAGACTGGACGGCGCTCCTATCCATTTTGCAGTCCCGGACACTGCGTCCTATGTCCATCTCCACGATGCCTTGAGCGCGTACCAATGGCCCCCCAGGGCTAAAGCTCCACTTCCGCCATCGGTTCCAGGATTCCCGTATCGACACCCTGTCGTACCTCCGATGCTACGCAATAGCGGCCTGGCCACAAACGCTGCCGTCCTTAGGACGCTTCAGCATGAGCTTCGCAAAGCCTACACCGGCGGTGCTGCCAAGCACGTTGAGCTCGCAGGAGCAGTAGCCGCCATTTTTCACTGGGGAGGTGTCTACTCCAACAAAAACAACAAAGGTAATAAGCCCTGGCTGCTGCACAACCACGTTGGATTACACGCGATTCTCAACACTTTTGTTTTCGACCACTCACGGGACGATGACACCACAACCATTGCCAACTTGCGCTTCAACTCGGGCATGACCAAGGTCTACGCTCTTCTGCTTGAAGATTTCATCATCTACGACAGCCGAGTCGCCGCTGCTTTGGTCTGGCTGGTACGCCGCTGGTGGGTAGACGATCTGAGGCAGCCAGTGAACAGCTTGCCATCGTCGCTGAGATTCGGCTGCCTGCCAGGGAACGGAAAAATGGCGCCCTTTAGGAACCCCGATAGATCCGTCTTCACCACACTGAGAAGCGACCCTGCTGACCATTACCTCTGGAACGTGAGGGCCAATTGGTTACTGGGTGCTGCACTTGCCAAGGCTGAGCGGCCTGTCAATTTCCCGGATCTACGATCTATAGAGGCCGCGCTCTTCCAGATGGGGCGGAAGGTTTCATGAGAAACACCTTCGCGTGACTCAGTGCCGCGGCGTCTAGGCGCACCCCGTCGGTGGCCCTATCACCTCTCCGAGTCCTTACCCCGGATCTTCAGTCTTTGGGTTTGAACTGGACGTACTCTGCTGCCAGTAGGTGCGCCTCCTTACGAGCTCTGAGTCGGTGAATTCAACGTCCGCACGGCGCGGCGACTAAAACTCGACCTGGAGCTAGCGATTGAGCTTGGAGCGAACATGTATCTGACCATCATGAGACCGGAACTCGCGGCTTCCGTTGCGACGTTCTCAGGGGGCTTGAGTGTCCTAAGTAGCCAGCAGTCGGGGCTGAACCGCACAGTGCTCATCATCAAGGCGTCGAAAGAGAGCATCCTAACCGCCAAGCTCGAAGGTGAGTTCAAGTTCTACCTGGCGCCGGCGCAGATCAGCGGACAGCCCTGCATGGCTGTAGTAACGGCTTTTTTTGACAACGCCGACAGCCCCCTCACTATCTTGTCTCCACTGATCGCTGGTGAGCGATTGCCAGAAGCGCTCGAGAAATTACCGAATGCATTCGATGTTTGCTTTTTTGACGAACACAATCGTGAGGTGTTTGCCTGCAACGCTTACGCTGAGCTATCCGCTTTCCGAGCTGCTTTGCAGTCCTGTGCAAAAGCTGCCCGAAGCGATGGTGTTGAGTTGATGCAGCGCGCGCACGAGTGGTTCGCCTGGCGCAGTGACGATGATGACTGCAGAGCCATTCCAGTGAAGCTGAGCGACACCCTATTACCGGTTGACCTCGTTCATTACAACATGCGCGAAGATGCGCATGGCTATCTGGGATCTCCGGGTTTCTCACGCTCCACGCTTCAGCGCCCCGAGCCGGGCGCTCAACAAGAGTTAGATATCATCATGCTCCTGCAGCGCGCCTACACACCTAGGCAGATTGTTCACTCACCCGTGAAGGTGGCCGACAACGAGGAACTCGTCGACATTGCAGTGGCTGGGACTCACTGCACCTTGCTCATCCAGGCGAAAGATAGCCCTAACACTGATCAAGGCCTTAGAACTTCACTCGAGCGAAAGCAAAGCAAGTCGGTGAGTCAGCTTAAAGGGGGGCTTTCACAGGTCGGGGGCGCAGTATCGTGCATTCGACGAACCACCGGCCTTGAGCTCAAGCTCGCGGATAACGAGAAGCTCGACATTGATCTGTCTGCCCGCCCTTTGGTGGGTGTGGTCGTGGTGAAGGAGCTTTTTCTCGACAAGTTTGATATCTACAGCGATCTGGCCATCAAAACCATGGAAAAATTCGGGTTGCCGGTAGTTTTCTTTGACTATGCGGAGTTCGAGCGAATGACCCGGTATTGCTCGTCTGAGGCCAAGTTGCTTTCGGCCTTTGATCAGATCCTAAGTGTCGCCATTGAGACCGGCCATTATCCCCGATTAAGCTTCGATACATCCCAAGCTTGACCGTCGCCAGATCCAGGAACGGCATCCTCGACCAATGCTCTGCTCGCCTGTGTTGGTGGCGCGTTGGTCGCTGGGCCGAGCGGATAAGAAGATGCCCTACCCATACCTGTGGAGCCAGCTCTAGGCTTGGATGCGTCATGGCTTTTAGCTATTGTTCCGGCCTAATGACTTGGAGAAGGCCTGCGGAACGGAATGACGCCTCCAGTATCGGATACACCGAAGCTAAGCACCTATGCCAAAGGAGAGATATTTGAGCAAAAGGTGTTTGATTTTCTCTCAGGTGAGCTAGCAGCCGGCAGACTCCTCTTCGCGCCTCAGTTCAGTAAGATCTTTCGCAAGAAAAAGTATTTCTCCCGATATCGAGAGAGCTTCATCGTGTTCGATATCGCTATCGAGGTGCGACTTCCGGATAGGGAGGATCCCTCAGTGATCGTGCTGATCGAATGCAAAAATTACGATGGCACCATCCCAATCGACGACGTAGAAGAGTTCAGCTCGAAAATCGATCAGGTCGCGAGCCTTAACGGTAAAGGTATTTTCGTATCCGCAAGTGCTTTCCAGTCGAGTGCACTGAATTTCGCCCGCAACAAAGGCATGGCTGCGGTTAGGTACCTTGATGAAGGCAATTTCAAATGGGAGCTCTCTCGTTCATTGCTCGCGGGAACGATGACTGCCTCTGAGCGCAGGAGTGCAGCAATCCGCAACGCAATGATCGAGCAATCGTACGAGCCAGCACTGCATAGCACCTACGCCACCACCCCTCTCGGCTTCACAAATTCCTGGAGAGGGGTTCTCCAGGGGCTGCTGGCGGCCCCTGACGGCGAGAACGCGAGACTGGAGCATGTGATACAGCACCGGCCCGCTGTTAGGCAGCGGGTTACGTATCTCAGGGAGCATCAGATTGAGGCGAAAGCAAATGAGGTACTGCAGGATATCGGTTACACCTGCGGACGTGTGAACCTGTCCAAACTGATCGATCACGAGCTCAAAATTAGCGGATTGGGAGTTACTTTCAGCCGAGCATCTATGTCAGTCCTTGGCGGTATCTCGTTCAATCCACCCCTAATCCAAATCTTCGCTGACGACAAGAACGAACCAAGAGCGCGTTTCACCTTGGCCCATGAGCTAGGGCATTTTTATCTGGAACACGGTCGCTACCTTGAGCGCGAGTTGCTCCACCCTCGAGACTTCGAACTGCAGCAAAGCACCCAAATGCCTACCGCGGATGTGGAGCGACTGGAGTGGCAAGCCAACGTTTTCGCAGCCCACTTGCTCATGCCGAAGACGGCCTTCCTTGAGAGGCTCGCGCGGCTTGCTCTGATTTACGATATCCGTAACCGCGGGCATGGCTTCCTCTACCTCGACAGCCAGCCTGTCAATCACCGCCTCTTTTATCTGGTTTCGGAGAATTTGAGCGTACATTTCGGCGTATCCAAGGCAGCCGTACGCTTACGCTTGAGCAGCTTGGGACTTCTAGTAGAGGCCTCTGCGGCCAATCGATCGCCTTCCATTGCCCAGATTGTCAGCCGAAGGCGATGGTGCTAGTCTCGCCGCGCAAGGTGCTCGGTAGGTGCCTGCAGTCCACGCTCGCGAAGCTCTAGCACTATCGTGACAGTTGAAACACCCCGACCTGAATATCATCAGGTTGCCTTGTAGTGGACGCCAGGCCCGTAAGCAGGAGCTGCACAATGCAGGTTACCTACAGCCACATCAAGCAAGTCAAACGTCTCGCGAAAGCACTGAAAGACACCTACCCCTCCCTCAAGCTCTGTCAGCGTCAAGACAAGGCTGCCATCCAAGAGCTGGGGGTCAGGAACTACCATGAAGCGACCCGCCTGTATGACCAATGGCTCATGCTGCATGTCCACACCTCCCCTGACTCTGATGGCGTGAGCAAATGCTCATTCTGCGAGTTCAGCTTCGCGGCTGACCTCAAAGAAGATCGCGAAGCCCACCGAGAGATTCATGAGCGTTTCCATGAGGCGAGCGAAGCTTTGAGCTACAGCCCTGCCCACTATGCTCAGCGTGAAGTGATGAAGCGTGATGGTCGCAACCAGGCGCTCTCCGCAGAGAGCCCTGAGGTACGACTCGAGGGCTTGCTGTTGCTGCTGCGCGGATGGTTCGATCGCTCGCTGTCGAAGGCGGTCTACAGTGACTACTGGCGCAAGCACCCCTCGTTCGACCTCTATGTGTCCATGATTCAGGACACCCTCTCCGGCAACTATACCGAACTGAAGGCCGTGCTCAAAACCCGCTATGGCTACAATCCCGGCGAAATCGCAGCAGGTGACAGCAACTGGTATCCGAAGACCCGGTAACCCGTGAAGTAGGCCTCATCTTACCGATGAGGCCTTTTACATCTCCATTAGTTAGATGCAGATCCCGTGATCGAGGCGCATGAGCCATTTATAGATCACTGAATACCCTGATGGAGTGGAGAGTAGGAAGCATGGGGCTTGATCGCCAAATTCTACTCTTGAAGTTTTCATCCAATCAGCACTGAGCGCGGAGTTACCAAAGACCTGGTTTGCGACCCAGCATATCTGCTGGTACCGAGCAATGTGACTGCGATGATCAAGACTCCAACAACTGATCACTTCAGTGTTGCATGGCGCTACGATCTCAAGCATGTTCATGCTTATACCTCAGGATGAGTAAGGGCCATACTATTCCGGTTGAATATCTTCACTCGCTTGTTTCGTTACCCGCCCGCCATCACAGAAGGCGCGTGCAAAAGGTGGATCGGGATGAACTCTATATGACGATTGATTTGGCGAACTCTAGCAAGTTCTGGAACCGTCCCGCCCCGTAGCGATCCAGATGTGTTCCCACAATTCCGCACGCACGCGGCCCTTGTTCGTCACATTTCTTTGAGTCGCCCACCATGTAGACCTGCCCATGTTTCGGATCGGATAAATTCCCGGGCTCAATACCAAGCATTGAACATACACTTCGGTAAATGATTGGGTCGGGCTTCATCACGCCGCACTCCGCGCTAAGGGCATAGGCATCAAGGCCCGGAAGCAACCGCCGCACCTCTCTGCAATAAGGCCCTGCCAGATTTGAACAGACGCCAATTTTTGTGCCCGATGCTCTGAGCAGCTCAATCGCGGCCCAGGCATCATCAAACACCTGGATCGACTGCAGCTCGAGCTCAAGAGCATCCTTCAGCAGAGCCAGATCTCCAGAGCCCAAGTGGATTCCAAGGGCATCCGCGGCTTCGTGGAGCTCAGTGTCATGGGTCATGATCCATTCCAGATCGTTCGAGGATGCCGCGCGCCCTTGCTTTGCACCCAGGCGCAGGAGCTGCCGGTACGGATTCTGACGGTTCCGAATCTCGACAACTGTACCGAACACGTCAAATATCACCGCCGCGATCATCAATATTTCCTAGAATATTTGAGAATAGATCATAGCCGACATTAAGACTCTGCGACTAGCGGACGATAACTCCATGCTGAGCCAAATCACTCACCAGCGTCTTACGACGCAACATACGCGGAATCTTGAAGACAGCCCTGCAACTGTAGAAAAGCGCCATTGGAATGAACAACAGACCGAGACCGTATGTGGCAGTTGCAATAATAACCCCTGCAGGAATCGCAGCCACAGCCATCGTAACTCCTTTCAAAACGCTAGACCTTGTCACCAGCTTCATATGATCAAGATCATACTCCACTTTCCCATCCGGCTTCCCGACTGCCACCAAAACGATAGACTTCTTGGTCAGGTGCTTGAAATACCAAATTCGCGGAATATCAGTCATCATGGCGCCATGGCGTTTGAGGTAGTTGAGCATCACAACCTCTTGGAAGTGAAACGTAGTTCCTAGGTCATCTTCGCAGCGAACCGTGTCATAAAGCGTATCAAGATCGGCACTAGCTTTGACATTAAAATTCTTGACTGTCAGCGTTTGTTTCTTGAGGTCGGACATGCATCTTCCTTAGGCGCATTAATCTACGGAGCAGCAGCTAAATCACCTTAGTGGCCCCGAAATTGAGGCGAGCGAAACCCGTGATTTGAATCACTCGCATGAATCCCCCACCCTGGTTGAGCAAGGGAGGTCAAATTAAACGCGGTTACTCTTTATCCTTGACCGAGCGTGGTACCGATCGGCTGTGTGCCTATCTCGCTTGTAATCACGAAGTGATCGTTCCCGCTAACACTACGCATGAGCTTGAACCCAGCCCTCTCCTCTACAAGCTGCAAAGGGGGTGTAGCAACGGTCATCCCATTCGCGTTGACGCCAGATAGATCGCTAAAGACCGTGGCTGCATATCGCTGGCCAACGCGCCCAGCCTGGGACAAGTACGCATCAATGATGACGCCCCAGTCCTCGCGCTGTGCCCGAATGACTTCCAAGGGCACATCCGTCTTCAGGAACGTGCCTTCTCGGAGCTCAAGAAAATTCAGGGCTTTCGCAGAATCCGACATCAAATTTCAATCTCAAAGAAAGGGTCAAAACCGGTGCTCTCCCCAGGGTAGCCAAGGGGGTTTGAAATCACCCGGCAGCCGGCCAGCTCAACATCTGTAGCCTCATGCGTGTGACCGAACACCCACACATGGGCCTTCTCGATCAAGCGCGGCCAGTCGTTGGTGTACGCTGCAGTAAGATGCCCTTCATGCTGCTCACCAATCACCACGGGAGATGGTGAGTGATGGGTCACCACTACCGTTTTGCCGTCAAATGGTCGAGCAAGCTCTTGGGTGAGCCAGTCCTTGGCGATGCGGTTCCGGGTAATCAGGTCGTCCGTTCGAAGTCGTCTGTAGTTGGAATCACATCGAATGTACTTAAAGTCGTTCATGCACTGCCTAGCGGCACTGCTAGCCGCGACCCAGTTCCCTGTTGACGTGAAGTCAGTCCATGCTGTGCTGCCGAGGATTCTGACATCCCCCAGAATCAGCGATTCGTTTTCCAGAACATGCACGTGGTCGGCCGCGGCGTCCTTCATCTTCTGCAAGGTGCGATCAAGGTGCCCATCGTAATATTCATGGTTCCCTGCGACGTACACGACCTGGGAGGCGAACGTCTCGTTGGCCCATTGGACGCCCCTGGCCTTTTTGTTGATGTCGCCGGCGAGGATTACCAGGTCAACCCCGGCGTCGAGGGGCGGCGGGTCGAAACGGCGGAACTCGGCGTGGAGGTCTGAGTAGATTCTGATTCGCAAAACGCTGGCCTTGAAGCTTTAGCTATAAATTGACGCAGCTGGATCACAGGGCGCATGCGTGCCGGGACTACCGGCGCAATGGAGCGGAAGCATCCCGGTCTTCACATCCTCGATCAGAACAGCGCGCAAGCGTGCCAGCCAGTTCGTTTCACAGCACTATATTGCATTGAGTCGAACCGCGCAATATGGCTTTATCCTCGCATTTGGATATTCCAAATGTCGTTGAGAGAACCGCTGGCCGCAGTCTTGAGGCTGACACGTACCGCCCGAAACCTGTCTCAAGAAGACTTTCATGGCAGGGTCGAAGCTCGACAGATGAACAACATCGAGCGCGCGAAAAGCAGCCCTACCCTGTCCTCGCTCGAAGACATCGCCATTGCATTGGACGTTGATCTTGTAGCGCTCGTGGCCGTGGCCAGCGCTCATGTCCGTAGCCAGACCCCGAGGGAATTATTGAAAGACTTGGCCGGCGAGATCACTAAGCTTGAGAAGCTAGGTGTCCTGGGCAAGCTCGACGGCGAGTTCACCGACGGCAAACTTCAGTCAGTTCACGGTCGCATTCGATCAGGCGCTGCCAATCGAGCAGCGGTGCTTCAGTGCAAGGCTGAGGGAAAGACGCAGAAGGAGACTGCGGAGCTGCTGGGGCTTGCCAAATCGACGGTGAGCAAGCTGTGGAAGACGCTAGAGGGTGGTTTGATTCAGTAAGGGCGCTTGGCCCGATGCTACGGCGTCAACCATCTTGCGAACCCCTCATAGAGATTAGCTAGGCTAGCACAGCCTAACATTAGTCAAGCAAGCTGGTGGGATCCCATGTCGGAAAGCTCGGGCTCAGGCGTCAAAAAAGTTGACGACACCGGAGTCAACCGCACTATTGAAGCGACTTACTAGACGATCCAAAATCCGGACAAGCTGGCTCGAATTAATTACCTGGAAACTATCGAGCTCGTTGAGCACTGCATAGTCCCAATCATAAAACATATGGGCCATAAGTACACCGGCTTTTGACCAGTCAAACGTATTAGGCCTAGGGTACCTGTGTGTTTCAAGAGATAACTGGTACGCATCAGTCTGTACCTTGCGCTTCGCTAAAGGTATGTCCCCTGAGGCACTCCTGTACAAATTTTTAGCTGCTGCTGAGCGAATAATTTTTTCCTGAAATGCGAGCTGTGCAAGGACGTGCAATTTGCAACGTGGCAGACCATAGCTGAAGCTGTATGAAATGATCATGCCAGTTGCACTATCAATCAAGAAACAGACTGGCGTGATAGCGTAGTCGTTAGCGGGCACCGTACGGACGCGCAAACCGGGAGCCCAGTAAAGGGGTATGAGATATTTATACACGCGCTTACTTCCAGCTTTTCAAAGAAGCCACGCCCAGAAAATCAGTGCTGTACAGCTGTAGCATTGTACGAAGGCCCTGCGACAAGTTAATCCGTCGCCACAAAGAAGATCCCGACGTGCTCAGATAAAGGTCATGATCTGGCCGAGCATCCGCAGCTTGCTCGTCGGTAATCCACCCCAATAGCAGGCCTACCAGATAAAACGCCCGAGCGCGAGCGATCGCCGTTACGCGCAATGGCAACTGATGAAACAGAGCAATCCCGCTTACATTATCAAACTCGCTACTCGACTGAACCCTAAACTTAAGCACTGACGTGTAATCGCCCACGACCTCGGTCGTCAGTGCAAGACGAAGAAGCGTCAACAGAAAGTGTTCAGCGTTACGCTGCACTACCTGATCATGAGAACCTTTTATTAGTTTGTCTGCGCGTTCAACGACCATTCTGGCAAGTAGCTGTACTTCCCTGTCCTTCTCGAGCCATTTCGTTTCCCGCTCCAACTCATGATCGCGCGCGCTGTCGTATTCGAAAACATCCATCGCAAAATCCACTGAGTCATGCAGATAATTCCCAGCACTACGCAGAACACAGCCATGCACCTCACAAAAGGGCTTCAATAAGTATCGCCAGCTTTTGAGATACACTGGAAAGCCAGTTGCCGTCACCGATTCTTCCATACAAGCAAGGCAGTAATCTGATCGAAAGTAGATTGGTATGATTTGAGTCTCAGAAGGACGGAACATGGATTCGATCCACTCCATCGAGATCTCATAGCATTCTGCAAACGCCTTGACCCCTGGTAGACTGAAATCAAAGTCATAGTCATTACCTCTGCCCCCTAAAGCTTCGATGTAGGGCGCGCGGAGCGTTGAGCTTTCCCATGCGTCGGAGGGCATGCTCCAAAGCGCTCGCACTTCAGGCTCAGGCTTGACCTCACGCACCCTGTACATCCAAGACGAAAACGTTTCATCAGGATAAGGCTCAGGTATAGAGAAACTGGAGGACATAGCTTTCGTACTCATTTAAATCATTCGTCGTGCTGAGTGTCGCCACTGCGCCTTGCTGATAAAGGAATTGCTCTACTAGCTTCAGCCTGAGAGACCTATTGACGTCCTGAATGTCTAAGCCAAATTGTGGTTCAGGGGCTCTAAGGCTTTCTGTAGTAAGGCTGAGCGAGTACTCACGATTCAATCCCTCCCATAGGCGCCTCGCGAAGTCATGGTATTCTTCATCCGTCAGCCGCCGCCTAAAAGTGTAGCGGCGCCAACCAAGCCGCAAGTACCTGGCAAACCTATTTTGGAGTAGAGCACTGCGCGTTGAGATTACAAATTTGAGATCTCGAATTTCTTCTGTGAGAAGACAGATAACACCGAAAACCGTGTCATAGTCCTCAATATCACTTGCCAATACATCTAGATCATCGACCAGAATCATTTTTTGAGATGCGAGCGACAAAGTCCGTACCAAATTCGGCGCCAACACTCTCTTTTTGGGATGGTGCTTGCGCCTGACATGGAATGCATCAGACAAATGATCCAAAAATTCAGATCCGCCGATATACATATCACCCTGCAGGAGCTGAATGCTACTAGGGTGACGTTGATGCAGCGTTCTGAATAACGTTGTGATGCCGCATCCTGAAATACCATCCATCAGCATCACGTTTGCCTCTGTACTTTCTTCTGTTTTTGTATGTGCCTCTGCCTTTAATTGAGTGAGTGGGTCTCTGGGGCAGATGGATTGTTCTAAAGTCTTGATCATGTCCCGCTGTTCCGCTGAAAAATACGGGAGGACGAAATCGTCCTCCAATACTTCCCGAGCTAGAGCTTTAGCTTGAGAGGGCGTCATTACGCGCAGTCCTTCTCCATGCTCACGTCGTGCAGGCCCTGCAAACTCGTTCCCAGTTCCATCGACATAATGGCTTCTACGTCACGAACATGCTTCAGGGTGATGCGTTCGGTACCGTCTGCGATCGCAGCCCAAGCCGATGCCTGCAGAATCTTGACGATGTTGTCGGTGATCCCCAGCGACTTCTCGACAATGGCCAAGCAGAGTTCCTGGTCACGAAAATCCGTCGGCTTTTTCAGGGGCAGCCGGTGGATATAGCTGAACACGAAATTCCGAACATCTTGGCCATTCGACCAAGTTTCCAAGTCGTGAACTGCATAACGACGAGCGAGTTGCGGATCCTCCCTTAAGAAACGGGCGGCGTCAGGCACACCAAAGGCGAATACCGAAAGGCCATAAGTGGAACCTGAGAGGTTCTTCAACAGCGACAGGTTGACCTTTCGCTGGAAAGGCGAGAGCGTAAGCGCATCATGCACCTCATCAATAACAATGGCTTTGATGTTCTGGCTCTTGATGAGATGCTGGAGATCCGGACTGATCCTCCGAGACTGGCGGGCTCTCCGGCTCGTGTCCAACCCCATCTCGGCAAGTATCAGCTCCTTCAGACCCATATTGTCCGCGTTTTGGTGCATCGTTACGGTGACAATTCGGTTCACAGAAGTGATATTCCTGCGTCCAAGCTCCTCGATCATGCTCGTCTTTCCGACGCCCCCCTGACCCAAACACAACAAGCAAGGGGCAACAACCTTCCTTGGCATGGACATAATCATGTCCATCTTTTTGAACAACCGCTCGGCGGAGGGGTGCGGAACGAAAAAATCTTTCAGGCAGAACATAGCCCGATCATGATTGCTCAGCTCAAATAGTTTGTGGCAGCTGAAGTGCACATGAGAAAGATCCATAATTTATCTCCAGATATATATGTGCAATAGGTATTGATGATTACAAGGCACGCTGAAGCCTAAGCTGTATCTTTAAACTAAAGTCTTAGGCCGCACCGATAAGTTTCCGGACTTGTTTTTTGTAGCGCCCTGCAGATGCGTTGACTAGATGCCGACTAATTCTTATAGTTATTCCGTATCTAATCAGCAGCATGGGCTGAGCAAGCAGGCCGAATAGGTGATAACCACGATCTTAAGCACCCTGCATGCAGGGTGTAGAAGTTGGAAAGTAACTATTGTGGTTTCTTTACCTCACACTTGTTGATTGGATCGGGGATTTGGAATCTGATTTTGAATTCTGGGACTGGGCTTGAGGTTAGTCTGGGACGGAGTCTTGACTGAATCCCAGTCTGAGGCCTAGTCCCAGTCGTTCATAAGCTCAAGCCAGCTTCAGTAGAGAGTCGGTGGCGCATCAAAGTCGATCTGCTCTGCCACGTTGCTCCTCGAAAAGCCGTGCCAGGAACGCTCGGAGGCCTTTGGCTCTCCCTCTACAGCTCGAAGTGCTGCACGCCCTTTCCGAACTTTGGAATCTTCGGGTTTGGGATTTGTGGTGTTTTTGGGCGTTTTGGGGTTTGCGTTGCTGGCCGGCTTGGCAGTTGCAGCATTGTCAAGGAAGCTATCCAAGTGTTCCGTTTGATCCCTAAGCTCAGGTTCGGCTTGCGTGGTGACTTGAGACCTGGAATCAAGCGACTCGGTATAATTCCGCTGATCGCGTTTGCCTGCCGTTTTGGCAGCTTGGCGTTTGCTTTGAGCAGTCCGCCGATACTCTTCTTGGACGATTGCATTGCCCAAAGCAAGAGACGCGGTCGCGTCAGCAGAGTAGGTGCCATCCCGCTCACCCTTCGCCTGCCGCTCAACCCTGTACAGGGCATAGTCGTGGCTACGCCGCATCTGATTTCTGTACTCTGGTATACTTACGTAGTTACCATCTCCTTCAAGGTCTACGAATATCCTCGAAAGATCATTTGGGTCGTACTTAACTACTAGTTCTTCTCGCACTTTGTTCTGCAGGCACGGTGCATAGTAGAACCGTCCGTGCATTTCGATCCCGCCTGCGCGGATGAGCTTCGGCCTTTCTGGGTAAAGTGCGTACCGAAATCCTTCATGCAAAGAATCGTCGATCTGACGAGGCTGTGAATGCTTCCCAAAATGCTCATCCCACTTTTGGGAGGGAAACATCTTTATCGCCGGATGCTTGCGATCGTTATAAGCATGAATGGCGCAGACGAAAAACTTCCTAAGTGCAGTGATAGAGATGGATGCCCTAGCCACACTGTTCTCATCACCTCGCTGCTGTGTATTGGAATAGGTTGTCCCCCTCAAGAAATGGATATGAGATCGCATCATCGTACCTATCAAGCGCTCAATGTGCCCTCCCTGATGTTTTTTACCGACGTCACGGTGTTCAACTCTCACACCAAAACGTTTTAACCTCGCCTTCAGCACCTCTGAGCGAAACTCAGCCGCATTATCCGCGTGTATGACCTCGGGCACGCCGTGCATAGGCCAGACGCTTGCATCCAGCCCAAGACTGGCGAGCATGGCCGTTTTGGGAAGGACGCAGTTCTCGATCAGCATCGCTACTGTTACAGAATTGGGCGGAAGTAAGCTCAGGTAAAACCCGACAATCGCCCTCGTATGAATGCAGATAGCAAAGCTAACCCAAGGGCGATCAATCACCGTCCGATCATGCTCATCCACGACAATCATGTCGACACGGGTATGGTCGATCTGAACCCATTCAAGCGGGCGGGACGTAACCTTGTACCCGGGGCGAGCCTCGAAGATGTCAGCAGCATCAACCTTCCCTAGCTTCATGTTAGCCAGGAACCGCTTGCCCTTCTTCAAAAGCCGCCGTCGTACAGCATGATAGCTAGGCCGTTTGAGACCACGCTCGTCAGCAAGCATTTGGGCGGTCACCCAAACACGTTCGATGGTTGCTGCCTTCCCTGCATAGGCCTTGATGGAGTCAACGATCAACTCCTCAAGTTCTTCCCCAAGCTCGGACGGCGTCGGACGACGTCCGGGCATGCTGGACGTAACGGCACTTAGATCACCGCCACGTGCCCTCACTCGCCGGATAATTTTATGGAAGCCTGATGGCTTCATACCGATCGCCCTCGCTGCATCAACAGCGCTGATTTGACCGGAAAGATAAAGCTTAATCGTCGGAATCCGGTCGCTGGCAAGATCGAATCGAGCAATGGTCTTATCCGAACTATCCAGGTTTAGCTTTGAGCTCGATTTGGATTTTGCGACCAGCACGGGCGCTATCGTTGGCTCACTGTCTATTTCAGATTTTTTATTGCGACTTGTCATTCCGCCTACCATTTGACGAGTTGCCATTGGTGAATGGCATCTGCCCGTTGTTTATGGGTAGTGGTTATCACTTGATGGTTTTTAAAGAGCGGCACTGCGAAAGCCGAGCTAGTTTTGCTTCCTAGACCGGCAAGGTCAAGCCCCACTCCGAAGAGCGTGAAAGTTGAATTAGTCATATATTGACTGGCAATTTAGGCGATTTTATTTTGACCGCTGTCAACGCCTAAAAAACACTGGGGGGCCGATGGCGTCAGGCTTTGATAGGTTGAGCTGGGCTTATGAGAAATTTGCCAAACGAGACGAATAATGGAGTATTATTATATATATTGACAAAAATCATATCTATGCCATCGATATGTGCTCAGTGATTTCGCCACATTCGCATCGAAATCACAAATCATTTTTGTGCAAAATTTTTCTTTAGACTCTATCTTCTTGGCCAGGACGGCAAAAAAAGCGTAAGGTAATTCGGACACTTTCCGCAGTTTGCGCGGCTAATGCGGACACTTTCAGCTGGATCTACCAGTTAAATCGGACACTTTCTGGGAAAACTTTGCAAACAACCTGGACACTTTCCGTCAAAAAGTGTCCTGAGTGCAAATTGGAATGCTGGAGGCCATGGATTTCGGGGCTTGCGGGGAGTGTCCACGATTCGCGAAGGTCACACACGCTATGGGCTGCATTCGCGGCGGCCCGTTTCGCGCAGACCCCGATACTCAGCCAATCTCCCCTAGCAGCCGCTAGTTCAGCAAGCAGAGTTCAACGATCTTCTGGAAGATCGAGGTCTTTGCCGCTTCTCGCAGCCTCACGATGTCATAGGTGAAACTGGAGAAGAACAGCTCGCCCAGGGGATGATCCAGAACAGTCAGGCGGGTGCCGGCATCGTCGGTGATCACGACGTTGTACACGAGGTTCTGCTTGGCAATAGTGCCGTTGGTTGCCTGGTTGGAGGACACGAAGAACCATGCGCCTTCCAATCCATTGTCCTGGATGAATACGCTGTGCCGCTGCTTCTGCCTCCTTGGCGTGAGGTAGTAAGGCAATGACGCGAGCTCTGGACGCTTTACTTCACGGGTTGGCGACTCACCATTGTCCTGTCGCTCTTGATTGTCGAACAGGGTGTTGCCGATGATCGAAGGCACGCGATCTGTGGTGTATGCATTCAGCCACGTGTCCGACCGCTTGTCCCGGATCACGAATGCACCATCCCACAGCACGTCGAAGGGCTTTTTGCCTGTTTTTTTGAAAACCGCGCCCAGCGGTTTGAACTCGTAGTTGAACTCGCCTCTGCAGGTCTTATCAAACCGGCGGGAGCTCTCGATCCTGATCGCTTCGCCACTCACGCAAACGTCAAGCACCTGGATGTAGGTGTTGTCGTCACGGTCTTTTCGGCAACTGAGCAGCTGCAGCTTGTGGTCGGCCAACGCAGCGCCGCTGATGGTCACAGCCTTGTCGCGGAAAATTGACTCCTTCAGGGCTAGTTCCTGCAAGCATTTCTCGATCGCCGAATCTGAAACCGGTTTTTTCGGCGTGATATCGAAACCTTGGCAAATGCTGTCGACTGAGGCTGTAAAACGATGCAGCTTGACTCTGGTGTAGTAATCGAAATCTTCGGCTGGTTTGCCTCGACTGTCGTTGAGCGCTTGCCAGAAGTTGTTGAACTGCTCTGTGCCCTCCTCCTTGCTCTTGGAGATACTGGAGCCGTTTTTGCTCCCACCTTTAGTGATGACCTTACCGCTGACCACCAGGTAGTTGATGCTGCCTACCGCGAGCTCGGTAGGGATCGGCAGCTTGTCGCCGCTCAGCACTGCGGATGCCCCGAATTTATCCGCCAATTTTTCAATGGTGTTGAGCCAGCTTTTGTTTTTGGCGGTTTCTTTAGCGGTATCGAGCAGCCACAGCGGATTGGACGTGGTCGGCAGCCCTTCGAGGAACGCTCGAACCTGATGGGTGGCTTCATACACAACAGGGCTAAACTCGATCCCCGCGCGCGTCAGCAGCCGCTGGATACGGTTGAGGCAGTCTGTCTGGTGATAATTGATGCTGTTCTGGTACAGATCGATCGCCTTCGCCTTCGGGCTGTTGGTGGCAAACCCCATGTACTTGCGTTCTGTATTGGTGACCACATTGAGGGAGCGTGTACGCTGGAAGCGCTTGCCTTCCCAATCGAACATCAGCATGCCCGCGTCGGTAACCGGTCTGCTCGAAGTGTCCGAGGACGCAGCGCACTCCATGACAACCCGCTTGAGGTTAACCACGAGCTCCTGTTCCGTGGAGAAATACAATTCGTACTTCAGGGCCTCGAATACGTCGGCTCCGTTGTAGCCGGGACGGCTATAGACCAGCCCAAGGTACAGACTCGCATTGAACTCGACAGGGGCGATCTCGTATCGCTCATGCACCTCCAAGAGGTAGCTGAGCTTGAGCTTCAAGTCCAAGAGTGCCTGGATCACGTGATACGGATAGAGCGAGTGCTCGGCGATCACCTGACGTACATGGCCTGGTGACGGTGCCTGGGTACTCAGGTAGAGAAAGCCGAACACGCCCTTCCTGCCGAATTTGCTGTAATGCACTTTGGTTGAGGCAGGTACTCCCAGCGATTTGCGGATGAAGTCCTTGATGGTGGCGTCGACCCGTGGGTAGTACACCTCAGATGGCTCACCAAACTGTTTAGCGACCTCCACTACCGCCGCATGAACGTGGCCATGCCCCTCCTCCAGGGCTGACAATCGATCGATGATATCGTCAAGGTCACCCGGCAGCCTCAGCATGTTTGTACGGGCCTTGGCGACAGCACCCTGTTCCAGAAGGTTGATAGCAGTCATTGCACGTTCCTAAGCAGCTTTACCAAAGTGGGGTTGATCATCAGGCGGTCGTCTACCCGGTGGATGGAGTCTGGGCCAGATTCCGGGACGTAACGGGTAATGATCTTGAATGCATTCAGAAAATGGATCGACTCACCGTGACTAAACTCGCGCTCAGCGTTGAGATCGTTGTCATCGGGTTGCGTATTGACGTAGAGGAAACGCGGCGTGAGCTCCAAGCGTTCGCAACGGGCAATCATTTCCTCGCGTTTGGCTTGTGATCTTTGAAGCGTTTTGACGGACAGTTCGTGATTGTCCAGGGTGCCGGACCACCGCTTCACGTCAATGCAGACAATGGTGTCTCCCACCCGCACAAAGGTGTCGTAGGTTTCGTACACCGCAGGGCCCAGCAGCTCGACTAGCTGATCGAGATCAAGCGGAATGACTGCCAGAGCAGCTAGTACACGGGAGAAAATGAACTCACCGACGTTACCCTTAAGCAGAGGGATCAACGCGGGGTTAGGCAGGTGGACATCAATCCCTTCAGTGGCCATGTTGCACGCCATGTTGATGATGCCAGTGCCTGGATCCTGGTCGTCACCACCGTTTCGAACGTAATCGGGCACCAGCCACTTCCCAGGTTGATAAACCGCTTGTCCATGCAGCAGATCGCTCAGTTGGTTGAAACCCTCCGAGGTGGTGCAGACAGTGACACGATCCGTGACGGCCCTGGGCAGATAGAAGGTGCTGATGATCTCTTGGAAGTAACCAGAGGCTCTCACGATCGGCGAGCTCATCAGCTTTTGTACGTACTTTTGCGGCGCCATGACACTGTCCGGCGACCGAAGCATCTCGTTGAATGCCATGGCCTGCCGGTCACCTTCGCGAGCCTTTCTGAGTATCTGGGTTCTAAACGCGCCGTCGAAGAAGTTGTCGATGTCCTCGGCGGCGGCAGCAACCGTGGCGGTGAACTGTTCCCGCTCTTGCTCCGAGGCAAAGCTGCGGCTTTGCGCTTGCTGCAGACAGAACTGCATCAGGTTGTGATTGAGCAGCGAAAGGCTGTTGATGAGCAGGTCATTTCCTTCTCGGCGGAGCCGACTGTATCTCACTACCAAGTCGTCGATGACGTCACCGGGCAGGAAGATCTCGCTGTGCAAGTAGGTGTCACGTCGCTCGACCCGCCCGATGGCCTGGATGATCGCTTTGAGTACTGCCAGGTCATGCTCCCGGTTCAGGATGCGTCGATTCTTAGGCTGCATCAGGTTCGAGTCGAACTGCGACAACTTCACCACCTCATGCTCTGCGGCAGCGATGTGCTTGAGCAGCAGAATGTGGTTCTTGACGGTATTGAGGCCGGTGTCCCGTTCATGAACGGCGCTGTAGAAAGGCGTATTTACCAGGACAAGGCGATCAAAGTCCTGGTGGAAACCATCCTCGGCTCGTTCTACAAACAGGTTAAGACCCGTACCCGCACTGCCGTAAGAGGAGATGAGGCAAACACGGGTGCCTGCATCCACCTTGAGGTACTCGTCGACGTTGACCTCTCTGGCCAGCTTTGCACTGAACAGAATGACCCGTACCTTGGTTTTGCCTTCGAAGGGTTTCAGCTCGAAAATCTTGTCCTGGTACTGGCACCAAAGCCCCTTGATACGTCCATCAACGCTTTGCGAAAAGAGCGCTGCGAACCGCTCTGCAAAGCGGTTGTTAAGGGAGAGCACAAAGGTGTTTTTGCCATCCCAAGCCGCCATCAGCATCGCCTCGATCTGGCGACGATAGGCAGACATCCGATACTTGTTGTCAGTGAAGCCCGGGGGCAGCAATGAGGTTGACCAGAACCTGAAGACACGCTTGAAGACGGGATCACTGCGTAGGCCGCTGATGTCGTCAGCAGACGTATTGAAAAAGGGCCTGACCGCCATCGTTCTGGCCTTGGCTCGGGCTGTACGCAGGTCGGCCATCGCATCCACGTCAGCGGCAGTTCGCTCAACGACTCGCACACCGAGGTTGTCAGGATGAGACTCACCATATCGGGCCAGCATTTTTCTTGAAAAATTGCCGGAGTAGGAATGCTTGAAACCCGTCGTTGCACTCAAACACATCGCGCTGTTTTGCGTGGCATGCAGGTTCCTCAGCAGCTTGACCTCAGGAAGCTCGAGGATCAGATCAAGGTGAAAATCCACGAATACCCGATTCATCACCGCATCACCCCCGAAGGGCAATTCGTTCACCTTGATCAGAGAGAAGACAATCTTTGGGGCGAAGAACGTGAAGAATCCATCAACGAAGATCTCGGCGTCCCGGGGGCGGTCAAACACCGAGGCCACGTAAGCATGGTGCTGTCGGGACGTCTTGATGAAATCCAGGAGAGGCGCGTTCTGCGTCGCCTCACGGCCCAGTTCCAATAGTTTTCTCAGCGGGCTTTTCTGGCCCACTTTGGAACAGGCGTAGAGCGCGCAGAGCATAAGCTGCAGAAAATCGTGGAGGGTAGGATGCTCAGACGGCCCTCCGTCGTCGAAATAGAGACGGATCTCACTCCTCCCGCACATCGACTTCATGCGGATCCGCTTGAGTGCTTCTTCGTTGTAGAAGCGTCGTGGTGAGAGCGAGAAGATGTTTCGAGACAGGGCCAGGATCTGTTCGACATCGCGATTGTCGATGGTGATGTGGCCGACGTTACCCGAACACATTTCGAGAATGACATCCAATGGAACGCTGGCCTTGCAGTCCTCCCGATAGTGCCGGTGCAGATCTTCCATGAGCTCAACCGTTTCCTCAAAAGCGATCGGAAGCTCATCCTCACTGTCGTAGTCTTCAGTAACCACCTCCAGCAACCGGTGCAGACCGGCGATGACGTGAGGGGGCTTCATCCGCTCATTGACCAGCTTCTTCTTGCTCGCGTCGAAAATCCGGTCGTAACTGTCGTGCTCTTCATCGATGACAAGGTTGAACGTAATGCCGTTGGCCCTGAAATAGTTCGATTCATCGGTAATGAAGAAATCGCTCTTGAGGTAGGCGATCTGCTGCTGATGGGACAGGCTACAGGCAGCGCCGATGGGAGCAATGCTGTCTTCCTCAGCATTCGTGGGCGAGCGCTTGGCCCCCAATATGGCATCGAAGCTCAGCTTCTTGATGTTCGGCTCTTGCTTCTTGTCGATGTACACGATGAACGCGCGTTGCAGGAACCTGGCCGTGGTAGCAAGGAAGATGGTTGGGCTCACCTTGGCCCGCTCAAACGGTAGCAAGTGATCGATAACTTCAATCTTCGCGCGCTCCAGATCGGTTCGGGCGTCCTTGAAGCGGTCTTGCGTGGCAACGAACTTCGAGCCGACTTTTTCCCTGATCACGGATTTCGCCAGATCTTGCAACGCAAAGAGCAGGCGCAATTTCGACGCCTCGATGCGGCGCTGCAACTCTCCCTCCCGAAGGTAGTCAGCGACTTCCAGCTTCAGATAGCGCGCACGCTCGGCTTCAGTCGCCTTGAGTCCACTGATCGCACTGTTCAGCTCTCCCACCACCTCCCGGTAGTAGTCTGTGTTCAGCGCCTTGACCCAGCGGGTGTAACGGTCTTCGTTGCGAACCTTGGAAACCCAGCCAAGGAAATCGAGGTCCGTTAGATCGCCTTCGGCCAAGAAGCTCAGGATGCAGATGCCCTTCGCCGCAGCTTTTTCCTGAGTGATCTTGGCGACGTCAATCTGTGCCTTGTGCGGGGTGATGAAGAACAGGTTGCGATGGGCACCGCTTTCATCAGGGGCAGTGGCGTGTTCGACGAACTGATCGAACACGTTGTAGGACTTGCCGAAACCAGTCCCATCATTGGCGAAACTGACCGATGGATTGTTTTTCGCATCGCCGTTGAAGAACGGCGCCAGGCGGGCCCGATGCGAGTTGATATCGTGGCTGAGTGCAGCGCTGATGCGGCCGTTCTTGGCGTCCATGGCTGAATCCAACATCCTGTTCATGGGGGCAATTTAATACATACTCGTCAGCGAGGGTGATGGCAAACCGGTTTAAATGCAACCGCGCTGGCCGCTATGGACGTCGTGCTACAGCGCTTGAGGAACTGACCTCGCATCCGCCCTGCAAGGCCATCGAGCCATTCGCAGCGCTTCCCCGCGCAGATGAGGATCGCCTTGAGTCTGGTCCCACGCCATAGCGAAATCGATCAGTCGCTGGTCTGCGATTTCCTCGATGGACTGGTAGGCACCGCGTGTAACCTTTTCGAGTTCGTTACAAGTGCTACGCCAGCAGTAAATAGCAGCCGTCGACCCAACACGCTCATCCATTGCGTCGAAGAACAGGCTCATAGAGCTTTCCTTGTCACCCGCTCACGATGCATCAGGTCCTCTAGTATTTCTCCCGCCCAGTGCACCATCGAGACTCCGTCCGGAAGGCCTGGCGAGGATGGCTGGACCTGAGGCTCGTCAACCAGCCCACAATTGCCCGTTCGTATGAAGATCCCGACGGACACGTCCCTTCGTCTAACAAGCTTGGCCGGCCAACAAAAATCCGTGAGAATGCCATTTGGCCATTACCTATTGCATGGAACACTCATATGCCACGGAAGCGAAAAGGGAGCGGCGGCGGGCCGATCGCTCTATACGCCTTGTTATTCGTCGTTGCCCTTTTGGCACAAATTCCAAAACAGGTGTGGATCGCCCTTGGAGTCATCCTTGGCATCGGCGTGCTGGTATGGGCAGTCAGGCGAGCCACGCAGGACAAGCCCTCCGATCATGACGAGGACGATCTAGCGGCGGAGATTGCTGTCGCGACCCAACGGGCCCTATCGCCCAGTGTTACCGTTCAATTCAGCACCGCGGCGCAGGAGCGGGAGTTTCACACCGTCCAGGTGGGCTCCTCGAGCAATAGTCAGAGCTTTACGATTCCAAATCCAAGCACAAAACCTACGGGTGTGCGTTGGCTGACCGAGGGCGAATCAGTGAACGTTGCGGGCTTGGCCATTCCTGGTGGTCTGATCTACCTCAGCGAACGCGCCACTGGGTTTGGTAACAGCGAGCCATCACTTCTAGATGCCACACTGCGCGTCGCCCGCTCCACCATGAGTCTGACTGATCGGCAGATGTCGTACTGGCCTAGCTACAAGACCATCACGCCAGAGGCCCGACGAGCGTACCTGCAATGGTTGGCAGGGGGACGTCGTCAGCCAGCCGACGTTGGTTACGTGTTCCTGTTTTTCTACGGATTGGAACGTCGCGCGCTCATTGATGCACCTAACGACCCACAGGCCAAGGCTGAGATTCCGGCCATCAAGGCAGAGGTCGAGCGGTTACTTGAGCTTTATGGCGACAACAACAGTTTCCGCGGTTACGCCACTCGCTTCCTTGCCCATGTTGATACGGGCGCCGTTGTACCGCAGAGCTATCTGAGCGAACCCACTGCATTGGGCGTAGATGGTTATGAGCTGCCCATGCCGGTGCGCATTGCCCTGGGCCAGATGGCCGTCGACAAGTACCCGCTCAACCCGAGCTGGGCCCTGGCTTGGGCGTTGACCGAGCCCAACATCTCCCGCCGCACTCCAGTCACCCGTTGCCCGGACCAATTCGCGGCACTTTTCAAGCATGAATTTGCAAAGCGCTATCCCAACGGCATTGCACTGCCCCAAAACAAGACCAAGCTCAAGATCGCTTATCGACCGGCTTCTGCCGGGTTGAGCATTCCCGCAGTGGCCGTGGGCGATCTTCCGGACGTAGCGGCAACCTCAGGCACGCGAAACAAGCTGCAGGTCATTGTCGAGGAGTGCAGCACGGTACTGGATCCCTACAGTCGATACTTGGGGCGTAATCCTGACGCGGCTTCAAGCCTGGAAGCCATCCTGCAACTGCCGACAGAACTCTGGCCAGGCGAGGCCAAGGCAGAACTGGAGCATCTCGAGCAGCGCGTAGGTGGCGAAACACTCTGCATGAGTTTCGGTGAGCTCGCCGGTCGTTTCAAATCTGCCGGGGCCCTCTCACGCGACAAGGTGATCGCTCTTGCGCGTGCCCTCGAGAGCAAACGGATCGGTCTTGAGCCCGATGTGCTGTCAGGGAGTCGCACACCCAAGGCGGAGGACACCATTGCCCTGTTCGCGGCAGATGCCGAGGAAGGCACCCTTCGCTCGACTGCCGCCTACAGTGCCGCAGCGGTGACGCTCGATCTTGCAAGCGCCGTCGCTGCTGCGGATGGCGATACTTCACTGGAGGAAGTGAGCCTGCTTTCCGGACACATCGACTCCTGGGATCACCTCTGCGTCGCGCACCGAAAGCGCCTGAAAGCCCACCTGCAGATTCAGCTCAAGCAACCCCCTACCTTGGCGAGCCTCAAGAAAAAGCTTGAGCCGTTATCAGTCGAAGCCAAACGCAAAATCGCTAGCTTCCTGGCCCACCTCGCACAGGCTGACGGAGAGGTCACACCACAGGAGGTAAAGCTGCTTGAGCGCGTTTATAAAGCTCTGGCCCTGGACCCTCAGTTCGTCTACAGCGACCTACACAGCGCAGCGGTTCGCCCATCTCAAGCCGCGCCAGTAACCACAACAGATACCGGTATTGCAGAGCCGACGGCAGCAACGTCGGACGCAGGCTTTGCACTGGACATGGCGAAAGTTGCTCGGCTGCAGCAGGAAACAGCCGAGGTATCCTCCCTCCTCGCCAGCGTCTTCAGCGAAGAGGCGCCCAGCGAAACTGTTCAAAATGTGCAGCCCGATACTCCCGACGACGCCGCGCAAAACGCAGCGCAGCAATTGGCGACAGTACACGGGCTGGATGTAGAGCACTCAGCGTTTCTGCGGCTGTTAATCTCAAGGACTGAGTGGAGCCGCGCTGAACTTGAGGATGCTGCCAGCGATATGGAGCTGATGCTGGATGGCGCTCTGGAGCGAATCAACGACACCGCTTTCGATCTGTTCGACATGCCTGTGACCGAAGGCGACGACCCTATCGAAATCAACCCCGAAATTCTGGATGAATTAGCCCTATGAGTAAGATACGAGCCAAAGATCGCGATGCGGTCATCCAATCGTTGCGTGCGGGCGTGGTTCCGCGGGTAGGACAGCACCTGATTCAGGTTGGTCGGGCGGGAGAGCTCGATTCCCTGCTGAAGGATGTAGATCGCCTGGCAGACGGCGGCTCAGCCTTCAGAGTTGTGGTGGGCGAATATGGCGCGGGCAAAACGTTCTTCCTCAACCTGGTGCGCGGCATTGCGATGGAACGCAAACTGGTAACCATGCATGCTGACCTCAATCCGGACCGGCGCCTGCATGCGTCTGGAGGCCAGGCACGATCCCTCTATTCCGAACTTGCCAAGAACATGGCAACCCGCACCAAGCCTGATGGCGGTGCACTCCAGGGTATCGTTGAGAAATTCATTTCCCAGGCCAAGACTGAAGCCAAGGCCAAGGGTGTCGAGAGCGAGGTAGTCATTCGCGAGTACTTGGCCGAGCTCACGGAAATGGTCAATGGCTATGACTTTGCGGATGTGATTGCCGCCTACTGCCGTGGGTTTGAAGAAGGCAACGAACAACTCAAGGCCGACGCCATCCGTTGGCTGCGCGGAGAATTTTCCACCAAAACCGATGCACGGGCAGCTTTGGGCGTGCGGACAATCGTCGACGATGCGTCGGTTTACGACCAGCTCAAATTGCTCTCCCGATTTGTGCGCCTTGCCGGCTTTGGCGGCGTGATGGTCTGCCTGGACGAGCTGGTCAACCTGTACAAGCTCGCGAACACTCAAGCACGCAATGCCAACTACGAGCAGATCCTGCGCATCCTGAATGACTCCTTGCAGGGATCGGCTGAAGGTCTGGGCTTCGTGTTAGGTGGGACCCCCGAGTTTTTAATGGACACACGCCGCGGCCTCTACAGCTACCCTGCCCTGCAGTCACGCCTCGCTGAGAACACGTTCGCCAAATCCGGCCTGGTCGACCTTTCCGGGCCCGTGATTCGCCTGAGCAGCCTGACACCTGAAGACTTCTACGTGCTGCTGCAGAAGCTTCGCAATGTGTACGGCTATGGAGAGCCCGAAAAGTTCTTGCTGCCTGACGAGGCAATCCCTGCATTCATGGCGCATTGCAATCAGCGCTTGGGGGAAGCGTACTTCCGCACACCGCGAACGACCATCACCGCTTTCATCAACTTGTTGGCCGTGATCGAACAGAACCCCACCGCTGATTGGCGTACCTTATTGGGTGCCGTTGAGCTAACCAAAGACGACGGTGGACAGCAGGATCTTGAGGTCGAGGCCGACGATGAGCTCGCCAGTTTCAAGCTCTGACTCTTCCTCATTCGAGCGCTTGCACCCTGAGGTTCAGCAATGGGTCTGGTCTCAGGGTTGGACAGCGCTGCGCGACGCCCAGGAGTGGGCGGTACCGCCCTTGGTGGAAGCCGATCGCGATGTGATCATTGCAGCATCCACCGCGGCAGGTAAGACCGAGGCCGCATTCCTGCCCATCCTGACCAACCTGCTCAACCAAAGTGACCCTGCCGGCGCCGTGCTTTACATCAGCCCGCTGAAGGCGCTGATCAACGACCAATGGGACAGACTCAGTCGGCTCTGTGAGCGGCTGGAGATCCCAGTGGTCGCCTGGCATGGCGACGTATCCGCGAGCAAGAAGCAACGGTTTCTCAAGTCGCCAGAAGGCATTCTGTTGATCACCCCCGAGTCCCTCGAGGCGCTGTTCGTCAACAGAGGCTCGAGCCTATCGGGCGTCTTTCAAAACCTGCGCTACATCGTCGTGGACGAACTGCATGCTTTCATAGGAAGCGAGCGCGGCAAGCAGTTGCAGTCACTGATGCAACGGGTGGAAATTGTTGTGGGAAGAGCGTTGCCGCGAGTGGGGCTGTCGGCAACGTTGGGAGAGATGTCATTGGCGCGTGTGTTTTTGAGGCCAAATCGCCCAGATGACATCGCAGTCATCGAATCCACATCCTCAGGTCAAGAACTTCAGGTGCAAGTGCGCGGATACATTGAGCGCCCGATGCCAGAGGTGGTCGCCACGCTAACCGAACATGCGGGAAAGGCTGACGACCATGATGGAGACAACGATGCCAGGGAAGACACTTCCGGGTCCAAGGTGGCGATCGCAAGCCATCTGTACAAGGTACTCAGAGGCCATAACAACCTGATCTTCCCCAACAGACGGCAGGACGTCGAATGGTTCGCTGATCGACTTCGCTCACTGTGTGAGCAGGATGGTGTACCTAACGAATTCTGGCCACATCACGGCAGCTTGTCCAAGGAACTGCGAGAAGACGCTGAGCGTGCCCTGAAAGCCGGTGACACCCCTGCGTCTGCAGTGTGCACCACCACCTTGGAGCTTGGCATCGACATCGGCAACATCAGGACCGTTGCGCAGATTGGTAGCCCTCCATCCGTGGCGAGCCTGAGGCAGCGTCTTGGTCGCTCTGGTAGACGGCCAGGGGAACCTGCCACGCTGCGGGCGTACTGCCGTGAACGCCCCCTGACAGATCGCTCCGACCTCTCCGATCGGCTTCGGGAGGGTTTGGTTCAGACGATAGCCATGATTCGTTTGCTGGTGGCCGGGTGGTTCGAACCTCCCCGCTCGCAAGGCATGCACGCGTCGACGCTTGTTCAGCAATCTCTTTCTTCCATTGCTCAGCTGGGGGGAGCTTCGGCGGCCCAACTGTGGAATAACCTCATTGCCAGTGGCAGTTTTGCAAGCATTTCGAAAGCCGACCTGATGTCCTTACTAAAGGGCATGGGGGAGAAGGAGCTGATTGTCCAGGACAGCTCGGGGCTGCTGCTTCCTGGCGAACTGGGCGAGCGCCTGATAAACCACTATGAGTTCTACACCGCATTCACCAGCGATGAAGAGTTTCGCTTGCTCCGGGATGGCAAGCCACTCGGCTCATTGCCTGTTAGCAAGCCCCTCACCAAAGGGCAACGTATCATCTTTGGAGGTCGTCGCTGGCAGGTTCAAGATGTGGACCTTGAAGCCAAAGTGATCGTTGTGACGCCCGCCCGCGGCGGAGAGCCGCCACAATTCGATGGATTGAGTGCTCAGGTGCACGACCGTGTCAGACTGGAAATGCGCGATGTACTGATGGAAACCAGCCCGTGCCCTTTTTTGGATAAACAGGCTCAACACCTGCTTCAAGAGGCCCGCAGCACTTTTCAAACACTCGGCCTGGCCACGCAGTCCATCACCGGGTCATCCAGCTTCAGTCATCTTCTGACCTGGCAGGGTGACCATACCAATGACGCATTGGCGCTGTTGCTTCGACATGTAGGCATCCAGTGCGAGAACAATGGGCTCTCGCTCGAAGTCGCGTTTGGTCAGGAGGATTGTCTAAGCGCGCTTCGCGTCGTCGGCCAGCTGGATGTGTCGGATCCTGGCCCCTATCTTGAAGACGTGGAGAACATGATCATTGAGAAATGGGACTGGGCCCTTCCCCGCCCTTTATTGATGAAGTCCTATGCCTCCAGCCATTTGGACCTTCAGCGTGCAGTTGAAGTCGCGAGTGAGCTTGCCAATCGCCTAGGCTCTGTCTAAAAAAAACCGTCGCGTACACCGCATGACACAGGCCAGCGAGAGCATCGCGGAATAACTTTTACGAGGCTGCGTATGACCCAACATGACCGCCACGGCACATCATCAGGCGCGCTGACTGCCCGGGAGGTCTGCCAGGTGCTGCGAGAGGTCGTGTTCGAACGCCGGGCAATAGCTAAGTTAGTAAGCCAGTCTTGGGAGCAGGCGTACGCGCGCCATTTCGAAGTCGACGTAGAGGGATGGCGGCTCACGATCTACAACGACTGTGATGGCCTGGACTACTGCGAGCGATGCGTGAGCCCTGAGGGGAAGCACTGGGGTTTCGATTCAGGTGATCGGACAGATCCGATTGCTCTGCTTTCGACGTGGGAGCATCAGACCCTGGAGCGAATGTTGAAAGCCCTGTAAAGCGATGAGGCGTGCCCTGCCAAGCCTGGCTGTCAGTACACAAATCCCTTTATCACCACGGTGTGATCGACTTGATGATTTCGGTGATTTGCCGCCAGTAGTGAAACAGCAAATATCCGCTGATGATGACGGCCTCTGGGAATGCAATGTAAGCCACAACGGGGCTCACAAATCTGTCGTCGATGCCGAGCACGAGCAACACTCCGAGACTCAGGATCATGCACGGTAAAAAATGAACGCGAGTACAGTCACAGCCACGCCCACCACAAAGATCAAATCCATGAACGCCCTGAACACCAGGTGTTGCTCCTTGAAATGCGCCATGTGACGGCGACAAATACAGCCGGAACGTCGGCTCAAAGGATTTTACAACGACACGTAGCCCCTGCAACCCTACCCGTATAAAGCGGCAAGCCTTATGTGGTGGAGTTTCTCTCTTTACTCAGAGAAACTACTGCGGCAGCGATCCCTGATGCAGATTGCGTTGTTCCACCCGCGTGACATGAGAGCTCCTATGCTGACGGTGCAAACCCTGATTGCCATTGATCCACTGAAACTGCAGGTTGCCGCCGGCATGGCAGGTATAGGACGAACCATCACCTGGGCGCATACGGTTGATCTGCCCGACCCTTGGCGCTGGGTGTCACCGGGTGATCTGGTGATGACTACCGGCGTTGGCCTGCCACAGGCCTCGCAGGAACAGGTTGAATGGCTGGAGCAACTGGTTCAGAGCAACGCCAGCGCATTGGTTATCGCGCCCAGGCAAGATGCCCCAGGCGTGACGCAAGCGCTGCTGGAAGCTGCCGACAGACTGCATTTTCCTGTGCTGCGCGCAAGCTTTGAGCTGGAGTTCGTCAAGCTTTCACACCAGGTTATCGAGAGTGTGCTGCAGGCACAGCGGGAACGGTTCAACGCGAGCGAACGGCTGTTTCAGACTTACGCAGAGGCACTACGCAAACAACCAGAAATGGCAGGAAGGCTGTCGATCCTTGCCAATGCCTTGGGTATGAGCCTGAGCATCGAAGATGCCGTCAGCGGGCTCAAGATCGTCGAAACCCAAGGCATACCTCCGGAAGACTGCAATCACATTGAACGCATACCCATAGGCGGTCGGGCCCGCGCCAATCTCATTATCTCCACCAGCGCCAGGCGTACGTCCGATGACTCCATACTGGTGAGGTCATTGGCCGGCTTGCTGGGTGTCGAACTGGAGCGACTGATGATTCAGCGCGACCTGCAACGCGAAGAAGGTGCAGCGCTGCTACGCCGCCTGGTCGACAGCACAACCGAGTTCTCTTTGGCATTGCCGATGCTGGAGCGCCACGGGCTCACAGGCACGCTGGTAAGTTTGGCAATACTGCCAGGGCCGGCTGGCCCATGGTCAATCGACGATGTGCATCACGCCCCTGCCCTGTACCCGCTAACGCCATTGATGTTCGTCGAGAACGGATTGTTGATGGCGCTAAGTCGTAATCAACCGTCCGTTCCAGAGGCTTTGCGCACCAGTCTTGGTAACGGCACCGTGATCGGTGTCAGCGGCCCGATCTCAACCGCAACAGGCCTTCAGGAAAGTTTCCGTCAATCCCGCCTGGCACTCACCCAAGCCCGGGAAGTCGGCAAAGACATCCTGGCCTATGGCGAGGCAGAGACCGGGTTGATCATGGCGCCGAAAACGATGCCTGAAGCACGGGCGCTGGTAGGTCGCTATCTGGGCCCATTGATTGAACACGACCGTACCCAGGGTGCAGCGCTAGTGACCACACTGGCCACCTTCCTGAAAAACGACGGTAACTGGAAAGCAACCGCCTTCGACCTCGATGTTCACCGCCAAACCCTTGTCTATCGTTTGAAGCTGGTTGAACAACTCACCGGGCTCAAACCCACCACTACCACTGGCATCACGCGTTTCTGGATTGCGCTTCAGGCGGGCAAGAACACAAACCTGATCGACTGAAACCGGCGGAATGTAAAAGACCCCGCTGCGTGGGCGGGGTCTTGGCGTCAGCTAGCCGATAGCTTTAATGGCTGGTCGGCATCGCGAACTCTGCGCCTTTGGCGATGGCTTGCGGCCAGCGCTGCATGATGCTCTTCTGCTTGGTGTAGAAGCGCACACCCTCCTCGCCATAGGCGTGCATGTCGCCGAACAGGCTCTTCTTCCAGCCGCCAAAACCATGCCAGGCCATCGGCACCGGAATTGGCACGTTGATGCCGACCATGCCCACGTGGATACGGCGACCGAACTCTCGGGCAATGTGGCCGTCACGGGTGTACAGGCTGACGCCGTTGCCGAACTCGTGGGCGTTGATCAGGTCGACCGCTTCGGCAAAGTCCTTGACCCGCAGGCAGGCCAGCACCGGGCCGAAGATTTCTTCCTTGTAGATGCGCATGTCCGGGGTGACATTGTCGAACAGCGTGCCGCCCAGCCAGAAACCATCGCCGCAACCTTCACCGGCGGTTTGACCGTTGAAGGTGCGCCCATCAACCAGCAGGGTCGCGCCCTCTTTTACCCCTTGCTCGATGTAACCGGTGATGCGGTCAAGCGCAGCCCGGGTAACGATCGGCCCCATTTCGGCTTCGAGGTTGGTACCGTTGAGCACCTTGAGTTCGCGGGTGCGTTCGATCAGCTTGGGCATGACCTTCTCAGCGGTGTCATCACCCACGAACACCGCCACGCTGATGGCCATGCAACGCTCACCGGCCGAACCGTAGGCTGCACCGATCAGGGCATCGACCACCTGGTCGATATCGGCGTCCGGCATCACGACCAGGTGGTTTTTCGCGCCGCCCAGTGCCTGGACGCGCTTGCCATGGCGGGCACCGGTTTCATAGATGTGGTTGGCGATAGGGGTTGAACCTACGAACGACACGGCCTGTACATCCGGGTGCTCGATCAGTGCGTTCACCGCGTCCTTGTCGCCCTGCACCACGTTGAACACGCCGTCTGGCAGGCCGGCCTGCTTCAGCAGCCCGGCGATGAACAGGCTCGGGCTCGGGTCCAGCGGGCTTGGCTTGAGCACGAAGGTGTTGCCGGTGGCCAGGGCGACCGGGAACATCCACATCGGTACCATGACCGGGAAGTTGAACGGCGTGATGCCGGTGACCACACCCAAAGGCTGACGCAGGGTCCAGTTGTCGATGTTGGTGCTGACTTGATCGGTGAAGTCTGTTTTCAGCAGCTGCGGCGCGCCGCAGGCGAATTCGACGATCTCGATGCCGCGCATCACTTCGCCCTGGGCGTCGGTGAACACCTTGCCGTGCTCGGCGGTGATCATGCGCGCCAGGTCATCACGGTGCTCATTGAGCAGCGCCAGGAACTTGTTCAGTACCCGTGCACGGCGCAGTGGCGACAGGTTGCTCCAAGCCGGGAAAGCGGCTTTGGCCGATGCCACTGCAGCGTCCACGTCTTTTTGCGCCGACAGTTGCACCTGCCCAGTGACTACGCCGGTAGCTGGGTTGTAGACCGGCAGTTGCTGGCCGCTGGTAGCCTCGGCTTGAGCGCCGGATATCCAGTTCATGATGGTTTGGGTCATTGTTTTCTCACATCAGAGGGTAACGACGGTGGCGTGCTTTATTAGCTCGCCGTACTCGGTTTTCAGTAAATGGCGTAGACCTTGCGCACGGTCTCGAGCACATCCCAGCGGCCGGTCCACCCTGGCGGCAGGATGATCAGGTCACCGCCGTTCACTTCGACTACTTCGTCAGTGCTGCTGTCGGTAAGCAGGGCTTTGCCAGAAATGATGTAAGTGAACTCGGTGTCGGGACGCTCGATTACCGGCCAGCCACCGGGTTGGCATTCCCATACACCCAGATTACCTACTGCCTGCGGAGCAAGCGCCTGGATGGCGATTTGTGGGTCGCCTTTGTCGGCCCCTGCCCGCTGGCCGGCCGGGTTGAGTGACAGGGCCTTGATGTCGGCATGCTTGATGATGGTGAACGAAGTCATGGGGTTTCTCCTTGTCAATGGGCGCCGGTGAGCTTTTCCAGCAGCATCGCGGTACGCGAAGGTTTGTGGGTGAAGCGTTCTTCGATATCGCTCAGCGAGGCCGCTGCCAGGCCGCTGTTGATACCGAACCAACGCAAGGGTTCGTGCTCCCAGGATGGCGAGCGGTGATTGACCAGAGGCAATGTGTTGATTTCCTCGTCGCGCTGCAGAATGAAGTTGCGCAGCAAGCGCCCGGCCAGGTTGCTGGTGGCTACGCCGTCACCGACATAGTTACCCGCCCAGGCCATGCGCTTGTTGCGGTCGATGCTCACCGTTGGGCACCAGTCGCGCGACACGCCTAGTGCGCCGCCCCAACGGTGGGTGATGCGCGCATCCCGCAGCGCCGGGAAGAACTCGAGCAGGGTGTCGTAGATCTTGCCGTGGATGCTGTCGACCAAATCGTCCTCGGCAGACATGCGCGAGCCCCAGTTGTAGGGCGCCCCGCGACCGCCGAAGACCAACCGGCCCTCCGCCGTCACCTGGCCGTAAACGCGCAGGTGACGCATGTCGTTGAAGGCCATGCGGTGATCGAGTTTGAGCTTGGCCAGCAAATCGCCTGGCAGTGGCTCGGTGGCCAGGACCAGCGAGTACAGCGGAATGACAAAGCGGGAGTGGCCGGGCTGTTGGGAGGTGAATGCCTCAGTGGCACGCACAGTCATTTCGGCACGTACCGAGCCGTGGGCGGTGTGCACCACCCCCGGCGCCATCTGCGTGACTGCTGACTGCTCATGGATTTTCGCACCCAGGCCTTCAACCAGCTTCGCCAGACCACGGACCAGCTTGCCGGGGTGGATCAGCGCGCAATGCTCGGTATAGAGGCCGCCCAGCGTTTCCTGGGCACCGATGCGTGCCTGGGCTTCAGTAGCCTCAAGCACCCGCCACTGGTCTGCAAGCCCAAAGCGTGCCGAGGACTCGACCGCTGCCCGGGCCCGCGCCATCTGTGGTTTGCTGCGCGCCAGCGACAAGAAACCTTGCTTGGCATAATCAGCGTCTACCCCTTCCAGCGCCAGTACCCGGCCAATCTCATCGACCGTCTCGTTCATTGCAGCCTGCAAATGCAGGGCCGCGCTGTGTGAATACAGCTGCTCTACCCGCTGCAGCGAGATCGGAAAAATCGCCGACGCCCAACCGCCATTGCGCCCGGAGGCACCAAAACCGACTTCGTTCTTCTCCAGCAGGACTACGCGCAGGGATGGATCACTCTTGAGCAGGTAGTAGGCCGTCCACAGCCCTGTGTAACCGGCTCCGACGATGACCACGTCGGCCTGGACCACACCCTCCAGTCGCTCACGCGATGGGCCTGGCGCGAACCATAGCGGTTTGTTGGGCAACTGGGACAATTGGTTTTTCGCTGACATGCTGTTGGCTTCCCATTCAGGGCCCGGGGTCCGGGTTGTACTGATACGGCGTTGTTGACTAGGCAATGGTGACAGGCTGCCCTTTGACGGCGCGTTGACGTTTGCGAGTGAGGCTCAGTGCCAGGTACGAAACAGCGATGGCGAAGATGGCTATCACGCACTGCAGCAGGCTCATCTGCATGGAGGGGTCGAATGCCATGCTGACCAGGACGGCGATGATCGAGGCGGTGACCAGCAGCGGCAGCCATGGGTGCGCCCACATGGCGAACTTCAGGCTGCCCTCCTCTACCCACTTTCGGCGAAGCTTGAGTTGCGACAGGCAAATCATCAGGTAGACAAACAGGAACACCGTGCCCGAGGAGTTGATCAGGAACTGGAACACCGTATCCGGCCACAGCGCTGCAATGACCACGCAGCCATAGCCCACCAGGGTGGAAGCAAGCACGCCACGAACCGGTACACCTTTTTTGTTCAAGCCAGCAATCCAGCGAGGTGCCTCGTTATTGGAGGCCAGGACGAACAGCAAACGCGAAGAGGTATACAGGCCGGCGTTGAGCACCGACAACACGGCAACCAGAATGACCGCAGTGAGCATCTCGCCAGCACCGGGAATGCCGATGTGCTCCAGCGTGGTCACGAAAGGCGATTTGCCTGGCGTCAGGCTGGTCCATGGTTGGGCGACAACGATGAAGAACGTGGCCAGCACAAAGAACACCAGGATGCGCAGCATGACGGTGTTCACAGCCTTGCGGATGTTGCGGGTGGGGTCTTGCGATTCTGCCGCGGCGAGTGTCGCAACCTCGACACCTGTCATCGAAAAGATCACCACGACCACGCCCGTGAACAGCGCACCAACGCCGTGGGGCAAGAAGCCGCCGTGCTGTGTCAGGTTGTCGAACGTGGCAGTCGAGTTGGGCCACAGGTGGAACACGTAAGCGCCCGCGACCAGCAGGAACACCACGATAGCGGCCACCTTGACCCCGGCGAACCAGTATTCAGCCTCACCAAAGGAGTGCACCGACATCATGTTCAGCAGGGTCATGCTGATCATCAGGCCCAGGGCAATGACCCAGACCGGGATATCCGGGAACCAGCCATTGATGATCTGGCCGCCAACCACGGCCTCGAAGCCAACCACAATGACCCAGAAGTACCAGTACAGCCAACCGGTCATGTACCCCGCCGGCCGGCCGAATGCCATTCGGGCGTAGTCGACAAAAGAGCCTTTGGTGGGATGTGCCGCTGCCATCTCACCGAGCATGCGCATCACCAGGGCGACGATGATGCCGGTGATGGCATAGGTGAGGAACGCACCCGGGCCCGTTGCGGCGATGACCGCGCTGGAGCCCACGAACAGGCCGGCACCGATTACCCCGCCCAGGGCAAGCATGCTGATGTGTCGGGTTTTTAGTGATCGTTTAAGGCGCGGATCATGCTCTGACTGCATGGGCATTGGATGTCTCCTTTTATTATTGTTCAACGCTTGAACAGGAGACTAAAACGCCTTTGCAGCACTGGAAATCGTTAAATTTTCGGGTTTGCGATTGTGGGATTATACAAATGTATGACCTCGTTTTTTGCCGCCAAGGTGTGTTTGTTCAGGTAATCAGTTGCCCTGATGCCCTGTACGCAATACTGATTTCAAGCGACCACCATGGGCGCCTTAGACTGCCCCCCCCCCCACACACAGGAACCCCGTGATGAATGGCGAAACCTCGATAGAAAAACTCCTCCAGTCCATGCAGCCGGTGCTGAACGAGGGCGAATATGTCTTCACTCACGGCGCAGGCCCACACACATTGAACAGCGAGCAGGTCATCGCCAGCTTCAGGGAGCACGAAGGGTGGACAGTGATTGTCGAGCGAAAGGTTGCTGATGAGCTGAGCCTGCCTTACCAGTACGTATGTGCCTGGATCACCCTGACAGTTCATTCCTCGCTCGAAGCGGTGGGCCTCACCGCGGCGTTTGCCACCGCGCTGGGTAACGCCGGGATCAGCTGCAACGTAATGGCCGCGTATTACCACGACCACATCTTTGTCGGCGTGAAAGATGCCGACAAAGCCATGGCAGTACTGGCTGCGCTTTCAGGCAGTGCCGGCCACTGATGATGGTTAGCGGTCGTGAAGATGCTTCTTCAAGAATGCCCGGGTGCGGTCCTGAACCGGCTTTTTCAGAATTTCATCCGGAGCCCCCTGCTCGACAACCACACCGCCATCCATGAACACGATCTGGTCAGCGACTTCACCGGCAAAGCGCATTTCATGTGTAACGATCAACATGGTCATGTGCTCGGCCGCCAACTGCTTCATGACCAGGTTCACTTCGTCCACAAGTTCCGGGTCCAGCGCTGAAGTCGCTTCATCGAACAGCATGACCTTGGGCTGCATGGCCAGCGCCCGGGCAATCGCAACACGCTGCTTTTGCCCACCAGACAAACGTGACGGGTACTCGTCGACCTTGTTGGCCAGCCCGACCTTTTGCAGGTACTCCAGGGCCAGCTCCCTGGCTGCGCGTTTTGAGTAGCCTTTGAGCTTCATGGGCCCTATTGCGATGTTTTCACTGACCGAGAGGTGCGGGAACAGATTGAAGTGCTGAAACACCATGCCCATCTGCTGGCGCACCCGGTTGATATGCTGCTCGAAAGCACGGCCATGCAAGGGCCGGTTGACCTGGTCGCCATCCAGCCAGACCTCGCCGCCATCAAGCACTTCCAGATGATTGATCGAGCGCAACAGGGTGCTTTTGCCCGAGCCGCTGGGGCCGATGATGGCGAAAATCTGCCCACGCGACACCGACAGGTCGATACCCTTGAGTACCTCGAGCGAACCATAGGCTTTACGGGCGCCCTTCACTGCTACCATAGCGTTGTTGTTCATCGTGACATCTCGACCTTTGCTTCAATAAGATGCAGCCCCGCCTCGAGCACCAGGTTGGCCACGTAGTAGATCACCGCAACGGCAATGTAGAACTCGAACGGGCTGTACGTTTCGCTGACCGCCAGTTGGGCGCTGTAGACCAGTTCGGCAATCCCGATGATCGATACCAGCGAGGTGTCCTTCAGCAAGACGATGAGGTTGTTGCCCAACGGCGCAATGGTCTTTCTCAGTGCCTGCGGCACAATGATGTAGCGCTGGGTCATGGCCCTGCTCAAGCCAATCGAGCGCGCGCCTTCTGTCTGGCCAGGGTCGACCGCTTCGATCCCGGACTTGATCACGTCGGCGTTGTACACCGCAAAATGCAGGCTCAACCCGATAATGCCCGCAGCCAGGGCCTGAATATCAATACCCACCTGCACCAGGCCGTAATAGATCAGGTACAGCTGCAGCAACAGCGGCGTGCCCATCAACAGCCAGGTAACGAAGCGCACAGGCAGTGCCATGGCCCTGGGTGCATACAGGTCAGTCAGGGCAAACAGCACGCCCACGACCAGGCTGATGACGCTGGAGCAAACAAACATGACCACCGTCCACCATAGCCCGGTCGCCAGCATTTCAGAGTAAGGCGTGATGACACTCAGGTTTAATCCATCCATTGGCAAGCCCTTACTTGGTCGCGTAGCGCCGGTCCAGTACCTCGACCAGATACTTGACCGAATAGACCATGACGATATAAAGCAGCGCCGACACCATGAAGATCTCGAACGGCTTGTAGGTGGAACTGATAAAGCGTTGCGCGGTGTAGGTCAGCTCAACCACGGAGATGGCCGACACCAGGGCTGACCCCTTGATCAAACCGATGGCATTGACCCCCAGCGGCCTGATCATGAGTTTCAATGCCTGGGGAATGATGATGTACAGCAACGTCTGGCTGCGGCTGAAGCCAATCGAACGGGCGCCCTCAACCTGGCCAGGGTCGACGTTATCGATAGCACCGCGAATGGACTCAGACATGTACGCCGCGATATTCATGCCCAAACCGATTACCGCCGCAGAGAATGGCTCCAGTTCAATCCCTATTTGTGGGCCACCAAAATAGATAATGAACAACTGCACCAGGCAGGGTGTGCCGCGAAAGACGCTGACATAAAGTTTGGCCGCCCAGCGCAAGAGCGCCAGTGGCGATAACCTGAGTGCGACCAGGAGGATTGCCAACACCAGGCCCAGCACCAGGGACAGCAGCGAGATTTGCACCGTGACCCAGGCGGCCTCGAAGAAAAACGGGTAGGTACGGTGGATTAAAGACAGGTCCATAAAAGCCACTCACAAAATCAGCCAACCCGGCCCAACCCAACGGTCGGGCCATTACAAGTAGCTATCAGCGAATATCGCTACCCACCCATTTCATCGAGATTTCTTTGTAAGTGCCGTCGGCGAGAATTTCGTCCAGCGCCTTCTGCAACTGGGCCTTGAGTTCCGGGTTGTTTCTACGGATGGCGATGCCCAGGCCCTCGCGACCGCCCTGATCGTCTGGCAAACTGATAATCCGCACCTTCTGCCCGGTCTCTTTCACGGCAACCATGACCGGTATGCTGTCCATGACCACTGCATCGATACGCCCGGCATCAAGGTCCACCAGCATTTCCGGCAGGCCCTTGTAAGTACGCACTTTCAAGTTGCCGCGCGCCCGTGCCCATTTGTCATGCGAGTCGCCCAGGGTGACGCCAACCGTGACATCCTTGAGGTCTTCCAGCCCCTTGATCGGTGAATCTTCCTTGACGCCGATGGTACGGCCGGCATGGTAATAAGGCCCGACAAAGTCAACCGCTTTCAGGCGCTCGGGGGTAATGGTCATCGAGGCAATCACAGCGTCGTACTTCTTGGCCAGCAACCCGGCGATAATGCCGTCGAACGGTGTAGTGATGATCTGGATATTTACGCCCAGGCGTTGGGCAAGTGCTTCGCCAATAGAGGCGTCGAAACCGACAATTTCATTTTTTTCATTGGCAAAGCTGAACGGGGAATACTGCCCGCTCATTGCCACGCGCAGTACCTTCGACTGTTGAATGGCCTGCAGGTCATCGGCTTGCACTGCGCCATGGGTGAACAGTGCAGCTGCCGCTACAGCGGTGGAAGCCAATAGCATTCTGGTTTTTCTTGCCAGCATCGAGGCACTCCTTGGAAGTTTGTATTTCTTATTGTCTTGGGCGCCAAAGCCCCAACCTTCAACGAAAGCTTTGCATACTGAAACCTTGAAAGCACCCTGCAATGTGCGTGTTCGACGGGCACATTGCCGGAACCGACCGACATAATGTCGGTGCTACTTCGTGCCTTGCAAAAACTCAAGTAGTGTCTTGCCATGCACTACCAAGTAGCAAGTATTCAGCTGGTTTGCACCTGCACTGTGCAGGGCTGGCCGGCCCTTTACCGGTGATCGGCCAGGAGTGTCAGCAGTGCGCGAACTAGACGTCAAGGATCGGGAAATACTCGAGATACTTTCCAAGGAAGCGCGTGTCGCGCTCAAGGCACTTGCAGCAAGAATCGGCCTGTCCAGAAGTGCCACCAGCGAGCGGGTACTACACCTTGAGCGCAGCGGGGTGATTCGTGGGTACCGTGCGGATATTGGTGAGATCGATGCCAATGTCATACGGGCGATCATCCTGGTATCACTCAAGCGTACCCCGGCGCTCGGGCTGCTGGACCTGCTGGCGCAGAACGCCCAGGTGAAACGGGTTTCGTCGGTCAGCGGGCAACTGGACCTGGTGATCGAGGTTGAAGCGCGGACAATTGATGATTTGAACCGGGTACGTGATGTGGTGGCGTGCCATGATTCGGTGGACGACATCACTACGGCAGTGGTGTTGCGGCGTGATATTGACCGGCAGAAGGCCTGACTGAATTCGCATGGCACCGGCTCAAGCATGATACCCGCCCGTGTAGGAGCGGCCTTGTGTCGCGATCGGGCTGCAGAGCAGCCCCGGCAATATTTGCATTGACGCTGAAATCCTGGGGCCGCTTTGCGGCCCTATCGCGACACAAGGCCGCTCCTACACGGCCCAGTGATATGGTGATTATTTCAGTGCCGCAGTAAAGCTATCCTTCAGCACCTCCAACAGGAAATCGGCATTGGCGCGGCTGAAGATCATCGAAGGGCGCATTTTCAGCACGTTGTCATGCGGGCCTTCGGTACCGATCAACACGCCGCGCTCCCTGGCGCCATCCGCCACTTGCCTGGCCAGGGCCGTGGCCGGGGCCTTCGACTTGCGGTCGGTGACCAGCACGATACCGAGGAACAGGCCCAGCCCGCGCACATCACCAATCACCTCGAATTGCTGCTGCAGCTTACGGAAACCTTCAAGCAGGTAGTTGCCGACAGCCAAGGCATTTTCCTTCAACTGATCGCGCTCGATGGCATCGAGCACCGCCAGGCCCACCGCGCACGACACCGGGTTGCCGGCAAAGGTGTTGAAGTACTCCATGCCGTTGTTGAACGCATCGGCTACCTCACGCGTGGTCACCACCGCCGACATCGGGTGCCCGTTGCCGATCGGCTTGCCCATGGTGACCGCATCCGGCACCACGCCCTGGGTCTCGAACGCCCACCAGTGGCTCCCGACGCGGCCAAACCCGACCTGCACCTCATCGGCCAGGCACAGCCCGCCTTCGGCACGCACCATGGCGTACACCTCCTTGAGGTAGTGCTCGGGCAGGAACACCTGCCCCGCCACACTGGGGATCGACTCCGCCAGGAAGAACCCGGGGCGCTTGCCGGCCTTGCGCATGGCTTGCAGCTGCTCGGCCACCGACTCGGCAAAACGCTTGCCGTGCTCTTCCAATGGCCAGTGCTCGGGGGCGTAATAGCTTTCCGGAACCACCGCCTCATAAACGTGCGCCGCCCTGCCCTTGCCGGCTTTGCGCTTGTACTTATAGGGGCTCAAGTCGATCAGCTCTTGCGTGGTGCCGTGGTAGGCCCAGTCCAGCACGATCGCCTGGTCACTGCCGGTGTAGTTGCGCGCCATGCGCAACATCAGGCTGTTGGCTTCGCTGCCCGAACAGCCGAACGAGGCTACGCAAAGGCCCTCGGGCAGCGTGCCGGTCAGGCGCTCGGCGTACTCGACGATGTTGTCGTGCAGGTAGCGGGTGTTGGTGTTGAGCCGTGCCGCCTGGCGGGTCAGGGCTTCGACCACGTCGGGGTGGCTATGGCCCAGGTGGCAGACGTTGTTGAAGCAGTCCAGGTAGGCCCGCCCGAAGTTGTCGATCAGCCACACGCCATCACCGCGCACGAACTTGATCGGGTCGGAGTAGGAAATTGACAGGTTCGGTAGCAGCAGTTCCTTGCGCCTGGCAATGATCTGCGCCTTGGTCATGCCCTGCTGCTGGTAGGTTTCCGCAGGGATACCGGCCAGCGCCGAGGCATCCGGGAACAGGTCCGCCCACACTTCGCGGAATTCGGGCTCACCCACGCCAATCACTTCGCTGGCGGTTAGCCGGGTATCGGTAGTCATCTGCAGATGCAGGTGGGGAATCCAGCCGCCGTTTTCATGGTCTGCGCCCATGTAGCCGACCAGGTCGCCGGCTTCGAGGCGGTCACCCACCCGCAAGCGGCCAAGTGCCTCGTGGGCCATGTGCCCCCACAGGGTCAGGAATGGCGGGCAACCTGGCGGGGCGTGCTCGATCATTACCAGGCCACCATAACCCAGTGGGTCGGGTTCGACCTCGACGCTTTTCACCGTACCGGCGACCGGTGCGTACAATGGCGTCCCCGCTGGCATTACCAGGTCCACCCCCACGTGCAGGGTACGCCGCTGCCCCTTGATGAAACGCGATTCAAAGGCGCTGTCGGTGTAGATGGTGCGCAACTCGCCCCATGGCCCGATGGCCAGCGGCACGTTGTGCGCAGCGGAGAACGCGTCCCACCAGCGGGTTGCATCGGCCGGGCGCTGCTGGGCCGAGGCAATGGTCATTTCGTGGCTGGCGTCGCCAAACGGCGCGATCACCTTGTTCAGGATGGCTGCTGACGGGCGCACCAGGTCGGCAAAGGTTTTCTGGTTGGCGGCAATCCAGCGGCGGATATCGCCGGCCCCCTCGATGGCGTCGAAACCACAGGCCTTGCGCAAAATGCCGGTAGCCAGCCGCGGGTTCATCGAATCCAGTTGTTCCAGCAGGCGCCAGGCAGGCGCTTCACTGATGGCCAGGTAGGGGTTGTCGTCGGTCTGCGCCTGCCGGGATGCGGAGAACGTGACGCTGATGACCAGGCGCATGGCGATCAGGTCGAACAGCACATCAAGCTCCTGCGCCTGCAGTGGGTACTTCTCATGGAAGCCGGCGACCAGCGCCGCTGCCGCGCCGATCGGGTCGTCCATGTCGAGGATGGCATACGCACTGGCAATTGCCACTTCGGCAATCAGCACGGTATGCACGGCATCGCCAAAGTCGATGAAGCCGGTCACGTTGCTGGTGGTTTCGGCATCGACCAGGATGTTCCAGTCGTTGGCATCGTTGTGGATCACCTGGGCCCGCAGCGCAGCCAGCCTGGGCTGTACGGTCTGTTCGAAGCGGGTGATGAAACGCTCGGCAATGGCCCGGCGTTCGGCGTTGTTGATGAAGTGCAGCCGCGAACGCGAGCGCGCCGCATGGCGCAGGTCCCAGTCCAGTTCACGCACCGCGCCCGGGTGCATGAAACCCTGCAGGGCACGATCCAACTCACCCAGCGCCCGGCCGAAGTTGCCCATCAAAGCAACGCTGCGCCGGGCCTCGGCCAGCGGAGTACCTGGCAACCAGCTCACCAGCCGCACGGCGTGGTTTTCACCGCAGGCAGCGGCCACCGACGGCAAATAGTCGCCAGCCACACTAGCCCGCAAGTGTGGCACGCCCAGGTGAGCGCCATGGACTGCCAGGTGACCGAGCAGCGCGGTTTGAAACTCGCTTTCTACCCTGGGCTCACTGGCATTGACGATTTTCAGGATCCAGCCTGCATCCACGCCGGTCTGCAGGCGATAGTTGCGGTCACGCTCCCCGTCCAGGGGCGTTGCCGTGCCGGTGACATTGAACAGGTCTTTTGCGAGGCCCTGGGCATCGCTTGCCGAGAACCGAGGTGCCGGGTGGGAAAGGTCTATCATATCATCACGTTCCGAGCGAGCAAATTGTTTTTTCAATAGCTTGTCATGCACTGTCGAAACCGACACCCTGCATACGGTCGGGATCAACAGGCATTATGCCGGTTCAGGCCGGCATAAAGACGGCTAGCTCATTAGGTGGTGCAATGCGTGACCTGGACGCAAAAGATCGTGAGATTCTTGAAGTACTTTCGAAGGACGCGCGCATTGCGCTGAAGGCGTTAGCCGGCCGCATCGGCCTGTCCAGAAGCGCCACCACCGAGCGCGTAGCCAGCCTTGAACGCAGCGGGATCATTCGCGGTTACCGCGCCGATATTGGCGAAATAGACGCCAACGTGATCCGCGCGATCTTGCTGGTGACGTTGCAGCGCACGCCGGCCATGGGGCTGCTGGACCAACTGGCCACGGATGCGCGCGTGCGCCGGGTGTCGTCGGTGAGCGGGCAACTCGACCTGGTAGTTGAAGTGGAAACCCGCACCATCGACGACCTCAATCAGGTGCGCGACAACGTGGCACGCCATGAATCGGTGGATGACATCACTACCTCGGTGGTCTTGCGCCGCGACATCGACCGCCAGGGTGCATGACTCCTGCAGGCTCCGTGTCGCCTGTTTCGCGGGCGCGCCCGCTCCCACAGAACTGGACATCACTTGCTGATTTAGCAGGGACCCTGTGGGAGCGGGCATGCCCGCGAACACCGGCGAAGCCGGTGCCATACCGCAGATGACTCAATCTTCGCGAATATGCCGCTCCCGACGCTCCTGGCGCTCTTTCGCTTCGATGCACAATGTCGCCGTCGGGCGCAGCAGCAACCGCTTCAGCCCGATGGGTTCGCCGGTATCCTTGCACCACCCGTACTCACCGCGGGCAATCCGCTCCAGGGCTTCATCGATCTTGTCCAGCAGCTTCTTCTCCCGCTCCAGCAAGCGCAGCTGCCATTGCCGATGCTCCTCGACCGTGCCCAGGTCCGAAGGGTCGCTGCTGGGCTCGAAGGTGCGCATCAGCTCGAACTCACTGGAAATCCGTGCTTGCAACTCGGTACGTTGCATAAGCAGCAGGTCGCGGAAAAAGCCCAACTGTGCAGCATCCATGTAGGCCGCTTCCGGCATGCAGAGCAGTTCCTGTTCAGTCATTGCAGTCATCTCGCGTTGTCAGGTTGCGTCTCAGCACCTGCTTGCGCTTGAGAAACATGATTCGAAACCTGTGTCGACAATGTTATGTTATAACAATTTATCGCACTTGGCATGACCTTGCCACTCACCCTCTTGAACCTCAGGTAAGCCCCATGAGCGCAACCGCCGCCTCCCCCACTCAAGCTGAACCCTACGCCGATACCGAACTGGCCTGCCTGGCAGGTGCCAAGGCCTCGCTCTACCGCTGGGCGGCAACGGTGGCCACGCGTGACGTTGATCAGGTGCTGGCGCTGTATGCGCCAGACGCCATCCTGGTACCCACCCTGTCCAACCAGGTACGGGACTGCGACGACAGCCGCCGCAACTACTTCGACAACTTCCTGGCCAATGACGGCCTGGTGTGTGACATCCAGGTGTTCAAGAAGCGGGTCAGCCGCAAGCTCGGCACCGTGGTGGTGGGTGGGCTCTACACATTCGTCTATCGCGACCAAGGTGTGCAGCGCGTGGTGCCGGCGCGGTTTTTGTTCACCTTTGAACAGATCGATGATCAGTGGCTGATCACCGGGCATCACTCGTCGATCGAGGCATGAACCCTTGGCTTGTTGCAAATCAATCGCAACTTCGTTTACTTTGTTACGGTATAACATTTACCAAGGAGCTCAACATGAAACCCGGCATTCACCCCGACTACCGCCCCGTCCTGTTTCACGACGTGGCTGCCAATGCCTTCTGGCTGATTGGTTCGACCATCGATACCGACAAGACTCACGTGCACACCGATGGCATCACCTACCCCTATGTCACGCTCGACGTTTCCAGCGCTTCGCACCCGGTCTACACCGGCCAGGAGCGTAAAGCCAAGGCCGAAGGCCGGGTGGCTGGCTTCAACAAGCGGTTCGCAGGTTTTACCGCGAAGTAGGAGGAAGCCGCTTCCGGTAACGGAAGCGGTTTAGGCACTACCCTGCGCGCGTTTCAGGCTGCCCAGGTTTCCTGCAGATGGCGCCACAGGGGGCGCCCGTCTTCGTCACTGAACACAGCGGTCGAGACCCGCGTCTTCGAGGGTTGACCGGGCAAATGGTGCGTCTCGCGGTAGCGAACCACTGCCCCCACTGGCCATTGCGCAATGGTTTCCAGCCCGCACAGCTCAATGCTCAAACCTGGCTGAGCGCCTGCGCGTTGCGCAAAAAGCGAGGCGACATCGTCAAGGCCGATCTGGGCACCGCCTGGGGTGACCATCGTGAAGTCGCCGTGAAAACGCTCAAGCATGGCCGCCACCGTGCCCTGCGCGCCGCCAAACAGCGCCTCGATCAGTACATGTAGATCAACGACTTCTTTCAGCCTGGAAGCCGAGCTGGGCGCCAGCCTGCTGGCGCGCAATACCCGGCACACCGTGCTGACCGATTGCGGTGAGCGGTTTCTGCACGAGGCGCGGCTGTTGCTTGACCAGGCGCAGCGTGCGACAGCCACCGTACAACCGTCACCTGCGCAGCTTGCCGGGCGCTTGCACATTACCAGCACGTCTGCCTTCGCACTGCAGGCGGTACTGCCGGTGCTGGCCGACATGGCTGAGGCGCACCCCGGGCTGGCCATCGAACATGTCGCTTCATCGCACCTCTGTGACCTGGTTGCCGAGCGCTTTGATGTGGCCATCCGGCTAGGCGAACTGCCTGATTCCGATTACAAGGCGGCCAGGATCGGCGACTACGCGTTGCAACTGGTTGCCAGCCCAGGGTATCTGCTGCAACACCCGGTTGGCTCGGCAGAAGCACTGGCCCAGGTGGACTGGCTGGCCCATTCGCACCTGAGCAATGCCCCTTGGCGTTTCTTCAATGCACCCGCCACCCCTGAAATCAGCCGCTTCGAGCGCCCGTCCAGGTTGCAGGCAGACAGCGCCGAAGCGTTGCTGGCCATGGCCCTGCGCGGGCTGGGCGTTGCGCTGCTGCCCGGCTGGCTGGTGGCGGACACTCTAGCCAAGGGTGAGCTTGTCAGCGTGATCGACCCTGGCCACTTCGCACGGCAACCCATCCATGCGCTGTACCGCAACAGCATGTATGTGCCGGCGACGATTCGGGTTTTCATCGACCAGCTGACGCAACAATGGGCCACCCAGCAAAGCCCGTACTGACAGCGAGACCGGCTTTTCGGTCGAACTTACGCGTTGCGCAGCACTGCCAATATTTCGCCAACTACCTGCCGGGTTGCCTGGTCGACAGTACCTTCATTGCGACACAGCACCCAGCCATGCTCGGCCACCGCCCGCTCGAACGCCTCGGTGCTGGCAACCTGTTGATCCAGCGTGTGCATCACCGTGCTGCCCAGCCCACGATTGCGCGCCGCGGCCCTTGCCCATGAGGTTTCAGGAGCAGTGACAACGCCGACATGCAAATCGGGCACTTGCACGCCGCGCTCAAGGTTCAGCTGCAGGATCTGCGCAAACGGCACGGTACGGCGAAACGCCGCGTCAGAGGGGTACCAACGATCGATCAGGATAATGCTGTCAGCGGGCTGCCTGGGCAGTACCGTCCGGGAAATCCAGGCGCGGCTTTCGGCAAAACGCTCGCAAACCTGGTACTCCAACTGTTGGCAAGGGCTTCGGGCGAGCCTGTTGACCAGTACCATGGTTTCGCCACGGTAGGGGTCGTTGTTTCGCTCGCACAGGCGCACCACCTTGTACCCTTCCAGCCTCAGGGCTTGCGTCACGGCTTCCAGCAGTGTGGTCTTGCCGGTACCTTTGGGGCCATCGATGGCAACAAACAGCGGGCGGTTCATCGTTCAATACCAATAAGCGCAGGCGCGGGATGAGAGCACTGATCAGGCCCTTCGTTCAAGCGCTACCCGAAAGGAGTACCTCTGTACTCCACCGGCGAAAGGCGACACATGCCGCCTTTCGCGCCTGGGTCGCCCCACTCAGATCTGCGCCTGACCACCATCTACGAACAGCTCGGCACCGTTGACGAAGCTGGCATCATCACTGGCCAGGAACACCGCCGCGTTGGCGATTTCCACCGGCTCCCCTACCCGGCCCAGCGGCACTTGCGCTGCCAGGTAGTCGAGCAGGCCCTGCTGTTGCTGCGCATCCGGGCCTGCGAGGTCGACCAAGCCGGGCGTACGGGTTGCGCCGGGGCTGAGGGTGTTGACCCGAACCCCGCGGTCCTTGAGGTCCAGAATCCAGCTACGGGCCAGGGCGCGTACGGCGGCCTTGGAAGCGGAGTACACACTGAACGCCGCGGTGCCAGAGCTGGCTGCCGTAGAACCGGTCAGGATGATCGAGGCGTTGCGCGCCAACAGTGGCAGTGCCTTTTGCACGGTGAACAGCACGCCTTTCACATTACGGTCGAAGGTATCGTCATAGTGCGCTTCGGTGATGTCGCCCAGAGGCAGCATCGACCCGCCGCCAGCGTTGGCAAACAGTACGTCCAGGCGCCCATGCTGCTGTTCAATGCGGGCATACAGTTGGTCCAGCTGGTCCAGGCGGGTGGAATCGACCGCCACTCCGGTAGCGTTGCCTACCTGCGCCACTGCCTTGTCCAGCTCCGCCTGGCGGCGGCCGGTGATGTAAACATGCGCGCCTTCTTCGGCAAAGCGTTTGGCGGTGGCCAGGCCGATGCCGGTGGTGCCGCCAGTGACCAGTGCAATCTTGCCTTCGAGTTTCTTGCCCATGGTGTTTCTCCCGTCAGGTTGGTGAGTTGCTGTGGGGAGAAGCGTATCGACTTGCGCTTGCTTTCAAAATAGAATCATCTGAAACTCATCATTGCAGAATTGAAATGGCAAGAATCCCGGATTTCGAAGGGTTGGCGATGTTTGCCAAGGTGGCTGAAGAAGGCTCCTACGCAGCGGCATCACGCGCCATGGGGGTATCAGTGCCCACGGTTTCACGCGCAGTCGCCCGCCTGGAAGATCGCCTGGGTGGGCGCTTGTTCAACCGTACCTCGCGCCAGCTGTCGTTGACGGAATTCGGCCAGCGCATGGTCGAACAGGCCAGCGCGCTGTACCGCCAGGCCGAGGAAATGGAAAGCGAGGCCCTGGAGCTGGCGCTACAACCCCGCGGGCTGGTGCGCCTGGCGGTACCCATGTCATTCGGCCTGCGCTGGGTCGCGCCATTGCTGCCCGAACTGCTGGCGCGTTACCCAGGGCTGGAGCTGGACCTGCATTTGTCCGACTCGACGGTTGACCTGGTGGCCGACGGCTTTGATGCCGCCCTGCGGATTGCCGCACTGCCCGACTCTTCACTGGTGGCACGGCGTATCTGCCCGGTGACCCAGTACCTGCTGGCGGCACCGGGGTATATTGCCGAGCATGGCCGCCCTGCACATCCGCACGATCTGGCCGAGCACGCCTGCATGAGCTACGCCTACCGCGCCCGCAGCCAGGTGTGGCGCTTTACCCACCACGATGGCACGGAACAGGATGTGACACCGCGTGGGCCGCTACGGGTTACCAACTCCGATGCCTTGGTGGCGCCGTTGCTGGCGGGTCTGGCGATTGCCGAGCTCCCGGAGTTCATTGCCGCTGAATACCTGGCTGATGGCCGCCTGGAGCGGCTTCTGCCCGAATGGAACATGATCCAGGGCGGGCTGTATTTCGTCACGCCCTCGGCGCGCAGCCGGCCGCGTAAGGTGCAGGCATTGGCCGATTTTTTTGTCGAGCGTTTGTCCGAACCCGCCTGGCGTACACACAACCTGTAGGTTATCGCAGGACTCTGTGGGAGCAACTGTCTTGCTCAATTTCCAAAAGCTGGCGCGATCCCTGGACTGCCCCCAAGAAGTTGGACACCCATCCAATTTCTTGGGGTGTCCCGATGAGCAAATACCCAGATCATTTCAAACTCACCGCCGTCCAGGCCTATCTGGAAGGCAGCGATGGCTTGCGCAAGGTAGCTCAGCGATTTGTAATGGATGTCAGCCTACTGCGGCGTTGGGTTGCAACCTATCAGCAGCATGGGCGCTTCAGCCTGCGTAAAAAGGGCCAGCGACACAGCCCCGCTTTCAAGCAGTCAGTTCTTGACTACATGCGCCAGCACCAGCTTTCTCTTCGCCAGACTGCGGCCCATTTCGGTCTCAGCCAGTCCTCGCAGATAGGCATTTGGGCACAGCAGCATTACAGTGGTGAACCCACTTTATCTCCCCTCCAGAGAAGAAAGCCTACTGCCATGACGAAAAGGCCCAAGCCCCTCAAACCTGTCACCGCCGATGACACGGACAAAACCCGCGAGCAGTTGATGGCTGAGCTTGAATACATGCGCATGGAGAACGCCTACCTAAAGGAGTTGAAAAAACTACGGGAGGAACAACGAAGGCGGGAGAACAAGCCCTGATTGTCTCTAGGCTCAAGCAACAGTTCCCCCTGACTGATCTCTTGCTGCTGGCGGATCTACCGCGCAGCACGTTCTACTACCAGTTGCAGGCGCAATCCAGGCCAGACCGACATGCCGCCCTGAAGCAGCAGATCCAGCGTATTTACCATGAGGAAAAGGGACGTTACGGGTACCGGCGCATTGCCGCTGTGATCCGTAACAGCGGCACCCTGGTCAACAAGAAGGTGGTGGAACGCCTAATGGTCGCACTCGATCTGCGCTCGCTCGTGCGACCGAAAAAATACCGCTCATACAAGGGCGTGGTCGGCACAATCGCTCCAAACCTGCTGGAGCGAAACTTCCTTGCGCAGCGCCCGAATCAAAAGTGGGTGACCGATGTGACCGAGTTCAAGGTGGCCCAGCAGAAGGTCTACCTTTCACCGGTGATGGATTTGTACAACGCGGAAATCGTGGCATATGAGGTGGCCAGCAGCCCTCGCCTTGAACTAGTGATGAACATGTTGGACAAGGCCTTCCAGCGTCTAGGGCACACGCCGAAACTGGTGCTGCACTCGGATCAAGGTTGGCACTATCAGCATTCGCAGTACCGCCACAAACTCTCAATGCAGGGGCTGAAGCAGAGCATGTCGCGTAAAGGAAACTGCCTGGATAATGCGGCGATGGAGAGCTTTTTTGGTACGCTTAAATCCGAGTTTTTCCACCAAAAACGCTTCGAGAGCGTCGAGGAACTAAAGACCGGTCTGGACGAGTACATCCACTACTACAACCACGACCGCATCAAGCTGAAGCTGAACGGCCTGAGCCCTGTAAAATACAGGACCCAGGCTGTTCAGGCTGGTGGCTGAAACTGTCCAACTTTTTGGGGGCAGTCCACCCTGTGGGAGCGGGCGTGCCCGCGAACACCGGCAAAGCCGGTGCCATGCACTGCGACGCCTTCTTCGCGGGCGCGCCCGCTCCCACAGAGATCATGCTGATCATTCGTTAAAGGGAGCACCCTGAGTCTGCCAGCCCACTTGCCTGAGCGCTGCCAGCAAGCGGTCCCCGGTAAGGCCTGGCACCTCGCGCCCGTCCTCAGTCTGCATCGGGCACCCCGCCAGGATCGCATTGACAATCGCCTCTTCCACCGCCTCGGCCGCCGCGGCGAACAGCGGCGAAATATGGTCGTTGTTGACCATCGTCACCTGCGCCGTCACGGGCAGGTCGCGACGGTTGTAATCGGCAGGCGCCAGCCCTGTGTTACCCGTTGAAAACGCCAGGAAGATATCGCCACTGGAGTCATCGGTACCGCCCCCCGTGCGGGCAATCCCCAGCGCCGCCCGTTGTGCCAGGCGCTGGCATTGATGAGGCAGCAAAGGAGCATCAGTGGCCAGCACCACCACGATCGAGCCCATGCCCGGGGTGTCCTGCAGGTCGAATGGCGAAGGCAGGTCATGCAACACCCTGCCGACCGGGTAACCATCCACCCGCAGGTCGCGGCGCTGCCCATGGTTGGCCTGGACAAAGGCCCCCACCGTCCAGCCACCCTGCCCGGCCGGCAATACCCGCGATGCAGTCCCGATACCGCCCTTGAACTCATGGCAAATCATCCCGGTACCACCACCAACCGCCCCCTCCACCACCGGGCCGCTGCGGGCTGCCGCCAGCGCCTGCTGCACCAGGTCGGCATTGACATGCTGGCCCCAGATATCGTTCAGCACACCGTCATAGGTCTCCATTACCACGGGCATGCACCAGTACGTCGCGTGGTCCGCCAGGGTCGCATGCTCGTGGGCAATCAGTGCGTCACGTACCACGCCGACGCTGTGCGTGTTGGTGGTGGCAATGGCGGTGGTCAGCAGGCCTGCTTCGCGAATCCACTCAAGGCCCGTGGCATCACCATTGCCATTGAGTACATGACAGCCGGCAAAACAGGGCTGATAGCGCGCCGGGCCTACCCGCGGCTCGATGATACTGACCCCGGTACGCACCGGTTTCCCGGCATGGCTGGTGTTCAGGGTGGCATGGCCAACCCGCACACCGGGTACATCGGTAATGGCATTGTGCGGGCCTGGCTGGCCAAGGCCCAGGGTAATGCCGAAATCGCGTGCTCGCATCGTGTTTCTCGCTCAAAGTTTCTGGAACGCTGGGCTCAACTTGCCATAGGTGCCGTACAGCAACACCGAGACAAGCAAGATACCAACGATGATGAAAATGTCCCGGGCTGACGCCGCAGCCAGCAGGGTCGTCAGCAGGTAGCCGGCACCGGTCACGGCCACCAGTGCCGGTAGCGGCCACAGCGGCATGCGGTAAGGGTGCTCACGGTCGCGGCGCAGTACCCGGCTGAACAGTGCGCACAAGCCCACCATCAGGTACACGCAGAGAATCAGCAGTACCGTGAACGAGGTCAGTTCGGCCAGATTGGAACTGAACGTAAGGGCCGCAGATGGCACGGCAAGGAACAGCGTGGCCAGCCACGGCGACTCCCACTTGGCGTGGATCCGGGTGAAGGCACGGTTCAGGGTCGGCATCCACAGTGCGTCGCGCCCGCTGCTGTAGATCACCCGCCCACTCTGGATCACCAGCGCGATGATGGCGTTGAACACAGAAAGGAAGATCCCGGCACTGACCAGGCGTGACAAGGTTTCGTTGCCATGTGCCGTCAACAGGTAGCCGATCGGATCGGGGCTGGCCAGCATCGCCTGCAGCGAGGGGGCACCGATCAATAGCGCCACCAGCGGGATCACTTCAATGGCCACCACCAGCACCAGTGACCACAGTACCGCCTTGGGGATACCACGGCCGCCGCACTTCATGTCCTCGGCCAGCAGCACGGCGCCGCCGTAGCCGTTGAACGAGAACAGTGCGGTGCCGATCGCGCCAACCACCAGTGCCCAGGGCGCGGCGTGGAGCATGCCGTTGTCGAGTACCAACGGGCTGACCAGGCTGCTGACCGGCTGCCCGGCATGGCCGAAGCCCAGCACCACAATCACCATCAATGCCGCCACCTCAAGTAGCAGGCAGATGCCGGTAACCCATGCGTTCAGCTTGATGTTGAGGATCGCCAGCAGGTAACCCAGCGTGACAATCACCAACGCCACCGCCTGCCCGTCAAGCTCGGTGCCCAGTGCCGCATTCAGGTATGTGGCGGCCCCCGTGGCCAGGACCGGTGGAATGAACACCAGCATCGCCAGCACGGTGAGGAAGGTGGCATAGCCAGCCATCCCGCCGAAAACCCGCTTGGCAAACACGTACTCACCGCCTGCCGCGCTATGCGCACGGCCCAGTTCGGCATAGCAAAGCGCAAACATCAGCGCCAGCACACCGCCCAGCATGAAAGCCCAGATCACCCCGGTGCCGGCCTGGGCGATGGCAAATGGCGCGATGACGAACACCGAGCTGGCGGGGGTTACCGAAGAAACAGTGATGGCGACTACATCAGCGACGCTCAGCGTCGGTTTGAGCGCTGGAGCAGGTGCACTACTGGACGTCATTTGTTCATCCTCACGTTATTGTTGGTGTCAGGAGGCAGAACCAGGAAGCGAAGCGTGGCGGGCTCGACGGCCCGCTTGATGGGGATGGAATCTATGCGGCGGTAACCGGCTGGGCAATTCCCACTAAGGGTTACCCCCGGTTGACAGCTGTGGCGAATCAGGCGCCAATGCCCCAGGCCGGCGATAGGCCGCAACGCGGCCCTGCTTGCCCTAGTCTCTCCAAGGATGCTGTCGTGGATATTCTCTTTAATGAAGTTGCCAGCCACACTGCCCTGGCCCGGGCAATCGAGCACATCGGCAGCCCGCGCTTCTGGCGCCAGCTGATCCTGGTGCTGCGCCATTGGGTGCCGTTCGACAACGCCTTGGCGATCCACTTCCCGGCCCAGGGCGCACCGCTTGTACTGGAGGAATACGACGCCGCCCCGGCGCCTGCCGCCGGTGAGTTGTACCTCGACGGTTTGTACCTGCTCGACCCGTTCTACCAGGCCGCCCGCGAAGGCCTGGCCAGTGGTTGCTACCACCTCGAGGAAGTCGCCCCGGACCATTTCTGGCAAACCGACTACTACCAGAACTACTTCCAGGACCATGTGCTGGTGGACGAGGTGCAGTTCCTGCTGCAGCTACCTGCAGGTGTGCTGTCGCTGTCGTTGGGCATGCGTCGCGCCTTTGACACAACAGCGCTGGGCAAGCTGAACCTGGTCAGTGCCTGGGTGCTGGCCCTGCTCCAGCAGCACTGGTCATGCAGCGCGCAATCGCTGCCTGTACAGCCCCCGGTCGGCGATGCCCTGGCCAGGTTCGGCCAGGGCCTGCTATCCGAGCGGGAACTGGAAATTGCCCGGCTGATCCTGCGCGGCTACTCGTCAAAAGCCATGGCGCAACGGCTGGGCATCTCACCGGAGACCATCAAGGTGCACCGGCGCCACCTGTACGCGAAGCTGAACATCTCGTCGCACCCGGAGCTGTTCTCGATGTTCATCCGAGAGCTGGGCTTTACCGAAGCGCGCAGTGACGCTTCCATGTAGTCACAAGGCGGGCAAGGCCTGCTAGTCTGACGGACGATGGCAGCCTGCTGGCAGCCTCTTCTTCCCTACAGGCACGGCCAATGACACCCGAAAACCCAGTAAACCTGACCAACTGCGACCGTGAGCCTATCCAGATTCCCGGCAGCATCCAGCCCCATGGCTGCCTGCTGGCCTGCGATGCATCGGCAACCGTGGTCTTGCGTCATTCGGTCAACGTCCCGCAAATACTTGGCGTAAGCGGCGAAATCAATGGCCAGAAACTGCAAGCGGTGCTCGGTGACGAGGTAGCCCACACCCTGCGCAACGCACTGGCCCGTACCCGGGAAGCCTCGCGGCCCGCGCTCAGCTTCGGCATCAAGCTGCCCAACGGCCAGGCCTTTGATATCGCCGCCCATCTGTTCAAAGGCACGGCTATCCTCGAATTCGAGCCCGCCGGCGCCAGCATTGCCGAGCCCGTCGAGCTGGCCCGTACGCTGATCGCCCAGCTGCGTGAAATCGACCAGACCAGCAAGCTGTTTCGCGACGCCGCGCGGTTCATACGTGCCGTGCTCGGTTACGACCGGGTGATGATCTACCAGCTGGGCGCGGACGGCGCCGGCAAGGTGGTTGCAGAAGCCAGGCGCAGCGACCTCGAAAGCTTCATGGGCCAATACTTCCCGGCTTCCGATATCCCCCAACAGGCCCGTGCGTTGTATCTGCGCAACCCGATCCGGGTGATCTCGGATGCCCAGTTCAAGACGGTGCCCATCGACCCGGTGCTCGACCCCTCGGGCGAGCCAATCGATCTCTCCTACGCGCACCTGCGCAGCGTCTCGCCTATCCACTGCGAGTATTTGAGCAACATGGGCGTGGGCGCCTCGATGTCGATTTCAGTAATCGTCAGCGGCGAGCTGTGGGGGCTGATCGCCTGCCATCACTATGCACCACGCACGCTGACCATGGGCCAGCGGGTAGCAGCGGAAATGTTCGGTGAGTTCTTCTCCCTGCATATCGAGACCCTGCGCAGCCGGCAAAAGCTCGAAGCCGCCGTGCACGTGCACAAAGCGCTGGACAGCCTGCTGCGTGACGCCAACCAGGCTGCTGACATCGACGGGTTCTTCCATGCGCGCCTGCCTCGGCTGATGTCGCTGATCCCCTGCGACGGCATCGGCATGTCGCTGCAGGGTCGCTGGGCGACCGCCGGGCTGGCCCCACCCAAGTCGGCGGTGCCTGATCTGCTGCGTCTGGCCGACATGGTCAGCGACGGCCGCACCTGGGCGTCGAACCGCCTGTCGATGGTGCTGCCTGCAGCCCAGGCCTACTTCACCGACGTGTCTGGCGTGCTGATCATTCCGATGTCGCAGCACCCCAGGGATTACCTGATCTTCTTCCGCAAAGAAGTGATCGAGACGCTCGACTGGGCCGGCGACCCGAACAAGACCTACGACAGCGGCGCGCTGGGCGACCGCCTGACACCGCGCAAGAGTTTCGCCCTTTGGAAAGAAACCGTTCACCAGCAGTCGCTACCGTGGTCCGAGCAGGACCGCCAGTTTGGCGATGCCATTCGTACTGCCATTGTCGAAGTGGTGCTGTACAACAGCGAGCTGCTGGCCAGCGAGCGCTCCAAGGCTGAAGTCCGCCAGCGCATCCTCAACGAAGAGCTCAACCACCGGGTCAAGAACATTCTCTCGCTGATCGGCGCGCTGGTTGCCCACCCGACCTCCGAAAGCCAGACCCTGCATGATTACGTGGTCACACTGAAGGGGCGCATCCAGGCGTTATCCCTCGCCCACGACCAGGTAGTGCGAGGCGATGGTGGCGGGCGCCTGGCCAAACTGCTGGAGGCCGAGCTATCGCCCTACCGCACTGCTGCCGGCGTAATCGAGTTGCTGGGTCCGAACGTGATCCTTGATGCCCGCGCCTATTCGGTCATGGCCCTGGTGCTGCACGAGCTGGCTACCAATGCCGCCAAGTACGGCGCGCTGTCGCGGGCTGGTGGCAAGCTTTCGGTGGCCTGGAGCATCGAGGTGACGGGCGCGTGTGCCATTACCTGGCGCGAAAGCGGCGGGCCGACAGTACGCCCGCCCAGCCGCAGTGGCTTTGGCTCGGTGCTGATCGATCGCAGCATTCCGTTCGACCTTGGCGGCACCAGTGCGGTGGAGTATCACCCCGAGGGCCTGCAAGGGCTGTTGAGGATCCCGGCCAAGCACTTCTCGCTCGCCGAAGCCGCCGAGCCCGCGAGCGTCGCCGCGCCGATCGCGCAGGCGGCCAATGCCTTTGCCGCGCGTGCAGGCTTGTGTGTACTGATCCTTGAGGATCAACTGGTGATCGCCGTTGGCCTGGAGCAGATTCTCAATGACGCGCAGATCAAGGATGTGATCACCGCCAGCTCCGAGGACGAAGCCATACGGCTGCTTGCTAATCGCGCACCGGATGCCGCGATCCTGGATGTAAACCTGGGCACCGGCACCTCCATTTCGGTGGCCGATGAACTGGTGCGGCGGCAGATTCCGTTTTTGTTTGCCACTGGCTATGGCGACGGCATCAGTATTCCCGAGCATTTGCAGCATTTACCGGTAACACGCAAGCCTTACGATGCCAACGCTATCCTGGCCAGCTTGCAAGGTCTGTTGAAGACAGCCTCCTGACTTGTTCAAAAGCCAGGTGCTTGCGCAATCCCTGTGGGAGCGGCCGTGGCCGCGAACACCGGCGCAGCCGGTGCCATCCACCGTGGTGGATTCTTCGCGGGCTTGCCCGCTCCCACAGGGACTGCACTGGCTTCGAGAGACTGCATTGCCTTCGAGAGAGCGAGCACTGGCTCAAGTGCCTTGGCCATAGCTCGCCAAGGCGCTCTCCAGGGCCGCCAGAAACACCTTGACCCGTGTCGGAACATACCGGCGCGTCGGCATCACCGCCCAGACGGCCAACTGCTCCATCTGTGCGTCCTGCAGCGCGATTTCCACCAGCGCGCCATCACGGATCTGCTGAAACACATCCCAATAGGCCAGCATGGCAATGCCCAGCCCTTGGACAGCTGCCGACCTGACAGCATCGACGCTGCTGGTACTCACCCGGGCAGGCAGGCGCCGATACTGCAGCGCACCGTCGACCACGAACGGCCAGCGCGGCACCGCCTGCAACATGATGCAGGCATGCTGTTCCAGCGCATCCAGCGTAGCGGGCTGGCCATGGCGCTGCAGGTAGGCCGGCGAAGCACACAGTACACGAGGGTTGGGGGCAAGCTTGCGCGCCACCAGCTCCGAGTCGGCCAGGGGCGCCACCCGCAAAGCCAGGTCCATGCCCTGCCCGACCAGGTCCACCAGCTTGTCCGATACATCCAGGTCTATCCGCAACTCCGGGTGCTGCGCCAGCAATGCCGGCAGCAGTCCGACCACGATGCCCTGGCCAAACACGCTGGGCGCGGTGATGCGCAAAAGCCCCCTTACACTGCCCGAGGATGGACGCAGCTCACCCATCACACTGTCCTCTGCCTCCGTCATGGTCCTGGCGTACGGCAGCAGCGCTTCGCCTTCGGTGGTCAGCGACACGGCGCGGGTGGTGCGGTGGAACAAGCGCACGCCCAGTTCCTCTTCCAGCGAGGCGAGCCTGCGCGACACCTGCATCGGCGAAATGTCGAGCAGGCGGCCTGCCGCCGACAGGGTGCCAGCGGCAACAACGGCAAGGAACACGCGCAGGTCTGCAACAAGCATGGCTTTATCCTTTTTTGTTAAACCGGCTTCTCTCTTGGCCAGCTTGGTCCGAAGCAAGCACAGCCGTAGCCTTGATGAAACCAAGCTACTGCGCCCGCCATTGCTGGCCCGAGAGGAAATCCGATGACGCATTCCACTGCACGCACTTTAACTCAAACAGATATTGCCGGCCGCCCATTGCGCAATCGCCTGGCGGTGGCACCCATGACCCGTGTCAGCGCCACCGCGGCAGGCGACGCCACCGTGGCAATGGCCGACTACTACGAGCGCTTCGCCAAGGGCGGTTTCGGCCTGATGATCAGCGAAGGCCTGTACACCGACCAGGCCTACTCGCAGGGTTACCTGAACCAGCCGGGCATGGGGAGTGACCAGCAGGCGCGTACCTGGCAAACGCTTGTCCAGCGGATCCAGGCACACAGGGGCCTGGTGTTTGCCCAACTGATGCATGCCGGTGCACTAAGCCAGGGCAACCGTTTCAGGCCAGATACCATTGCGCCCTCGGCGGTAAGGCCAAAAGGCGAGCAGATGCGCTTCTATCACGGCAATGGACGTTATGCCGAGCCCAAGGCCATGAGCGATGAAGAGATCGCCGATGTCATCAGTGGCTTTGCCAGTGCCGCGCAACGGGCCATGCGTGTTGCAGGTTTCGACGGTATCGAGATCCACGGCGCCAATGGCTACCTGCTGGACCAGTTCCTCACCGACTACAGCAATCAGCGCACCGACCGTTGGGGCGGCAGCAGCGAACGTCGCGTGCAACTGACGCTGGAGGTGATCAAGGCAGTTCGCGCCAGTGTCGGGGATGTGCCGTTGGGTGTGCGTATATCCCAAGGCAAGGTGAACGACTTCGAACACAAATGGGTGGGAGGTGAACAGGACGCGGAAGTGATCTTCGGCTCGCTGCAGGCATCCGGTGTCGACTTCATCCATGTCACCGAACATCAAGCCTGGCAGCCTGCGTTTGCGGGGAACACAGCCAGCCTGGTGAAACTCGCACGCCGCTATGCGCCTGGTACGCTGCTGATTGCCAATGGCGGCCTGGATGACCCGCAGCGTGCAGTAACCGCTCTGGACGAGGGCGCCGATATCATTGCGCTTGGCAAGGCCGCGCTGGCCAACCCCGACTACCCGCAACGGCTGGCCAGCCAGCAGCCACAGGCAGCATTCGACCCGTCGATTCTCGGCCCTATTGCCAATATCAAGGATGTCGAGCTCGCCCGCTGAGGGGTGACGTGATGGATGGCACCGGCTTTGCCGGTGTTCGCGGCTGAAGCCGCACAGGGCTCGCGAACCTCTCAAGCCCTGCGTGGTACCTGTAGGAGCGGCCTTGTGTCGCGATGGGGCGCGCAGCGGCCCCGGGATCTCAGCTTCGCAGCAGAAATTGCAGGGGGCCGCTGCGCAGCCCATCGCGACACAAGGCCGCTCCTACAGGGACGGCGCCAGCCATTGCGGGTGGCGCCGGGCCTCAGGGCTTAGACCGCCAGCGCGCGCTCACGCAGCTCGCTGTTGAGGATGCGGTCGTTCTCGCTGTAATCGACCGGGCAGTCGATCACGTGCACGCCTGGGGTCTTGATGCAGTGTTCCAGCAGCGGCAGCAGGCCCTCGGCGCTTTCCACGCGGTGGCCGTTGGCACCGTACGCTTCGGCGTACTTGACGAAGTCCGGGTTGCCGTAGTCCAGGCCGAAATCGGTGAAGCCCATGTTGGCCTGCTTCCAGCGGATCATGCCGTAGCCATCGTCACGCAGGATCACCACGGTGATGTGCATACCCAGACGCACGGCCGTTTCCAGCTCCTGGCTGTTCATCATGAAGCCGCCGTCGCCGCACACCGAAATCACCGGGCGGTCCGGGTGTACCAAATGCGCAGCCATGGCCGATGGCAGGCCAGCACCCATGGTCGCCAGGGCGTTGTCCAGCAGCACGGTGTTTGGCTTGTGCGCCTTGTAGTTACGGGCGAACCAGATCTTGTAGATGCCGTTGTCCAGGGCCACGATGCCTTCGGATGGCAGTACGCGACGGATGTCGGCAACCAGGCGCTGCGGATAGACCGGGAAGCGGTTGTCGTCGCCGCCTTCGGCGATTTGCGCTTCGTTGGCCTCGCGGATCGCCAGCAGGCGGGTGAAATCCCAGTGCGAGGTGTCGGTCAGCGCTTCGCTGATCTGCCACACGGCGTTGGCGATGTCGCCGATCACTTCGACCTGTGGGAAGTACACGGCATCGACTTCGGCTGAGCGGAAGTTGATGTGAATGACTTCGGTACCGCCACGGACCATGAAGAATGGCGGCTTCTCGATCACGTCGTGGCCGATGTTGATGATCAGGTCGGCAGCTTCGACGGCGCGGTGCACGAAGTCACCCGACGACAGCGCGGCGTTGCCCAGGAAGCGCGGGTGGCGCTCGTCGACCACACCTTTACCCATCTGGGTGGTGATGAACGGGATGCCGGTCTTGTCGATCAGTTGCTTGAGGACCTTGGCGGTCATCTTGCGGTTGGCACCGGCGCCGATCACCAGGATCGGGTTACGGGCGTTCTGCAGCTTCTCGACAGCAGCTTCGATGGCCACGTGCTCGGCCAGCGGGCGACGGTGCAGGCTGCGCGGGATCGGCAAGGCGTCGGTCTGCTCGGCGGCGATGTCTTCTGGCAGTTCCAGGTGCACGGCACCCGGTTTCTCTTCTTCAGCCAGGCGGAAGGCTTCGCGCATGCGCGACGGGATGTTGTCGGCCGAGGCGAACTGGTGGGTGTACTTGGTGATGGGGTCCATCATGCCGCACACGTCAATGATCTGGAAGCGGCCCTGCTTGGACTTCTTGATCGGCTTCTGGCCGGTGATCATCATCATCGGCATGCCGCCCAGGTAGGCGTAGGCGCTGGCGGTGACCAGGTTGGTGGCACCAGGGCCGAGGGTCGACAGGCTGACGCCGGTCTTGCCGGTCAGGCGACCGTAGGTGGCAGCCATGAAACCTGCAGACTGCTCGTGACGGGTCAGTACCAGCTTGATCTTCGACTTGCGCAGGGATTCGAGCAGGTCGAGGTTTTCCTCACCAGGAATGCCGAATACATACTCGACACCTTCGTTTTCCAGACATTGCACAACGACATCGGCGGCCTTGGCCATTTCGGGTACTACCTCAAAATCTTCGTGGGATTGCAGCGTTATTACACTGCGTGACTGAGATGTTGCAGGATGTCTCAGTGGCGCGCATCGTAGGCCCTCTGGTTAATAATAATAAATATATTGTTATGATGCTTAGCATCACAGTTCGTTATGAATGCAACTGGCATGAAAGGTAGTACCCCTCGATGAACCTCAAGGCATTGCGTTGCTGTGTCGAAATCGTCCGGCAAGGCAGCTTCACCAAGGCTGCGCAACACCTGCATATTGCCCAGCCTGCACTGAGCATGGCCGTCACCCGGCTGGAAGAAGAACTGGGCGTGACCCTGTTCAACCGCACCACGCGCAAGGTGATCCTCACGGCCGAGGGCGAGCAGTTTCTGCCGCGCATTGCCTCGGCCCTACGCGAAATGGATGTTGCCCGGCAAGAACTGCGCGATATGGCCGACCTGAAGCGCGGCGAAGTGCGCCTGGGCATCCCGCCGATGTTCGGCCTGCACTATGTGCCGGGTTTGATGAACGCCTTTCGGCAGTTGTACCCGGGCATTGCCATGACCGTGTTCGAAGGCAGCGCCGAAGATATCGGGCACCGCCTGGAACAACGGGAGATCGACCTGGCGTTGCTGGAGTCGCGACGGGTACCGCCGGACAAGGAGTCGATCCTGCTGGGCAGCGACGAGATGCTGGCGTGCATGCACCCCGACCACCCCTATGCTGGCAAGGCCTACCTCACCGCCGAAGACCTGCGCAACACTGACATGGTGGTGTTTGACCGAACGTTCGTGCAGCGCCACCTTCTGGATGCATTCTTTGCCGAGCACGGGATTACTTACCAGGTGGCACTGCAGAGCAACTTTGTCTCGCTGGTTGTGCAAGCGGCGCTGGACAACATGGGCGTGGCGACCTTGTTGCGCTCTGTGCAGCAGCGTACGCCGGGGATTGTCGGCGTGCCCTTCCGGCCAGCGCAGCAGATGAGCTTCCGCCTGTGCTGGCGCTCGGGGGAGTACCTGTCGCTGGCCAGCAAGCGGTTCATCGATTTTGCCGCGCAAACCCATTACCTGGAGCGTTGATACCCTCCTGTTCCGGCCCTTTCGCGGCTAAAGCCGCTCCCACAGGTACTGCGCTGCCATCGAGCTCACGCCATACCTTGTGGGAGCGGGCATGCCCGCGAACACCGGCGCAGCCGGTGCCATGCCCCACATTATCAACCGGTTCTCACTGCCAGATGAGCTATCACCTGCTCCGCCGCACGCCCCAGGCAACCCTTGAAAAAGTGGTTGGCGCCGGCATACACGGATACCGCCCGCTGCTCAGGCCCGGCCCATTGCAGCACGTTGGCCAACGGGGCCATCTCGTCCTGCTCACCATGCAGCAGCAGGCAATCGACAGGTACCGGCAATGGCGGGTAGTAACGCCCGCCCGGAACATCGCCTACCGGCAGCCCCAGCAATGCCACCGCCTGCAACTGCCCTTCCAGTGCCGCAGCCACACGCGCAAACACATAAGCACCAAATGAGAAACCGACCAAGGCTACCGGTAGTTCAGGCAACTCCCGGCTAAAGTAGCGGATAACCGCAATACAGTCGTCGGCTTCACCCATGCCCTCGTCATGCGCGCCTTGCGTCAGCCCCACCCCGCGAAAGCTCGGCCGCACCACCTGCCAACCGGCGGCGCACAACTGCCGTGCCAGGGTCAGCGGCACGATATGCCGTGGGCTACCGCCCAACAGCGGTTGCGGGTGACTGACCAGCACCAGCCCGTTGGGTGGGCCGGCGGGGTAGTCGATCAGCAGCTCGATCTGGCCCACCGGCCCATCGATCAGCAGCGGGTTGCGCGGGGTGTCCGACATTGCAGTTGTCCTTGTATACCGAATGGATGGCGGGTGTTCACGCCGTTTGCCGAGGGATGGTGCGCATCACCATCAGTACCAGCACCACACTGGTCAAGGCCAGCGCCGACAGGGTTGCCAGCACGCCCATGGCGCCAAAGTGCTGGAACAGGTAGCCGCCCACCAAGGGTGTCAGCGCCTGGCCGACCAGCGATGGCCGCGACATCTTGCCCATCAGTGCAACATACTGGGCAGGCGGCATCAGGGCCAGCGGCAGCAACCCCCTGACAATCGCCCGCAGGCCATTACCCGAGCCGTACAGCAGCAGGCCCAGTGCGGTCACCGCCGGGGCCACCGCCACCAGCGTAAGGCCAACCGCGACCAGCACCGATGACACCAGCGCGGTCCAGATCGGGTGGCGCTTGCCGGCGATGATCTGCAGCACCCGCGACGCCACCTGGCTCGGCCCGAGCAAGGCGCTCAGGCCAATGGCCGCAGCCAGCGAATGGCCCTGGCCCTGCAGTACCGCCACCAGTTGCACGGAAACAGCCGTCATGATGATCGCGCCAATGGCGAAGATCGCCGTCAGCAGGCAATACAGGCGCCGGTCCACCGGCACAGCGCTTGCTGCCGCCGGGCCCTTGGCCTGTTGCTGCGGTCGGCCCGCCGGTAAAACCCACAGGTACAACGGCGCCACGGCAACAATCAGTACCACCGCATAGGCCGTGCAGGCCGTGCGCCAGCCAAGCTGTTCGATGCCAAACGCCACGATCGGCCAGGTTACGGTGGTGGCGAACCCGGATATCAGCGTGATGCCGGTAATTGCCCGCCCTGCCCGTTCCGCATACAAGGCCCCGAGCGTAGCGAACAGCGCTTCATACAGCCCCATCGCCATGCCGGCGCCAATGATCACCCAGGCCAGCAGGAACACCTGCAGGCTGTGGCAGTTGGCAACCACCAACAGGCCCAGGCCCACCACCACGCCACTGGCAGCCAACTGCATGCGCCCACCATGACGCGCCACCAGGCGGCTGGACAGTGGTGCCAGCAACGCCGAAACCATCAAACCGAGTGACAACGCGCCATACACCCAGCCACTGTCCCAGCCGGTTTCGTGCAGGATCGGTTTGCCCATCACCGCCAGCAGAAAGAACGAACCACCCCACACCAGGATCTGCAGCAGGCCCAGCCAGAAAATACCCAAGGGCCCGGGAAAACGTACGCCAGCATTCACGTAAACAACCTTATCGACCAAGCGGGCCGGATGTCGGCGCACGCAGGCAGCAGTCTAAAAGAGCCGGCATGGCAGCTGCCATAGCATCCCGGCATTCCAGCTATGCGCGCAGTGAACAGCTCACAAGCATGCACCGGAGCACATTTGTACTCCACTCAGTGATGCGGCAGCAATCTGCCGGGTCAGATTTGCAGATGTCATGATCGTTGCCTGGCAGTTGTCAGCAAAAACCATTGATTCTCTGCATATCGACGGGTTATGGCCTGCGCTTCGCCTCCCTACAATGACCCCACAACAACAAACGAGCCCAGCTCCGTGAGGCACGACCCCCATGTACAAAGACCACATCGTCAAACCGCGTGCGACCGACAACCCGGCTTTCATGGGTCTGGTCACGGCCATGATCTTCGCCCTTGCCCTGTTCTACGGCGTGGGTGACGGGAGCCTGGCCCGGCTGATGGGCCCTATCGTGCTCGACCTGCAGGCACCGCTGCTGCGCAACATCGCCGTGGCCGGCACCCTGGCCGTCACCCTGGTGTTGAACCTGTTCATCCTTGGCCGCTTCCCGCTGCGGGCCCAGGTGATCACCGTCTGGTGCGAGCTGTTGCTGCTGTTCCTGCTGTTTTTCGACACCTTCGACCTGTCCTACAGCTTCATCGCCAGCAAGGTCGGCTTCATGATCACCCAGGGGGTGTTCACCACCGTCTACGTGTCGACCATTTCGATCGCCATCGCCTTCGTCCTGGCGTTGCTGGGGGCAACTGCGCGGCTGTCGTCCAACGGCTTCGCCATCGCCATTGCCAGCTTCTACACCTCGTTCTTCCGGGGCGTGCCGCTGCTGATCCAGATCTACCTGATTTACCTCGGCATCCCCCAGCTCGGCTACGTGGTGGGTGCAGTACCGGCGGGCATCCTCGCCCTGTCGCTGTGCTATGGCGCCTACATGACCGAGATCTTCCGTGCCGGCATCAGCAGCATCCCGCGCGGGCAGTGGGAAGCGTCGCGGGCGATTGGCCTGACACCGTTCCAGGCCATGACCCGGGTGATCCTGCCGCAGTCGATGCGCCTGATCATCCCGCCCACCGGCAACCAGTTCATCTCCATGCTCAAGGACAGCTCGCTGGTGTCGGTGATCGGCGTGTGGGAGCTGATGTTCCTCGCCCGCACCCAGGGCCGTGCCGAGTTCCGTCACCTGGAAATGCTGATCACCGCCGCCGTCCTGTACTGGGTACTGTCGATCCTGCTCGAAGCCGTGCAGTCGCGCCTGGAAAACCGTTTCAACCGCGCCCACCGCTGATCGAGGAGCCTGATGATGAACCAGCCTTTCACCCCCGCTGCCGCCCAGGCGGCCGTGTCGATCCGCGGCCTGCAGAAATGGTACGGCGAATTTCACGTGCTCAAGGGCATCGACCTGGAGATCGCCAGCGGCGAGATCGTGGTGGTCTGTGGCCCGTCCGGCTCGGGCAAATCCACGCTGATTCGTTGCCTCAACCTGCTGGAAGACTTCCAGAAAGGCCAGGTGCTGATCGCCGGCAACCCGCTGAACCGTGATGCAGCCAGCGTGGCTGCCATCCGTCGCCAGGTCGGCATGGTGTTCCAGCAGTTCAACCTGTTCCCGCACCTGACCGTGCTGGAAAACCTGATGCTCGGCCCGCGCCTGGTCAGCAAGCTCAGCGAGGCCCAGGCCCGCGCCCTGGCCCTGGAATACCTCGACCGGGTGCGCATCGCCAGCCAGGCCGACAAGTTCCCCGGGCAGCTTTCCGGTGGCCAGCAACAGCGTGTGGCAATTGCCCGCGCGCTGTGCATGAAACCGCGGATCATGCTGTTCGACGAGCCGACCTCGGCGCTGGACCCGGAAATGGTCAAGGAAGTACTCGACGTGATGGGCGAGTTGGCCCAGGACGGTATCACCATGCTCTGCGTCACCCACGAAATGGGCTTCGCCCGCCGGGTGGCCGACCGCATCATTTTCATGGACCAGGGCCAGGTCATCGAGCAGGGCCAACCCAACGCGTTCTTCGACAACCCGCGCCATCCGCGCGCCAGGGAGTTCCTTTCGCAGATCTTCAGCCACTGAGGCCTGTGTCTACCGCTGTGCCAACACCACAACAACAATCGCATGCCCGGAGACTTACCGAATGAACCCAGTCGCACGCTTGTTCGCACTCACCGCCGTTGCCGGCAGCCTGACCCTGATGGCCGGTGCCGCCTGGGCCGGTGCCACCCTTGATCGCATCCACCAGAGCAAGGTGATGAAAGTGGCCACCGCCGCCAACTGGCCACCGCAGTCGTTCCTCGGTGAGGACAACACCCTCAAGGGCTTCGACATCGATGTGGCCAACGAGATAGGCAAACGCCTGGGCAGCAAGGTGGCATTCGTCACCCCGGAGTACGGCATCATCACCGCCGGGCGCTGGGCCAGCCGCTGGGACCTGTCGGTCGGCTCGATGACCCCCACCACCGAGCGTGGCCGGGTGCTCGACTTCCCGGCCATCTACTACTACACGCCCTACGTGTTCGCCGTGCACAAGGATGCTGCCGGCGCCAGCGCGGCCGACCTCAATGGCAAGACCATCGGCGTGGAAGCAGGTACCACCTCCGAGGACTACATCAACCGCCGCCTGAAGATCGATGCCGCGGATGTGCCGGCCTTCACCTATGAAGTCGAGCCGGGCGATGTGCAAACCTACGGCGACAGCATGGGCCCGCTCGACGACCTGCGCATGGGCAACGGTACGCGCCTGGACGCCACCCTGTCGGCACTGCCCACCATCATGGGGGCGATCAAGGCCGGTTACCCGATCGCTCCGGTACAGGGCAAACCTGCCTACTACGAACCGCTGGCCATCGCCACCGACAAGGGCGACGACGCCTTCAATGCCGAGCTGGCCAAGGCCGTCGACAGCATGAAGGCCGATGGCACCCTGAAGCAGCTGTCCGAGAAGTGGTACGGCGCCGACCTCACGCAAGTGCAGTAACCCCTGAGCCAAACGCCAACGCCCTTCAACTGGAGGGCGTGCGGCACCCCCATGCCCGCGAAACCTGCAGCGCCCAGTAAAAGGATGACCCAGCCGATGTCCAGCTACAGCAACAACTACTACACCGGGACCATGCGCCCAGCCCCGCTGCGCAATGCCCTGGCCGGCGAAACCCGGGCCGATGTCTGCGTGATCGGTGGTGGCCTGGCCGGCCTTAGCGTGGCCCGTGAACTGCTGGCGCGGGGGCGCACCGTGGTCGTGATCGAGTCGGCACGGGTGGCTTGGGGCGCGTCCGGGCGCAATGGCGGTTTTGTGCTGCAGGGCTGGTCCGAGGGGCTGTCGGCGATCGAGCGCCGCTGCGGCAAGCAGACCGCAGCCGCACTTTTCCGGTTGTCGCTGGAGGGTGTCGATATCGTTCGCGACACCATTGCCCGGCACCAGTTGCCTGGCTGCGCCGCCACCACCGGCAAACTCAGCGTGGTGCGCTACGACGACGCCGACAACCTGCAGCGTACCCGCGACCGCATGGCCCGCGACTTCGATTTCAATATGGAGTACCTCGATACCCAGGCACTGCGCAGCCGCCTGAACACCGACCGCTACTTCCAGGGGCTGCGCGACAGCCATGGTTTTCACTTCCACCCCTTGAACTACTGCCTGGGCCTGGCCGAGCTGGTGGAGCTTGCCGGCGGCCGCATCCACGAGCAGTCGCCCATGCTGCGGGTTGAGCGCAAGCACGGCCACCACCGGGTGGTCACTGCCCAGGGCGCGGTCAGCTGTAGCGATGTGGTGTACTGCTGCGGTGGCTACGGTGGCCCCGAGTTCGGCCAGTTACGCCGGGCGTTCCTGCCGATTGCCACCTATGTGGTGCTGACCGGGCACCTGGGTGAGCGCCTGCGTGACGTGGTACGTACTACGGATGCAGTGGGTGACAACCGCCGTGCGTCTGACTACTACCGCATTGTCGAGGGCGACCGCCTGCTGTGGGGTGGCCATATCACTACGCGCAACCTGCAGGACGAACAGCGGCTGGGGCAGCTGCTGACCCGAGACATCCTCAGCGTGTACCCCCAGTTGCAAGGCTTGAAGATCGCCAAGGCCTGGTCTGGCCTGATGGGCTATGCCCGCCACAAGATGCCGCACATCGGCCCGCTGGGCCCGGGCTTGTGGGCTTGTACATCATTTGGAGGCCATGGTATGAACACCGCACCCGTGGGCGCGCGGGTGGTCGCCGAAGCGGTCTGCGGCGAAAGCGACCGCTACCGCCTGTTCGACGCCTACGGCCTGGAATGGAACGGTGGGCCGTTCGGGCCGGCTGCGGCGCAAACGGTGTATGCCGGGCTGAAGCTGATGGACAAGTTTCAGGAAGCCCGTGCGCACTATAACAACTAGAACATCACAGGAATCGCCATGGATGCCCTGCCCCCCGGCGCGCTGTTCAAGCTGACCGAAAAGGACCGCCAACTACTGGCACTGTTGCAGGCCAACGCCCGCGAGCCTACTGCCTCGCTGGCGCGCAGGCTGGGCGTGTCGCGCTCGGCCGTGCAGGAGCGCATCAACCGCCTGGAAAACGCCGGGGTGATCACCGGCTACAGCGTGCGCATCGACCAGGACAAGGTGCAGCAGGTGATCAACTGCTTCACCATGACCTCGTGCAGCAACAAGAGCTATACCGACGTGATGACCACGTTGCGCAAGATGGATTCGGTGCAGGCGGTGTATGCGGTGTCGGGGGAAATGGACTTCATCATCCACCTCACCACCCACACGCTAGGCGAGCTGAATGCCGAGCTGACCCGGATCAACATGATCAAGGGTGTGACCCATACCGCTTCGCATATTGTCATGGAGACCAAATTCAGCAAGAAGCTGACCCTGTAACCCTGTCCAATGCTTGCGCGACCCCATTGTGGGAGCGGGCATGCCCGCGAACACCGGCGGAGCCGGTGCCATCCACCGCGCTGCCTTCTTCGCGGGCACGCCCGCTCCCACAGGGACCTACCGACGCAGGCACTTCGGGAACATGCAGAAAGGCTGAAAAGTGCTTCCTAGAGCGGTTATTTCATTTTAATTAGGCAGCTAATCAAGCTATTCTCGCCCGCGCCAGAACAACATCAAGGAGCAGGCATGAAGATTGAAATCGTACGCAATGAGCAGGACGCAGGCTGCAAAGTGATCATCGACGGGCACCCCGTGTCGTTCGCTGACATCCAGCATGCCCAAGCCTACGTGGACCAGTTGCAGTCCCGTCTTCAGGCTGCTCCCCAAGCCTTCGCCAGCCCGGCTGCAGAGCCTGCCTGAACCAGGCGAACGCGCGAGGAAGCCGCTCGGCTTCCTCGACGTTGCAGTCGCCGATTGACTATCATCCCGCCTTGAACGTTTCAGCATGTTTCAACGCATGCCTCAATAGGGATACAGATGTCAGTCCAGGAACTCCCCCCGCTCCCCAGTAAAAGTACCGTCGCCAAGATGGAAGCCGCCATGGCGCTGGGCAGCTTTGCCATTGGCACCGGCGAATTCGCCATCATGGGCCTGATGCCCGACATTGCCAGCAACCTGCAATTGAGCGAGCCGCAAGTGGGCCATGCCATCAGCGCCTATGCGCTGGGGGTGATGGTCGGTGCGCCTGCCCTGGCGATTCTGGGTGCCAAGCTGCTGCGCAAGCACATGCTGCTGCTGTTGATGTTGCTGTATGCCCTGGGCAACCTGGCCACCGCCTTTGCACCGTCGTTCGGCGGCCTGGTGGCCTTCCGCTTCATCAGCGGCCTGCCCCATGGCGCCTACTTCGGCATTGCCGCCGTGGTGGCATCGAGCATGGTGGCCAAGGATCAGCGAGCGGGAGCCGTGGCCCGGGTGATGATGGGCCTGACCCTGGCCATGCTGCTCGGCAACCCGGTGGCCACCTTCCTCGGCCAGTATTTCGGCTGGCGCTCGGCGTTCGTGCTGGTCGGCGCCATTGCCTTGTGCACCATCGCCATGGTCTGGCGTTATGTACCTCAGCGCCACGATGAAGTGCGTAGCGACCCACGCAAGGAACTGCAAGCCTTCACCCTGCCGCAGGTGTGGATGGCGTTGGCCATTGCCTCGATCGGCTTTGCCGGCATGTTCTGCGTGTTCAGCTACCTGGCGCCGACCATGCTGCAGGTGACCCAGGTGTCGCCGCAGTGGATTCCGTTCGGCCTGGCAGCATTCGGCGTGGGCGGAATCGTCGGCAACATCGCCGGCGGCAAGCTGTTCGACCGTTTGCAGTTCCGCGCGGTGGGGCTGGTACTGGTGTGGTCGATTGCCGTGCTGCTGTTCTTCAGCTTTGCCGCACAGGCGCTGTGGAGCCTGCTGCTGGGCATCGGCCTGGTTGGCACCATGATTGCGCTGGCGGCGCCGCTGCAGATTCGCTTGATGGACATTGCCCATGAAGCGCCTAGCCTGGCGGCAGCGTCGAACCATGCGGCATTCAACCTGGCCAATGCGCTGGGGCCGTGGCTGGGAGGTATGGCGATTACGGCGGGCATGGGCTGGACCAGCACCGGGTATATCGGTGCGGCAACGGCGCTGGTCGGGTTGGGCATCTACCTGGTGGCGCGCCGCATGAAAGGCGGGCATTGAACGCGAAGTGAGCACAGCACCCGTGGGAGCGGGCGTGCCCGCGAAACAGGCGACGCGATGGATCAGGCGCGGGCCCAGGCACGCTGGCGGGCCAGCACCGAAGCAGCCGATTCGCCCAGCAGTTCGGCGTACACACCTGGTGCGGTGGCACCTTCGGTACTGATGAACAGCACGCGGGCCTTGCTGTCGAGGCCCAGGTCGGCGGCGGCACCTGCGCCCTGGACCAGTTGCACCAAGCCGGCCAGGCCGGCGACGCTGGACTCACCGGCTACCAGCGGGATATCGCCGGCGCTGCCAGTTGCCAGGCGGCGCATCGCAGCAACAGCCTGGTCGTCGCTGATGGTCATGAAGTAATCGACACTGGGCTCGAGGAAACGCCAGGCCAACGGTGACGTCTCGCCACAGGCCAGGCCGGCCATGACCGAGTCCACCGAGCCGGTCGCCCTGGCGGGCTTGCCGAGCACGGCGCTCTGGTACAGGCAGTCGGCCTGCTCGGGTTCGACCATGACAAACAGCGGGCGCTGTTCACCGTAGTGCTCCCACAGGTAGCTGACGATGCCGGCTGCCAGGCCGCCCACCCCGCCCTGCAGGAATACGTGGGTGAAGGGTGCCTGCCCGGCCATGGCTTCGACGATTTCCGCGGCGATGGTGCCGTAGCCTTGCATCACGTCGCGCGGGATCACCTCGTAGCCTTCATAGGACGTGTCGGAAACCACGGTCCAGCCATGGCTGGCCGCCAGCTCCGCTGCGTGCTCGACCGATTCGTCGTAGTTGCCGGCAATGCGCACGATCTGCGCGCCGAAGGCGGCAATCGCCTGCTCACGCTCGACGCTGACGTTGGCATGCAGCACGATCACGCAACGGCAACCGATACTCTGCGCGGCAGCGGCCAGGCCTTTGCCGTGGTTGCCATCGGTGGCGCTGACCACGGTGAAGTGGGCCAGCAGGTCGGCATACTGCCCCTGCAGCAAGCCGCGTGGCTCGAACTGCTGGGCCGGGAACGTACGCAGGATCAGACGCAGCAGGGCGATTGGCGCGCCGAGCGCCTTGAAGCTGCCCAACTGCGAGCGTACCGATTCGTCCTTGACCGACAGCTGGGCAATGCCCAGCTCGGCGGCCAGGTCAGGCAAGGCGTACAGCGGCGTGGGTCCGCGGTTCAGCAGGCCCCAGTCGGCCAGCCATTGGCGGCTTTGCTCGGCCGTGGCGATGCTCATCACCGCCTGCAACGCTTGCGGGTATGGCTGGCGGCCAGCCTTGGGGTTGGATACAAGCATGTGGCACTCCTTTTCTACAGGCAACAGGAAGCCCAAACCGCTGCAGCCAGGCGGCAGCGGTTGGGCACTACAGCGGGAATCAGGCGTGGGACAGGCGGTGGCTCACTACATCCAGCAGCACCTGCGCGCCCTGGATCAGTTGGTGATCGTCGGTATGCTCGCGCGGGTTGTGGCTGATGCCGCCCTGGCTCGGCACGAAGATCATTGCTGCCGGGGCAATGCGGGCGATCATTTGCGCGTCGTGGCCGGCGCCTGAGGTCATGCGCCGGTGGCTGAAGCCAAGGCGCTGCGCCGAGGCTTCGATGGCATCGGCCAGGCCCGCATCGAAGACCACCGGATCAAAGCGCACCAGCCGCTCGGTGGTAATGCTGACGCCTTCGCGTTCGGCAAGCTGCACCAGGTATTGGCCCAGGCGCTTTTCCGCATACGCCAGGCAGGTTTCATCCGGATCGCGCAGGTCGACGGTGAAGGTGGCCTTGCGCGGGATCACGTTGATCACGTTCGGCTCGAACTGCATGCAGCCGACCGTGGCCAGGGTGGTGCCGGAATCCACGGCCATGGCGCGCAATTCGGCGACAACGGCGCTGGCGACGAAGCCGGCGTCATGGCGCAAGTGGGTCGGGGTGGTGCCCGCGTGGTTGGCGTGCCCCTTTACCTCCACCTGCTGCCAGGAAATACCCTGCAGGTTCTCGACCACACCGATCAGGGTGCCCTCGGCTTCCAGGATCGGCCCTTGCTCGATGTGCAGTTCAAGGTATTCGTGCGGCACGATGGCGCCGGGTTGCACTGTACCGGCATAGCCGATGCGCGCCAGCTCATCGCCGAGCCGCGTGCCGTCGGTGCCGACGGTATCCAGCGCCTGTTGCAGCGGCAGGCCGCCGGCGTAAACCAGCGAGCCCATCATGTCGGGCTGGTAGCGCACGCCCTCTTCGTTGGTAAACGCGCCAACCGTGATCGAGCGCTCGGGCAGGTGCCCGGCATCCCGGTACGCACGAATAACAGCCAGCCCGGCCAGCACGCCGTAGCAGCCATCCAGGGCACCGGCGTTGGTGACCGTGTCGATGTGCGACCCCATCATCAGCGGCCGCTGGTCGCCGCTGTCAGTGGCAGAACGGAGGGTGCCGAAGATATTGCCGATACGATCGACCTGCACGTCGAGATCGAGTGCGCGCATCCAGCCGACCAGCAGGTCGCGCCCGGCTTTTTCGGCATCGCTCAGCGCGATGCGGGTGCGCCCGCCATGGGTGGCATCGGCGCCTACCTGGCCCAGTTCGCGGATTTGCTGCAGCAGCAAAGCGCCGTTCAGTTGCAGTGCGTTCATCAACCGTTTCTCCCTGTGTGCAACGCCATGGCCCTGCACCGCTGTTTTGTTCATGGAAGAATGTTATTCGCTTGCAGCGTACGAAAAACTTGATTTTCCAGGCCTGATTGCAATTTCATTACGCTTTTGCGCCGTTTGGCGCGATTGCGCTACGGAGCCCCGTTCATGCCCCTGGATCATTTCGACCTGGCCCTGCTTGATGCAGTGCAACGCGACGCCGGCACATCCCAGCTGGATTTGGGTGCGCAGGTCAACCTGTCCTCGGCCGCGGTCAATCGGCGCTTGAAGAAAATGGCCGCCGACGGCGTGATTCGCGGCACCGTGGCGCAGGTGAACGCCGAACAACTGGGTTACACGCTGACCGTGATCACCGAGGTGGAAGTGGAGAACGAGCGGCTGGACCTGCTGGACGACATGAAACGCACCTTCCTCGCCTGCCCCCAGGTGCAGCAGTGCTACTACGTGGCCGGTGGATGCGATTTCGTGCTGATCATGCTGGTGCGGCACATGGAGCAGTACACCCAGCTGACCCGTGAGCTGTTCTTCGAGAACAACAACGTCAAGCACTTCAAGACACTGGTGTCGATGAGCAATGTGAAGACCGGGATGTTCGTGCCGACCCTCACTCCTTGAAGCCTTACCGCGCTCCCCTGTGGGAGCGGCCTTGTGTCGCGAAAGGGCCGCGACGCGGCCCCAGGATTCCTGCTGCGATATACAGATTGCTGGGGCTGCTTTGCAGCCCTTTCGCGACACAAGGCCGCTCCCACCGGTATTGCGTACTGCTCGAAGTTTCTATTAGTTGTCATAATTGTAATATCCCACCAACCAGCAACTGTGCATCATGAAATAACTAACCCGTTGCGCACCCTCACAATAACAATACCCAGGCAGATCGCGTTACGCGCCCTGCCCACAACCGTGTCTGGAATATAATGACAATCCAAACAGGCGCTGCCCAACAAAAAGGTTATCGAAGAATCATTCCGTCGATGACCGCCTTGCTGCAATTCGAAGCCGTGGCACGGCTTAACAGCTTCACCCAGGCGGCCATTGAACTGGGCGTGACCCAGGCAGCGGTCAGCAAGCAGATCAAGGCCCTTGAAGAAAACCTCGGGGCGCTGTTGTTCCACCGTCTGCACCGCAGCATCCACCTAACCGAGGGTGGTGAAATTCTCTTCGCCAGCATCTCCGAATCGCTGCAGCGGGTGGCCAGCGCGTTCGACCAGATCACCCATATCAGTCACCAGCAGGAGATCGTGCTGGGCTCCACCGCACCCTTCTCCCAGCTGCGCATCATGCCCCGGCTCAACGCCCTGGCCGAAGCCTTGCCACAGGTGCAGCTACGCCTGGCCACGCAGATGTTCACCGGCGATTTGCGCAAGCGCGACTACGACCTCGACGTGCGCTATGGCAACGGCCAGTGGGATGACGGTGAAGCTATCTTGTTGTTCGAAGAAGAAGTTTTCCCGGTCTGCGCCCCGGCTTGGCTGGCCCGCAACAACATGCCCGGCACGCTCGAGGAACTGGCTGGCGCAGGCCTGCTGGACGCCGACTCCACCTCCGAGGGCTGGGTCGACTGGCCAAGCTGGTTCCGCGAACAAGGCCTGGCCCCGGCTGCGCCGCGCTACAACCTGCGCTGCAGCCTGTACACCGATGCCATCAATGCCGCCCTGGCCGGGTACGGCATCGCCCTGGGCTGGGGCCGGCTGGTGGAGCACCTGCTAAGCAGCGGCGCGCTGGTACGGCTGCAGCCGTTCAGCGTGCGTACCCGTGAGTCGTATTACATCGTCGTGCCGCACGGGCGACCGGCACTGGCCCATACCCGTGCCATTGCCCATTGGCTGCAAAGCGCGGCGTGTACCGCTGCATAACTACAGGTAATGGGAAGTGGAAAATTAAGCGCATTGACGCTGTTCGGGGGCACTTTAATAATTCGCCGCACATGGCTTGGTTAATTAAAAATAAAAGTGCCTGAGGACAACAATGAACAGCCCACTTGATAAAACCCATCGCGAACTTGTCGATGCGCGGCAACCGGGCTTCGGCATGCCTGGCGAGTTGTACAGCCGCCAGGATGTTTTCGACACCGATATGGATATCTTTTTCAACAAACACTGGATCCAGGTGGCGGTTACGGCCGATGTCGACGAACCCGGTGATGTGTTTACCGTGGACATCGGCAAGGCTTCGGTGCTGATCCTGCGTGACGATGACGAACAGATCCGCGCCTACCGCAATGTCTGCCGCCACCGCGGCGCACGCCTGAAAGCACCGGGCAAGTCCACCGTCGGCATGCTGGTGTGCCCGTACCACCAGTGGACCTACGACCTGGACGGCAGCCTCAAGCACGCCAGCCACATGGGCAAGGGCTTCGACCCCAAGTGCCGCAGCCTGATCCCGGTGCACTGCAAGGTCATCGGCAGCCACGTGTTCGTCTGCCTCAGCGACAACCCACCGGAAGACATCAGCGACCTCGAAGAGGTCATGGGGCCACGCTTTGCACCGTTCGACCTGACCAACACCCGCATTGCCCATGAGCTCGACTACATCGAGAACGGCAACTGGAAACTGGTGATGGAGAACAACCGCGAGTGCTACCACTGCGCGGGTACCCACCCGGAACTGATCGTTTCGTACCAGTCCGAAGACCTCGGCGTCAGCCTGGAAGAAATGAGCGACGATGCGCGAGCCTCCTATGACGCCTATCAGGTGCGCAAGGCCGGTATCGAAGCCGACTGGGCCAACGCCGGCCTGCTGTTTGATACCGTCGAGCACCTGCAGGACAGCTCGCCCACCCAGTTCCGTACCCAGCGCATGATCATCGCCGGCAGCGGCGAGTCGCAAACCCTGGACACCAAGGTGGCCTGCAGCAAGCTGCTGGGCAACCTCACCCGCCGCGACCTGGGCGACACCCACCTGTGGGGCAACAACGCCTGGGCCCATGTAATGAGCGACCACGCGATGATCAGCTGGATCATCCCGCTGTCGCCAGAGCGTACCCTGGTGCGCACCAAGTGGCTGGTGCACCGCGATGCCGTGGAAGGCGTGGACTACGACCTGCAGCGCCTGACCGAAGTGTGGGTGGCCACCACCCAGCAGGACGCCGCGCTGGTCGCCATCACCCACAGCGGAACCCAGGACCCCGCCTTCGTGCCGGGCCCCTACTCCACCTTCACCGAGCCGTACGTGGACCAGTTCGCCCGCTGGTACACCTCACGTCTCGCCGCGCACGGGGTTTGAAGGCCATGACCGCACTGCACAACATTGCCGGCCTGCGCGCAGACCAGCGCTTTACCGACAGCGACCACTGGGCCGCCCATGGCGCCCAATGGGCCAGCGGCGACAGCCGGCGCATCGAATGCCTGGGCGTGGTGGACGAAACCCACGACGTGAAGACCTTTACCTTCCACAGCCCGGATTACCATGCCCTGGCCTATGAACCCGGGCAGTTCCTGACCGTGTCGCCGGTGATCGACGGCGCCAGCGTGTCGCGCTGCTATACCCTGTCGTCCACGCCAACCCGCCCGTTCACCTTCTCGATCACGGTCAAGCGGGTGCCGGGCGGCGCAGTGTCCAACTGGCTGCACGACCATCTGCGGCCGGGCCACGCCCTGGCCGCCTCGGGCCCGGCCGGCGTGTTCACCCCGGTGGCAGGCCCGGCGCGCAAGCTGCTGTACCTGTCGGCGGGTTCGGGCGTGACGCCGTTGATGGCCATGACCCGCGCCGCAGCCGACCTGCATGCCGAGCTGGACATTGTCTTCGTACACAGCGCACGCACGCCGAAAGACATCATCTTCCGCGATGAACTGGCGCGCCTGGAACGCGGCATGGCGCAGATGCGCACGCTGTTCTTCTGCGAAAGCCTGGGTGATGAACCCGACTGGAGTGGCCCGCTCGGGCGCCTGTCACTGGAAACGCTGCAACGCGAAATCCCTGACTTCAAGGAACGCGCCGTGTTTACCTGTGGCCCCAAAGGCTACATGGACGCCACCAGGGCGCTACTGGCCGGCGCCGGTTTCGACCTGGCCCGCTACCACCAGGAAAGCTTCGACATCAGCGCCGACGCCGAGCCGGAACCCGCCCCGGCTGCCCCAGGCCAGGCCCTGGACACCTTCACCGTGCGCCTGGCCCGCTCGGGCAAGACCTTCACCATGCGCGCCGACCAGACCGTGCTGGCTGCCGCCAAACAGGCCGGTGCCGTGGTGCCCTCGTCCTGCAGCCAGGGCGTGTGCGGTACCTGCAAGACCGCGCTGCTGGAAGGCAGCGTGGAAATGAAACACAACGGCGGCATCCGCCAGCGTGAAATCGACAAGGGCCTGCGGCTGCTGTGCTGCAGCCGTCCGACCTCGGACCTGGTGGTCGACCTCTGACCACCGACAAGGGCGCTTGAGTTTCAGGCGCCCTTTTTTCGTTTGCGCTCCATAAACCTGCAACGCCGCCAGGCGGGTGCGCCCGCGCCTGCCTGCAAGAATAAGAAGGATAGAGACGATGCGTGCAAAAGAAGGCCTGTTCAAGGGCCTCAATCCCATTGTGACCGTTGGGTCGCTCTCCATAGTCGTGGCGTTCGTGGTGCTCTGCGCCTCGTACGGCGACCAGGCCGCCGGGGTATTCAAGGGTGCCTCCGACGCCATTCTCGACCACCTGAAATGGTTCTACCTGGCGCTGGTCAGCGGCATCCTCGGGGTGCTGGTGTTCATCGCCTTCAGCCGCTTTGGCACCCTCAAGCTCGGCCGGGCCGACGAAAAACCGGAATTCAGCTTCGCCGCCTGGATCGCCATGCTGTTCAGCGCCGGCATGGGTGTGGGGCTGATCTTCTGGTCGGTGGCTGAGCCGGTGCTGCACTACGCCAGCAACCCGTTCACCCCCGGGCTGACCGACCAGGCCGCGTCGATGGCCATGCGCATCACCCTGCTGCATTGGGGCCTGCACCCGTGGGCGATCTTTACCGTGATCGGCCTGGGCCTGGCCTACTTCGCCTACCGTGAAGGGTTGCCGCTGGCATTGCGCTCGATCCTCTACCCGCTGATCGGCAACCGTATCTACGGGCCGATCGGCCATACCGTGGACATCATTGGCGGCGCGGTGACCGCCTTTGGCGTGTCGCAGTCCCTGGGGCTGGGCGTGGAACAGATCAACATGGGCATGCACCAGGTGTTCGGCACCCCGGTCACCCTGTCGTTCAAGCTGAGCATCATCGCCGTGGTCACGGTGATTGCTTCGATTTCGCTGGTGGCCGGCGTGTCGCGCGGCATGAAGCGCCTGTCGACGCTGAACATGTGGATTTCCCTGGGGCTGATGCTGGTAGTGCTGGGCCTGGGCCCGACCAACTACATCATGAACCTGCTGTTCGAGTCGGCCGGTGACTACGCGCAGAACATCATCGGCATGAGCTTCTGGACAGACGCCCAGGCCGACAGCGCCTGGCAGAAGAGCTGGACCGCCTTCTACTGGCCGTGGTGGATGACCTGGGGGCCGTTCGTGGGGCTGTTCATTGCCCGCATCTCGCGTGGCCGCACCATTCGCGAGCTGGTGTTTGGTGCGCTGCTGGTGCCGACCCTGGTGACTATCTTGTGGATGGCCGTATTTGGCGGCAGCGCGCTGAAGGATGAACAACAGGCGCGCCAGGCCTACCAGCAATTGCCGGTCGCCGAGCAGACCGCCGCCGGCCCGTTCCAGGGTGGCCCGGTGCTGGAAGCCACGCGCAAGGAAACCACCACGGCCATGTTCACGCTGCTTGATCGCCTCGACGGGCCGACCCTGGGTGCGATACTGAGCGTGATCATCTGCCTGCTGCTGGCGGTGCATTTCGTGACGGCTGCCGATGCCGGGACGCAGGTGCTGTGCATGCTCAACTCGCTGGGCAGCATCAACCCGCCCAACTGGATACGGGTGTTGTGGTGTGTGCTGGAAGGGGCGATTGCGGCCAGCCTGGTGATTGCTGGCGGGCTGCTGGCTATTCAGATGGCCAGTATCGTGGTCGGGTTGCCGATTGCGTTCTACATGCTGCTGACCGGGTATAGCCTGATGCGCAGCTTGTTTGCCAGTGAAGTGGTGATTGCCCAGGAGGTGCCGGTGAGCATCACGGTCGAGCCAGCCCGGGCGGCTGGTGAAGTGGCATAAATTGCCGGGGCCGCTTTGCGGCCCACCGCGGGCAAGCCAGCTCCCACAGGGAGCGCATCAGGGCTGACGGTGTTTGCCACAAGATATACGGCGCGTGTCAGATCGAGCGCCGCGCGGGCGGCGCTCGATCTCACAGGCGCTGAAGATGCCGTGGCGAGCACCCGGCAACCCTAATGCCCTTGCCAGAAACCATAGAATCTCCCACAGGTGCAGCGTGAGCTCGAAACCAGTGCAGTAGCTGTGGGAGCTGGCTTGCCGGCGATGGGCTGCAGAGCAGCCCTGATATTCCCGGTATTGGCATGAAGGGGTTACCCTCCAGCGTTAGGCTAGCTCCATGACTACCGTCCTTGAAGGAGATGACGATGCAATACGTGAAGCTGGGTAGCACCGGGCTGGACATTTCCAGGCTGTGCCTGGGCTGCATGACCTTCGGCGAGCCGGATGCCGGCACCCACCCCTGGACCCTGGGCGAAGACGCCAGCCGGCCCATCATTCGCCACGCCGTCGAGCAAGGCATCAACTTCTTCGACACGGCCAACAGCTATTCTGCCGGCACCTCGGAACTCATCGTTGGCAAGCTGCTGAAGGAATTCACCCGCCGCGAGGAAACCGTGATCGCCACCAAGGTGTTTTTCCCCGCCAACATGTGGCAAGGCACCAGCAGGCCGAATGAGCAAGGCCTGTCACGCAAGGCGATCATGGCCAGCATCGATGCCAGCCTCAGCCGCCTGGGCACTGACTACGTCGACCTGTACCAGATCCACCGCTGGGACTACCACACCCCCATCGAGGAGACCATGGAAGCCCTGCACGACGTGGTCAAGGCCGGCAAGGCGCGCTACATCGGCGCCTCGTCAATGTATGCCTGGCAGTTCGCCAAGGCCCAGCAGGTGGCGGCCAGCAATGGCTGGAGCCGCTTCGTGTCGATGCAGAACTACCTCAACCTGATCTACCGCGAAGAAGAACGCGAGATGATCCCGCTGTGCCTGGACCAAGGCGTGGGCCTGATGCCCTGGAGCCCGATGGCGCGCGGGCGCCTGACCCGGCCGCACGGGCAGCAGACCGAACGCACGCGCACTGACCTGTCCGGGCAATCGTTCTATGAAAACACCGAGGCCGAAGACGGTCGGGTGATCAATGTGGTCGAGCAGATTGCCGGCGAGCGCGGCGTGCCGATGGCCCAGGTGGCGCTGGCATGGGTGCTGGGTAAAGCCGGTGTTTCAGCGCCTATCGTCGGCGCCTCGAAGCCCACCCACCTGGACGATGCACTGGGTGCGCTGTCACTGCAGTTGAGCGAGGACGAAGTGGCACGTTTGCAGGCCCCTTACGTCCCGCACGCGGTAACAGGCTTCAAGTAGGGCTGGCTTGCGGCAGTTCGATGCGTACCTGCAAGCCCCCGGTGGCGGCGGCCTGCGCGGTGATGCTGCCACCGTGCAGGGCGATGGCGCGCTGGGCGATGGCCAGGCCCAGGCCGAAGCCGTCACTGCTGCTGTCGGTACCACGGTCGAACGGCTCGAAGATGCGCTGCAGGCGTGCCGGGTCGACCCCTGGGCCATGGTCGCTGACGCACACCTGCAACCATTGCCCGCCCTGAGCCGGTGCAGCTTCCACCAACACCGCCGTGCCGGGCGCGGTGTAGCGCACGGCATTGCGGATGACGTTCTCGAAGGCCCGGTACAGCAGTTCTTCATGCCCCTGCATGAAGAACGCGCCCTGGGCCAGCAAGGACACCTGGCACTGCTTCATGCCGGCTTCAAAACGCGCATCCTCGACAATCTGCGCCAGCAGTTCAACCACATCCACGTTGGCGAAGTCGCTGTTGCCCTGGCGCGACTGGGCGCGGGCCAGCGTCAGCAATTGCTCGATCAGGTCGTCCATGCGCCGCGACTCGCGCTCGACGCGCTCCAGCATGTCGGGCCGGTCGGGTTGCTGGCGCATCAGGCCGATGGCGGCATGCATGCGGGTCAGTGGTGAGCGCAGCTCGTGGGAGATATCGTGCAGCAGGTTCTGCTGCGCCTGCACCAGGGCCTTGAGCTGGCCGGCCATGCGGTCGCAGTCTTCGGCCAGCTCGACGATCTCGTCACGGCGCTTGCCCAGCCGTGGCCGCACCCGCACGTCGAACCTGCCCTGGGCGACCTGGCCCATGGCCTCACGCAGCCAGGCCAGTGGGCGGGTCAGGTACAGGCTGCACAACAGCGCGAACAGCGCACTCATCAGTGCGCCCGTTACGAACGGGCCCACATTGTGCGGCCGCGGGGCCATGCCGATATGGGTGGCCACCGAGGCCCGCAGTACCAGCGGGCGGCCGTCGCGGTCGACCAGCGCCTGCTCGAAACGCGCGGTGTGCACCGTTTTGCCCGCCAGCAAGCGGCCTTGGTCATCGTAAAGGCCTACCTGCACATCCGGCGGCTGTGGCGACACATCCAGCAATTGCCGGCCGGCCCGTTCGCCATGTTGCTCCAGCATTTGCAGCTCGGTGGCCAGCAGCGAACGCAGCCCAGGGGTATCACCGCGCAGGTCATTGAGCATGAAGGCCCCCGCCCCCACCAGGAAGGTCAGGGTGTTGGCCAGCCAGAAGGCCAGGAACAGCTTCCAGAACAGGCGCCGGCGCATCATTCGACGATCAGCATGTAGCCCATACCGCGCACACTCTGGATCCAGCTGCTGCCGTCGGCACGCGGGCCGAGTTTTTGCCGGATGCTGCTGACGTGCACGTCGATGCGCCGGTCGTAGCGGGTCAGCGGCCGGCCCAGGGCATTGAGTGACAGGTCCTGCTTGTTGACCAGTTGACCGGCCTGGCGGGCCAGCGCTTCAAGCAGGCTGAACTCGGAGCCGGTCAGCTCCAGCGTGGCGCTGCCCCAGTGCGCCTCCCGCCGGCCCGGCCACATTTTCAAGGCGCCGCTGCGCACCTGGTCCGGTGCCTCGGGTGCACTGGCCTCGCCCATCAGCTGCGGCTGCACCCGGCGCAATATCGCCCGCAAACGTGCCACCAGCTCGCCCGGGGAACTGGGCTTGGGCACATAGTCATCCGCCCCCAACTCAAGGCCGGCGATACGGTCGATATTGTCGCCACGGGCCGTCAGCAGCAGCACCGGGACCTGGCTGCGCGCACGCACGCGTCGTAGCACCTCGATGCCAGAGATGCCCGGCAGCATCACGTCCAGCACCACCGCCTGGTAGTGGCCGGACAACGCCTGGGTCTCGCCCTCTTCGCCCGTGGCCACAGCCGTGGCCTGGAAGCCTTCGCGAACCAGGTACAAAGAGAGCATTTCAGTCAATTCGCGGTCGTCGTCGACCAGCAGCACGGGGATCATCAGGGCCAGATATCGCAGTTGCAGGGGCGTTAATGATCGCCTCGCACGGCGGTACTGTCACCGCCGCCCGGTCGGACTTTACACATCTTTACCCTCGGCTAACCGCGCCGTACACAGCCCGCCCGTATCCTCATCGCCCGCTGCATGCGGGTTGCCCGCGCTTGCTCCCCTCCGAATCCGCTTGTCTGGAACCCCCGATGAACTACCCGCGCCTGTTGCTCTCCATCCTGTTGCTGAAAGCCACGCTGGCCCAGGCCTCCCCGTTCAGGATCGCCGACATCCGCGTCAACGGCCTGCAGCGGGTTTCCGCCGGCAGTGTCTTCGGTGCCTTGCCGCTGAACGTCGGCGATCAGGCCGATGACCGCCGCCTGGTGGA
>NZ_JBIVXJ010000022.1:0-106543 GCF_044769185.1 Pseudomonas sp. NPDC090592
AGCGCATGGCTTGAGTTCAGTGCAATCGGTGTGGGAGCTGGCTTGCCGGCGATGGGCTGCACAGCAGCCCCGGCAGTCTTAACTGACTGGCATTAGCCCAAGGGCAGCCTTTTTGCTTTTGCGTTCGGCCCTGCAGGCTTACTTGCGGTCCTTCAGCGAAACGATGTCGCGCTTCTGCTCGCCGGTGTACAGCTGGCGCGGGCGGCCGATCTTGTACGGGCTGGAGAGCATTTCCTTCCAGTGCGAAATCCAGCCCACGGTACGTGCCAGGGCGAAGATCACGGTGAACATGCTGGTCGGAATGCCGATCGCCTTGAGGATGATCCCCGAGTAGAAGTCGACGTTCGGGTACAGCGAGCGCTCGATGAAGTAAGGATCGGTCAGGGCGATCTCTTCCAGGCGCATGGCCAGTTCCAGCTGCGGGTCGTTCTTGATGCCCAGCTCGCGCAGGACTTCGTCGCAGGTCTGCTTCATCACGGTGGCGCGCGGGTCGCGGTTCTTGTACACGCGGTGACCGAAGCCCATGAGCTTGAACGGGTCGTTCTTGTCCTTGGCCTTGGCGATGAACTTGTCGATGTTCGAAACATCGCCGATCTCATCGAGCATGGTCAGCACGGCTTCGTTCGCACCGCCGTGGGCGGGGCCCCACAGTGCGGCGATGCCGGCGGCGATACAGGCGAACGGGTTGGCACCCGACGAGCCGGCCAGACGAACGGTGGAGGTGGAGGCGTTCTGCTCGTGATCGGCGTGGAGGATGAAGATCCGGTCCATTGCCTTGGCCAGCACCGGGCTGATCGGTTTGATCTCGCACGGGGTGTTGAACATCATGTGCAGGAAGTTTTCCGCGTACGACAGGTCGTTGCGCGGGTACATCATCGGCTGGCCCATGGAGTACTTGTAAACCATCGCGGCCAGGGTCGGCATCTTGGCGACCAGGCGCACCGCGGAAATTTCACGGTGTTGCGGGTTATTGATGTCCAGGGAGTCGTGATAGAACGCCGACAGTGCGCCGACCACGCCGCACATCACCGCCATCGGGTGGGCGTCGCGACGGAAACCGTTGAAGAACGACTTCAGCTGCTCGTGAACCATGGTGTGGTTCTTGACGGTGCTGACGAACTGGGCCTTCTGCTCGGCATTCGGCAGTTCGCCGTTGAGCAGCAGGTAGCAGGTTTCGAGGTAGTCGGACTGTTCGGCGAGTTGCTCGATCGGGTAGCCGCGATGCAGCAGGATCCCTTTGTCGCCGTCAATGTAGGTGATCTTCGACTCGCACGAGGCAGTCGCCATGAACCCAGGGTCGAAGGTGAAGTGACCAGTGGCCCCCAACCCGCGGACGTCGATTACATCAGGACCAACGGTGCCGGTTAAAATGGGCAGCTCGACGGGGGCAGCGCCCTCGATGACCAACTGCGCTTTTTTGTCAGCCATGTGGCCTCCTATTAATGCTAGAAATCATCAGACAGACCCCCCACGCAGGGCCCGCACCACTATAGAGGGATAAATTCAGATGTCAATTTGCCTAAAGGCTTGTTGAATCAGGCATTCAAGCCTGATTTTTCCCGAAATTCTCGCCCATTTACGCCTTTTGCTCGCTAAAGGCAATGCGCTATTTGGGCTACCCCGTCACGTTGTCATAAGCAGCCTAACTGTCTATACTCGGCACCCGACCGCCAGGGGCTTGCAAGCCCGAACTGCTGGGGGTCGCCGTTCCCTGGGTGGTGGGTACCTGACCAGTACACTTACCAACAACTTTGCCCTGATTCGCTAGGGGCTCTTCAGTGTGAAAAAAGCCGTGAAAAGCCAACGACCTGTAAACCTAGACCTAAGGACCATCAAGCTTCCTGTCACCGCGTACACGTCCATCCTGCACCGTATCTCCGGCGTCATCCTGTTCCTCGGCCTTGCCATCATGCTTTATGCACTGGGCAAGTCGCTGGGTTCCGAGGAAGGCTTCGGTGAGGTGAAGGCGTGTCTGACCAGCCCGCTGGCCAAGTTCGTGACCTGGGGCCTGTTGTCTGCCCTGCTTTATCACCTCGTGGCAGGTGTTCGTCACCTGATCATGGACATGGGTATCGGTGAGACGCTGGAAGGCGGCAAGCTGGGCTCGAAAATCGTGATCGTCATCTCCGTGGTGCTGATCGTTCTGGTGGGAGTTTGGGTATGGTAACCAATGTCACGAACCTGTCGCGTTCGGGCCTCTATGACTGGATGGCGCAGCGCGTTTCTGCGGTCGTTCTCGCGGCTTACTTCCTCTTCCTGATCGGCTACGTGGTCGCCCACCCAGGCATCGACTACACCCAGTGGCATGGTCTGTTCTCCAACAACGCGATGCGAATCTTCAGCTTGCTGGCCCTCGTTGCCCTGGGCGCTCACGCCTGGGTCGGCATGTGGACCATTGCAACCGACTACCTGACGCCTATGTCGTTCGGCAAGTCGGCAACTGCGATTCGTTTCCTGTTCCAGGCGGTATGCGGCGTTGCGATGTTCGCTTACTTCGTCTGGGGTGTGCAGATTCTCTGGGGTATCTGATCCATGGCTAGCATTCCAACCATTTCCTTCGACGCCATCATCATCGGTGGTGGCGGCGCCGGCATGCGCGCTGCGCTGCAACTGGCTCAAGGCGGCCACAAGACTGCCGTAGTCACCAAGGTCTTCCCGACCCGTTCGCACACTGTATCCGCCCAGGGTGGCATCACCTGCGCCATCGCTTCGGCCGACCCGAACGACGACTGGCGCTGGCACATGTACGATACCGTCAAGGGCTCCGACTACATCGGTGACCAGGACGCTATCGAGTACATGTGTCAGGAAGGCCCGGCTGCGGTCTTCGAGCTGGACCACATGGGCCTGCCGTTCTCGCGTACCGAAACCGGCCGCATCTACCAGCGTCCGTTCGGTGGCCAGTCCAAGGACTTCGGTAAAGGTGGCCAGGCTGCCCGTACCTGTGCCGCTTCCGACCGTACCGGTCACGCGCTGCTGCACACCCTGTACCAGGGCAACCTGAAAGCCGGTACTACCTTCCTCAACGAGTACTACGCTGTTGACCTGGTGAAGAACCAGGAAGGCGCATTCGTCGGTGTGATCGCAATCTGCATCGAAACCGGCGAAACCATGTACATCAAGTCCAAGGCCACCGTTCTGGCCACTGGCGGTGCCGGTCGTATCTACGCCTCCACCACCAACGCCCTGATCAACACCGGTGACGGTATCGGCATGGCCCTGCGTGCAGGCGTGCCGGTGCAGGACATCGAGATGTGGCAGTTCCACCCGACCGGTATCGCCGGTGCCGGTGTACTGGTTACCGAAGGTTGCCGCGGTGAAGGTGGTTACCTGATCAACGCCCACGGCGAGCGCTTCATGGAGCGTTACGCGCCGAACGCGAAAGACCTGGCTGGCCGCGACGTGGTTGCCCGTTCCATGGTCAAGGAAATCATCGCCGGCAACGGCGTGGGCCCGAACAAGGACCACGTACTGCTGAAGCTGGACCACCTGGGTGAGGAAGTGCTGCACAGCCGCCTGCCGGGTATCTGCGAACTGTCCAAGACCTTCGCCCACGTCGACCCGGTCGTTGCGCCGGTTCCGGTCGTGCCGACCTGCCACTACATGATGGGCGGCGTTGCCACCAACATTCATGGCCAGGCCATCACCATGGACGAAGAAGGCAAGGACCACATCATTCCTGGCCTGTTCGCCGTAGGTGAAGTGGCGTGCGTATCGGTTCACGGTGCCAACCGCCTGGGCGGCAACTCGCTGCTCGACCTGGTGGTGTTCGGCCGTGCTGCCGGCCTGCACCTGGAGAAGGCGCTGAGCGACGGCATCGAGCACCTCGACGCCAGCGACACCGACATCGATGTTGCCCTGAGCCGCCTGAACAACCTCAACGGGCGTACCACGGGTGAAGACGTTGCCAGCCTGAAGCGCGAGCTGCAGAGCTGCATGCAGAACTACTTCGGTGTATTCCGTACTGGCGAATACATGCTGAAGGGTATCGAGCAGCTGGCTGGCCTGCGCGAGCGTATCGCCAACGTCAAGATCAACGACAAGTCCCAGGCCTTCAACACCGCGCGTATCGAAGCGCTGGAGCTGCAGAACCTGCTGGAAGTCGCCGAAGCTACTGCCATCGCGGCCGAAGCCCGTAAAGAGTCCCGCGGCGCTCACGCCCGTGAAGACTTCGAAGACCGTGACGACGAAAACTGGCTGTGCCACACCCTGTACTACCCGGGTGAGAAGCGCGTTGCCAAGCGCGGCGTCAACTTTGCGCCGAAGACTGTTCCAGCCTTCGAACCAAAAGTCCGGACTTACTAAGGGTGGCTGCTATGTTGAAAGTCGAAGTTTATCGTTACAACCCGGACACCGACTCGGCGCCCAAGATGGAGTCGTTCGACGTCGATACCGGCGGCAAGGACCTGATGGTTCTCGATGTATTGGCGCTGATCAAGGAAAAGGACGAAGGTTTCTCGTACCGTCGCTCCTGCCGTGAAGGCGTTTGCGGTTCCGATGGCATGAACATGAACGGCAAGAACGGCCTGGCCTGCATCACCCCGCTGTCGGGTGTGGTCAAGGGCAACAAGCTGGTTCTGCGCCCGCTGCCAGGCCTGCCGGTCATTCGTGACCTGGTGGTCGACATGAGCATCTTCTACAAGCAGTACGAGAAGGTGAAGCCGTTCCTGCAGAACGATACCCCGGCACCGGCCATCGAGCGCCTGCAGTCGCCGGAAGATCGCGACAAGCTGGACGGCCTGTACGAGTGCATCCTGTGCGCGTGCTGCTCCACGTCCTGCCCGTCGTTCTGGTGGAACCCGGACAAGTTCCTGGGCCCAGCCGCGCTGCTGCAAGCCTACCGCTTCCTGGCCGACAGCCGTGACACCAAGACTCAGGAGCGCCTGGCGTCCCTGGATGACCCGTTCAGCGTATTCCGCTGCCGCGGGATCATGAACTGCGTGAACGTTTGCCCGAAAGGTCTGAACCCTACCAAGGCAATCGGTCACGTACGTAACATGCTGCTGCAAAGCGGCACCTGATACAACGTGTTGTAACTGCAGTAAGCCGAGGTGCGGGTGGTGAGCCCGCACTGAGGTAAAACCCGAACAAGGGCCCACAAAGCCCGCGTTCATACCTATGAAGATATGAGACCAGCAGGGGCTTTCCGGGCTGGTACCCGGAAAATCAGCAGGATCCAAGTGGCGTGGTTCAGTCGCTTTATTCGGACTTTTCCAGGTTTGCTGTGGCTCTCGCCGATCAGTCCCCTAACCGAGGGTGACCAAGCATGCAAGAAAGCGTGATGCAGCGCATGTGGGATAGCGCCCACCTTTCAGGTGGTAACGCTGCATATGTGGAAGAGCTCTACGAGCTCTACCTGCACGACCCTAACGCTGTGCCAGAAGAGTGGCGCACCTACTTCCAGAAGTTGCCCGCCGACGGCAGCACCGCTACTGATGTATCGCACTCGACAATCCGCGACCATTTCGTACTGCTGGCAAAGAACCAGCGCCGCGCTCAACCGGTATCTGCCGGGAGCGTGAGCAGTGAACACGAGAAGAAGCAGGTTGAAGTTCTGCGACTGATCCAGGCCTATCGTATGCGCGGCCATCAGGCTGCCAAGCTCGACCCGTTGGGGTTGTGGCAGCGTCCAGCGCCTGTAGACCTGTCGATCAATCACTACGGCTTGACCAATGCCGATCTTGATACGACCTTCCGTGCCGGCGACCTGTACATCGGCAAAGAGGAGGCGAGCCTACGCGAGATCGCCGAGGCGCTCCAGAAGACATATTGTCGCACCATTGGCGCCGAGTTCACCCACATCGTCGATTCCGAGCAGCGCAGCTGGTTCCAGCAGCGTCTGGAAAGCGTGCGCGGCCGTCCGGAGTTCTCCGCCGATGTGCAAGCTCACCTGCTCGAGCGTGTGACTGCCGGTGAAGGCCTTGAGAAATACCTGGGCACCAAGTACCCAGGCACCAAGCGTTTCGGCCTCGAGGGCGGCGAAAGCCTGATCCCGATGCTGGACGAGATGATCCAGCGTTCCGGCTCCTATGGTACCAAGGAAGTCGTGATCGGCATGGCCCACCGTGGCCGCCTGAACGTACTGGTGAACACCTTCGGCAAGAACCCGCGCGAGCTGTTCGACGAGTTCGAAGGCAAGAAGATGAACGAGCTGGGCTCCGGTGACGTGAAGTATCACCAGGGCTTCTCCTCGAACGTGATGACCACCGGTGGCGAAGTGCACCTGGCCATGGCGTTCAACCCGTCCCACCTGGAAATCGTTTCGCCAGTGGTCGAAGGTTCGGTGCGCGCCCGTCAGGACCGCCGCAACGACACCGTCGGCGACAAGGTGCTGCCGATCTCGATCCACGGCGACGCAGCATTCGCCGGCCAGGGCGTGGTCATGGAAACCTTCCAGATGTCGCAGACCCGCGGTTTCAAGACCGGCGGTACCGTGCACATCGTGATCAACAACCAGGTTGGTTTCACCATCAGCAACCCGCTGGACGCGCGCTCTACCGAGTACGCCACCGACGTTGCCAAGATGATCCAGGCGCCGATCCTGCACGTGAACGGCGATGACCCGGAAGCAGTGCTGTTCGTCACCCAGCTGGCCATCGATTACCGCATGCAGTTCAAGCGTGACGTGGTCATCGACCTGGTCTGCTACCGTCGTCGCGGCCACAACGAGGCCGACGAGCCGAACGGCACCCAGCCGCTGATGTATCAGCAGATCAGCAAGCAGCGCACCACCCGTGAACTGTATGCCGAGGCGCTGATCCAGGCCGGTCGCATCGACGCCGAGCGCGCTCAGGCCAAGATCGACGAGTACCGCAACGCGCTGGACAATGGCCTGCACGTGGTGAAAAGCCTGGTCAAGGAGCCGAACCGCGAGCTGTTCGTCGACTGGCGTCCGTACCTGGGCCACGCCTGGACCGCGCGTCACGACACCCGCTTCGACCTCAAGACCCTGCAGGACCTGTCGGCCAAGCTGCTGGAACTGCCAGAAGGCTTCGTCGTCCAGCGTCAGGTCTCGAAGATCTACGAAGATCGCCAGAAGATGCAGGCCGGTGGCTTGCCGATCAACTGGGGTTATGCAGAGACCATGGCTTACGCCACCCTGCAGTTCGAAGGCCACCCGATCCGCATGACCGGCCAGGACATCGGCCGTGGCACCTTCTCGCACCGTCACGCGGTGCTGCACAACCAGAAGGACGCCAGCACCTATATCCCGCTGCAGAACCTGTTCCCGGGCCAGCCACGTTTCGACCTGTACGATTCGTTCCTGTCCGAGGAAGCGGTACTGGCGTTCGAATACGGCTATTCCACCACCACGCCGAACGCGCTGGTGATCTGGGAAGCCCAGTTCGGCGACTTCGCCAACGGTGCGCAAGTGGTGATCGACCAGTTCATCACCAGCGGTGAGCACAAGTGGGGCCGCCTGTGCGGTCTGACCATGCTGCTGCCACACGGTTATGAAGGGCAGGGCCCGGAGCACTCCTCCGCGCGTCTGGAGCGTTACCTGCAGCTGTGCGCCGAGCACAACATCCAGGTCTGCGTACCGACCACCCCGGCACAGATCTACCACCTGCTGCGTCGCCAGGTCATTCGCCCGCTGCGCAAGCCGCTGGTGGTCCTGACGCCCAAGTCGCTGCTGCGCCACAAGCTGGCCATCTCGACGCTGGAAGACCTGGCAGAAGGCTCGTTCCAGACCGTGATCCCGGAAATCGATGCAATCGATCCGGCCAAGGTCGAGCGCCTGGTGCTGTGCAGCGGCAAGGTCTACTACGACCTGCTGGAAAAACGCCGTGCCGAAGGCCGCGAAGACATCGCCATCCTGCGTCTCGAGCAGCTGTACCCGTTCCCGGAAGACGACCTGGTCGAAATCCTGGCGCAATACAGCAACCTCAAGCACGCCGTATGGTGCCAGGAAGAGCCGATGAACCAGGGCGCCTGGTACAGCAGCCAGCACCACATGCGCCGCATCCTGGGCCGCCACAACAAGGCACTGGTCCTGGAATACGCCGGCCGCGACGCTTCTGCCGCGCCAGCTTGTGGTTACGCTTCGAAGCACGCCGAACAGCAGGAAAAACTGCTGCAAGACGCCTTCACTGTCTAACGCCTTCGCGCACCTGAAACCGAATTTAAGGAAACACTGACAATGGCTATCGAGATCAAAGCCCCAACCTTCCCGGAATCGGTTGCCGATGGCACCGTTGCCACCTGGCACAAGAAGCCGGGCGACGCCGTCAAGCGTGACGAGCTGATCGTCGACATCGAGACCGACAAGGTGGTCCTGGAAGTCCTGGCTACCGCTGACGGCGTGCTGGGCGACATCGTCAAGGGCGAGGGCGACACCGTCCTGTCCGACGAACTGCTGGGTTCGATCGTTGAAGGCGGTGCTGCTGCCGCGCCAGCCGCTGCCGCCGCACCTGCTGCTGCCCCGGCTGCTGCCGCTGCCGACGCTGGCGAAGACGACCCGGTCGCCGCGCCAGCTGCTCGCAAGCTGGCTGAAGAGAACGGCATCGACCTGGCTACCGTTGCCGGCACTGGCAAAGGTGGTCGCATCACCAAGGAAGACGTCGTCGCTGCCGTCGCCAACAAGAAGTCGGCGCCTGCCGCTGCGCCGGCTGCCAAGCCAGCTGCCGCTGCTGCTGCCCCGGTTGTCGTCGCTGCTGGCGACCGCACCGAGAAGCGCGTGCCGATGACCCGCCTGCGGGCCAAGATCGCCGAGCGACTGGTTGAAGCCCAGTCCAACATGGCGATGCTGACCACCTTCAACGAAGTGGACATGACCGAAGTCATGGCCCTGCGTTCGAAGTACAAGGACCTGTTCGAGAAGACCCACAATGGCGTGCGCCTGGGCTTCATGTCGTTCTTCGTCAAGGCTGCCACCGAAGCCCTCAAACGCTTCCCGGCGGTGAACGCGTCGATCGACGGCAACGACATCGTCTACCACGGCTTTGCCGACGTCGGCGTTGCCGTGTCCAGCGACCGTGGCCTGGTGGTACCGGTACTGCGTAACGCCGAGTCGATGAGCCTGGCTGAAATCGAGAACGGCATTGCCACCTTCGGCAAGAAGGCCCGTGACGGCAAGCTGTCGATCGAAGAAATGACCGGCGGCACCTTCACCATCACCAACGGTGGTACCTTCGGTTCGATGATGTCGACCCCGATCGTCAACCCGCCGCAGGCCGCCATCCTCGGCATGCACAACATCATCCAGCGCCCGATGGCCATCAATGGGCAGGTCGTGATTCGCCCGATGATGTACCTGGCGCTGTCGTACGATCACCGCCTGATCGACGGCAAGGAAGCGGTAACCTTCCTGGTCACCATCAAGAACCTGCTGGAAGATCCGTCTCGCCTGCTGCTGGACATCTAATCGAGCAGCTGTAAGCTGCAAGCGGCAAGCTTCAAGTCGAAGCCTGTCTGTCTTGCGGCTTGCAGCTTGCCGCTTGAAGCTCAAAAGGAATCTTTTATGACCCAGAAATTCGACGTAGTGGTGATTGGTGCAGGTCCTGGCGGCTATGTGGCTGCCATCAAGGCTGCCCAACTCGGTCTGAAGACTGCCTGTATCGAGAAGTACACCGACGCCGAGGGCAAGCTGGCCCTGGGCGGCACCTGCCTGAACGTAGGTTGCATTCCATCCAAGGCGCTGCTGGACAGCTCCTGGAAGTACAAGGAAGCCAAAGAGAGCTTCAACGTCCACGGTATCTCCACTGGCGAAGTGAAGATGGACGTCGCCGCGATGGTTGGCCGCAAGGCTGGCATCGTCAAGAACCTGACCGGTGGCGTTGCCACCCTGTTCAAGGCCAACGGCGTTACTTCGATCCAGGGCCACGGCAAACTGCTGGCTGGCAAGAAAGTCGAAGTCACCAAGGCTGACGGCACCACCGAAGTCATCGAAGCCGAGAACGTGATCCTGGCTTCCGGCTCGCGCCCGATCGACATTCCGCCGGCTCCGGTCGACCAGAACGTCATCGTCGACTCCACCGGCGCCCTGGAATTCCAGACCGTACCGAAGCGCCTGGGCGTTATCGGTGCTGGCGTGATCGGCCTGGAGCTGGGCTCGGTATGGGCTCGCCTGGGTGCTGAAGTCACCGTCCTGGAAGCCCTGGACACCTTCCTGATGGCTGCCGACACCGCCGTGTCGAAAGAAGCCCAGAAGACCCTGACCAAGCAAGGCCTGGACATCAAGCTGGGCGCTCGCGTCACCGGTTCGAAAGTCAACGGCAACGAAGTTGAAGTGACCTACACCAACGCCGAAGGCGAGCAGAAGATCACCTTCGACAAGCTGATCGTTGCGGTCGGCCGTCGCCCGGTGACCACCGACCTGCTGGCTGCCGACAGCGGTGTGACCATCGACGAACGTGGCTACATCTTCGTTGACGATCACTGCGCCACCAGCGTACCGGGCGTGTTCGCCATCGGCGACGTGGTACGCGGCATGATGCTGGCCCACAAGGCTTCGGAAGAGGGCATCATGGTTGTCGAGCGCATCAAGGGCCACAAGGCCCAGATGAACTACGACCTGATCCCGTCGGTTATCTACACCCACCCGGAAATTGCATGGGTCGGCAAGACCGAACAGTCCTTGAAGGCCGAGGGTGTTGAGGTTAACGTAGGCACCTTCCCGTTCGCGGCCAGCGGCCGTGCGATGGCGGCCAACGACACCGGTGGTTTCGTCAAGGTCATCGCCGATGCCAAGACCGACCGCGTCCTGGGTGTACACGTGATTGGCCCATCGGCTGCCGAACTGGTGCAGCAGGGTGCAATCGCAATGGAATTCGGCACCAGTGCCGAGGATCTGGGCATGATGGTCTTCAGCCATCCAACCCTGTCCGAAGCGTTGCATGAAGCAGCGCTGGCGGTGAATGGCGGCGCCATTCACGTGGCCAACCGTAAGAAGCGTTAATTATAAGAAACCACGGCGGGCAGCCCGTCGTGAGTCTTGCGTGCATGACTCACCGCGGAACGTCCGCCGGACCGGATCACACGGGAAAACCCGGGGTCAACGGTCACAGGTGGTGCGGCGCCAGTGATGGCGCAGCGCCGAAGCGCAGTACCTAACGAAGACGGTAAAAAGCATGAATCTTCACGAGTATCAGGGTAAGCAGCTGTTCGCTGAATACGGCCTGCCAGTTTCCAAGGGTTTCGCAGTCGACACCCCTGAGCAAGCTGCAGAAGCCTGCGACAAGATCGGCGGGAACGAGTGGGTTGTCAAAGCCCAGGTTCACGCAGGTGGTCGCGGCAAAGCGGGCGGCGTAAAGCTGGTTCGCAGCAAGGAAGACGCCAAGGCGTTCGCTGCACAGTGGTTGGGCAAGAACCTGGTTACCTACCAGACAGATGCCAACGGTCAACCCGTCTCCAAGATTCTGGTCGAATCCTGCACTGACATCGCCAAAGAGCTGTACCTGGGCGCTGTAGTCGATCGTTCGAGCCGCCGTATCGTGTTCATGGCTTCCACCGAAGGTGGCGTGGACATCGAGAAAGTTGCTCACGAAACTCCTGAGAAGATCCTCAAGGCCACCATCGATCCGCTGGTCGGCGCTCAGCCGTTCCAGGGTCGCGAGCTGGCATTCCAGCTGGGCCTGGAAGGCAAGCAAGTCCAACAGTTCGCCAAGATCTTCGTGGGTCTGGCCAAGCTGTTCAAGGATCACGACCTGGCCCTGCTGGAAGTGAACCCGCTGGTGATCAAGGCCGATGGCGACCTGCACTGCCTCGATGCCAAGATCAACATCGACGCCAACGCCATGTACCGTCAGCCCAAGCTGAAAACCTTCCACGACCCGTCGCAGGACGACGCCCGTGAAGCCCACGCTGCCAAGTTCGAACTGAACTACGTTGCCCTCGAAGGCAACATCGGCTGCATGGTCAACGGTGCCGGCCTGGCCATGGGTACCATGGACATCGTCAACCTGCACGGCGGCAAGCCAGCCAACTTCCTCGACGTTGGCGGCGGTGCTACCAAAGAGCGCGTTACCGAAGCGTTCAAGATCATCCTGTCCGACAGCAATGTCGCGGCCGTTCTGGTCAACATCTTCGGCGGCATCGTTCGCTGCGACATGATTGCCGAAGGCATCATCGGTGCAGTGAAAGAAGTCGGCGTTAAAGTTCCGGTTGTTGTTCGCCTTGAAGGTAACAACGCCGAACTGGGCGCTAAAGTACTGGCAGAAAGCGGTTTGAACATCATTGCGGCAACCAGCCTGACCGACGCTGCTCAACAAGTTGTCAAAGCTGCGGAGGGCAAGTAATGAGCGTCCTGATCAATAAAGACACCAAAGTCATCTGCCAGGGCTTCACCGGCTCGCAGGGTACTTTCCACTCCGAACAAGCCATCGCCTACGGCACCAAGATGGTTGGCGGCGTGACCCCAGGCAAGGGTGGTACCACCCACCTGGGCCTGCCGGTGTTCAACACCGTCAAGGAAGCCGTGGAAGCTACCGGCGCTGACGCTTCGGTGATCTACGTACCGGCTCCGTTCTGCAAAGACTCGATCCTGGAAGCTGCCTTCGGCGGCATCAAGCTGATCGTTTGCATTACCGAAGGCATTCCTACCCTGGACATGCTGGATGCCAAGGTCAAGTGCGACGAGCTGGGCGTTACCCTGATCGGCCCTAACTGCCCAGGTGTCATCACCCCGGGCGAGTGCAAGATCGGCATCATGCCAGGCCACATCCACCTGCCAGGCAAAGTCGGTATCGTTTCGCGTTCCGGCACCCTGACCTACGAAGCTGTGAAGCAGACCACCGACGCCGGCTTCGGCCAGTCGACCTGCGTCGGCATCGGCGGTGACCCGATCCCGGGCTCCAACTTCATCGACATCCTGAAGCTGTTCCAGGAAGACCCGAAGACCGAAGCGATCGTCATGATCGGTGAGATCGGCGGTTCGGCTGAAGAAGAAGCCGCAGCCTATATCAAGGCGAACGTAACCAAGCCTGTCGTTTCGTACATCGCTGGTGTTACCGCACCTGCGGGCAAGCGCATGGGCCACGCTGGCGCCATCATTTCCGGCGGCAAGGGCACTGCGGACGAGAAGTTCGCCGCGCTGCAGGACGCCGGTGTGAAAACCGTGCGTTCCCTGGCTGACATCGGTAAGGCCCTGGCCGAGCTGACTGGCTGGGAAGCCAAGAAGTAATACTGCTACACCCCCCACGCGCACAGAGGCCACCTTCGGGTGGCCTTTGTCGTTTGTGCGGTTTGAGTTTGCCTGTACCGGCCTCTTCGCGGGCTTGCCCGCTCCCACAGAAGATCGCCACCTTCAGTACCTGTGCTGATCCCTGTGGGAGCGGGCAAGCCCGCGAAGAGGCCGGTACAGGTTACAAAGATTTTTCGATGGGTTTGATAGGAATTTTCACGCAGACGAATGTTTCAATCCGAGGATAATTCCTACTGTCCTCGGTCGCACAGACGACAAACATGTACGCACATCGGACAAGCAGCACTGTGCCAGTGCGTTTACCCGGTAAAACGGTTAATCTACGCGCTCACTCTGTGCCCGCTCCCCAAAAGGGAACGACACGCTAAACGGGTCTGGCCTATCAAGCCGGGCAGCATTTCCCTCATCCATGGGGAAATCCCCTCTCGAATCCCGATTTCAGCAGTGTGGTACTACCTTAAATGAAAGTTCTCAAAGGCCAGGATATCCTGGCGCTTGGCTTTATGACGTTTGCGCTTTTCGTCGGTGCAGGCAATATCATCTTCCCGCCTATCGTCGGCCTGCAGTCTGGCCCGCACGTATGGATGGCTGCACTGGGCTTCCTGGTGACCGCCGTGGGCTTGCCGGTCATCACCGTGGTCGCCCTGGCCAAGGTCGGTGGCGGCATGGATGCCTTGAGCAGCCCGATTGGCAAGTTCTTCGGCGGCCTGCTGGCTGCCGTGTGCTACCTGTCGGTCGGCCCGCTGTTCGCTACCCCGCGTACGGCGACCGTGTCGTTCGAAGTGGGCGTTGCACCGCTGACCGGTGAAAGCCCGCTGGCACTGTTCATCTACAGCCTGGTGTATTTCGCCGTGGTCCTGGCCGTGTCCATGTATCCGGGCAAACTGCTCGATACCGTGGGTCGCTTCCTGGCGCCGTTGAAGATCATCGCCTTGGCCGTGCTGGGTATTGCAGCCTTCGCGCTGCCAGCCGGCACCATTGGTGAAGCGCAGCCGGCCTACGCCGCCGCCGCGTTCTCCAAGGGCTTCTCGGACGGCTACCTGACCATGGACACCCTGGGTGCCCTGGTATTCGGTATCGTGATCGTCAACGCCATCCGCTCGCGCGGTGTCGAGTCGCCGAAGCTGATCACCCGCTACGCCATCATCGCCGGCCTGATCGCCGGTGTCGGCCTGGCTCTGGTGTACATCAGCCTGTTCCGCCTGGGTGCCGGCAGCCACGACATTGCGGCTGACGCTACCAACGGTGCGGCAGTACTGCATGCCTACGTGCAGCACACCTTCGGCTCGCTGGGCAGCGGCTTCCTTGCCGTGCTGATCGCCCTGGCTTGCCTGGTGACCGCGGTTGGCCTGACGTGCGCCTGTGCCGAGTACTTCAGCCAGATCCTGCCGCTGTCGTACCGTGCGCTGGTGGTGATCCTGGCGGGCTCCTCGCTGCTGATCTCCAACCTGGGCCTGACCAAGCTGATCATGTTCTCGGTCCCGGTGCTCACCGCCATCTACCCACCCTGCATCGTGGTAGTCGGCCTGAGCTTCGTGAAAGACCTGTGGAACTCGCCGACCCGCATCCTGGCGCCGGTGATGCTGGTGTCGCTGGTGTTCGGCATGGTTGACGCGATCAAGGGCAGCAGCATTGCCCATGTGCTGCCAGACTTCATGGCACACCTGCCGCTGAGCGATCAGGGGCTGGCCTGGCTGGTGCCTTCGGTGGTGACCCTGGCTGGCGCCGTGGTCTGCGACCGCATGCTCGGCAAGCCGCGCGAGGCGCTGGCCTGACCCGATAGAGTCGAAGCCTGAGGGCGGCACCGGCCACAAGCCAAAAGGGTGCGCGCCAGGGGTGGAAACTGCAAAGCCCCGTATCCGAGAGGATGCGGGGCTTTTTGTTGGCCTGTTCCGGCCTCTTCGCGGGTAAACCCGCTCCCACAGGTCAAGCGCAAGCCCCAGCGTTGACGCTATACCTGTGGGAGCGGGCGCGCCCGCGAAAGGGCCTGCATGAGCAGTGCAGAATTCACGGTGGGTATGTGCCTTTTGCGGCTTGCCAGCGTCGAAACCCGGTCCCTATCCTCTAGGCACCTGGCCCACTCGGGAACCCTGCATGAACTTCATCCAAAGCAACTTCAACAACCTGCTGGCGATTGCCTGGTTTGCCCTGTGCTGGGGCGGTTACACGCGCTATGCCATCTGGAAAGGGCGCGACACGGCATGCCTGGCCAGCGTGTTGCACCTGTACCGCGAAGACTGGATGCGCCGCATGCTGCTGCGCGACAACCGCATTGCCGATGCCAGCGTGATTGGCAACCTGGAACGCAACGCGTCGTTCTTTGCCTCCAGCACGCTGATCATCCTTGCCGGCATTCTGACTGTGCTTGGCGCCTCTGACCGGGCGCTGTCGCTGCTGGCTGACCTGCCGCTGGTACAGCAGACCTCCCAGGGCATGTCGGAGATCAAGCTGCTGTGCCTGGCCACGGTGTTTGTCTATGCCTTCTTCACTTTCAGCTGGTGCATGCGTCAGTACAACTTTGCCGCGGTGCTGGTGGGGTCGGCGCCCATGATTGGTGAACGCCTGGTCAATGAACTGGAGCGCAAGGCATTCGCTTTGCGGGCAGCGCGCGTGTTGTCGCTTGCCGCCAACCAGTTCAACCTGGGGCTGCGCTCGTATTACTTTGGTATGGCCATGCTCAGCTGGTTCATCAGCCCTTGGTTGTTCATGGTCATGAGTGTCGGCGTGGTCTTTATTCTGTACCGTCGCGAGTTCCATTCGGATGTGCTGGATGTGATGGTGTTCACACCAACCGAAAGTATGCCGGGCGAACAGGGCAGGGAAACTAACCAGCCAGTTAGCTAAAACGGTTAACCTATTAATTTCAGGTACAAAAAAACCCGACAAAGTCGGGTTTTTTTGTTTTAGCCAATTACTGCTTGGCAGGTTCGGCCGGAGCAGCAGGGGCAGCTTCTGTCGCCGGAGCGGCTGGTGCGGCCTCTTCGGCAGCTTTCTGCTCGGCTTCAGCCTGATCTTTGGCGGCTTCGGCGTTTTCCTTGGCGGCCTCGTTCATTTTATCCTGAGCTTCACCCATTTTTTCCTGGGCTTGCTCGGCGTGTTGCTGTGCGTCCTGGGCTTTGTCTTCGCTCGCTTTATCGCAAGCGGCCAGGCCCATGGCGGCGGCCAGCATCAGAGCAAAAGCAAAAGGTTTACGCATGGGGGTGTTTCTCCTTGGTGGAATAAGTGACTTGTTCCTTCGAGTACAACTACGCGGAATAAGTTCCACGCAGGTTACAGATATATAACGCCCCGTTCTATATGGACTTTTTAACATTTTTATGCCGCTGCGGCAGTATGGGTGGAAACAGCGAATGAGCGATTCAACCTTGATGGCCATGGCCGAACGCTTTCTCTCGGCCCTCAAACATTGCCAGTTGCTGCAGATGCAGGTGGCGCAGGCGGATGGCGATGGCATGACCCTGGTAATGCCCTGGTCGCCAGCCATTGTCGGCAACCCGCAAACCGGCGCCGTACATGGCGGCGCGCTGACCACGCTGATGGACACCACCTGCGGCATGGCCACGTTGTGCGTATTGCCGCGCTTCGAGGTGTGCCCGACCCTGGACCTGCGTATCGACTACATGCACCCGGCTGAAGCCGGCAAGGATATCTATGGTCATGCCCAGTGTTACCGGGTCACCCGCGATGTGATATTCACCCGTGGCACCGCCTACCAGGATGACCCTGACCAGCCGATCTGCCAGGTGGTGGGTACCTTCATGCGCCTGGGGCAGGAGATCAAGGGCGGTATCCGTTTCGGCAACGGTTTGAAGGAGGGTGGGGCATGATTCCGCATGCGGTTCGCCAGCAACTCAACGCCGCCCACGCAGTGGGAGACTACGGGCCATTGCTGGCGCTGATCCCCTATGCCGGGCTGATCGGCGTCAAATGCGAACGCCAGGGCGATGACCTGCTTTTCCGCTTGCCGGCCAACCCGGATAACATCGGCAATCCGTTGCTGCCTGCCATCCATGGCGGTGTGATAGCCGGTTTCATGGAGCTATCCGCCGCGTTGTACCTGTTGATCTACAGCGAAAGCGTGAGCATCCCGAAGATCATCGACTTTTCAATCGACTACCTGCGCGCCGGGCATTTGCGCGATACCTACGCCCAGTGCCAGCTGTGGCGCCAGGGCCGCCGGGTGACCAACGTGGCCATCACCGCCTGGCAAGGTGACCGGCAGGCGCCGATTGCCACGGCCCGGGCGCATTTCAAGATCGAGCCGGAAAAGCCCTTGAAATCATCCGGGCAGCCCCCATCTGAATGACATCCGCCGTTAACGCAGGCCGATTCGGCCGCCAGGCGCCAACTGCCATCAGATCGGAGTTTCGAAGACCATGACTGTGGAAACACAAAAGGAAACGTTGGGCTTCCAGACCGAGGTAAAGCAACTGCTGCACCTCATGATTCACTCGCTGTACTCGAACAAGGAAATCTTCCTGCGCGAGCTGATTTCCAACGCCTCCGACGCCGCTGACAAGCTGCGTTTCGAAGCCCTGGCCAAGCCAGAGCTGCTCGAAAATGACGCCGACCTGAAGATTCGCCTGAGCTTCGACAAGGATGCCGGCACCGTTACCCTCGAGGACAACGGCATCGGCATGAGCCGCGAAGACGTCATTGCCCACCTGGGTACCATCGCCAAGTCCGGCACCGCCGACTTCATGAAAAACCTCACCGGTGACCAGAAGAAGGACTCGCACCTGATCGGTCAGTTCGGTGTAGGTTTCTATTCCGCGTTCATCGTGGCCGACAAGGTCGACGTATACAGCCGTCGTGCCGGTCAGCCGGCCGCCGAAGGTGTGCACTGGTCGTCGAAAGGCGAGGGCGAGTTCGAAGTCGCCACGATCGACAAGCCACAGCGCGGCACCCGTATCGTCCTGCACCTGAAGCAGGAAGAGAAAGAATTCGCCGATGGCTGGCGCCTGCGCAACGTGGTCAAGAAGTACTCCGACCACATCGCCCTGCCGATCCAGTTGCCGAAAGAGCAGGCTGGCGCCGAAGGCGAAGAGCAGCCGGCCGAAGAATGGGAAACCGTCAACCGCGCCAGCGCCCTGTGGACCCGTTCGCGCACCGAGGTGAAGGACGAGGAGTACCAGGAGTTCTACAAGCACATCGGCCATGACTTCGAAAACCCGCTGGCCTGGAGCCACAACAAGGTCGAAGGCAAGCTGGAATACAACTCGCTGCTGTACGTGCCGGCCCGCGCGCCGTTCGACCTGTACCAGCGCGAAGCGCCACGCGGCCTGAAGCTGTACGTGCAGCGCGTGTTCATCATGGACCAGGCCGAGTCGTTCCTGCCGCTGTACCTGCGCTTCATCAAGGGCGTGGTCGATTCCAACGACCTGTCGCTGAACGTGTCGCGTGAAATCCTGCAGAAAGACCCGATCATCGATTCGATGAAGACCGCGCTGACCAAGCGCGTGCTGGACATGCTGGAGAAGCTGGCGAAGAACGAGCCTGAGCAGTACAAGGGCTTCTGGAAAAACTTCGGCCAGGTGCTGAAGGAAGGCCCGGCCGAAGACTTCGCCAACAAGGAAAAGATTGCCGGCCTGCTGCGCTTCGCCTCTACCCAGGACGACAGCGGCGAGCAAAGCGTCGCCCTGGCCGACTACCTGGCCCGCGCCAAGGAAGGCCAGGACAAGATCTATTACCTCACCGGCGAGTCGTACGCGCAGGTCAAGAACAGCCCGCACCTGGAAGTCTTCCGTAAGAAAGGCATCGAAGTGCTGCTGCTCACCGACCGCATCGACGAGTGGCTGATGAGCTACCTCAACGAATTCGACGGCAAGGCCTTTGTCGACGTTGCCCGTGGCGACCTGGACCTGGGCAAGCTGGATTCGGAAGAAGACAAGAAGGCCCAGGAAGAAGTGGCCAAGGACAAGGAAGGCTTGGTCGAGCGCCTGAAGGGTGCGCTGGGTGACAGCGTGGCCGAAGTGCGCGTTTCGCACCGCCTGACCGACTCGCCGGCGATTCTCGCCATTGGCGAACAGGACCTGGGCCTGCAGATGCGCCAGATCCTGGAGGCCAGCGGGCAGAAAGTGCCGGAGTCCAAGCCGATCTTCGAGTTCAACCCGAGCCACCCGCTGATCGAGAAGCTGGATAACGAGCAGAGTGAAGACCGCTTCGCCGAGTTGTCGCACATCCTGTTCGATCAGGCGGCCCTGGCGGCCGGTGACAGCTTGAAGGACCCGGCGGCCTACGTTCGTCGCCTGAACAAGCTGTTGGTCGAGCTGTCTGCTTGAGTTGATATGAAGGAAAGCCCGCTTCGGCGGGCTTTTTTCATGGCAGGCTTTTTATAGTAAGTGCCTAAGGAGTGCTTGATGAGCAAGGTAATCGTCGAATCGCTGGTTTATCACCTGTCCGGCAAGACCTACGAAAGCCGCCTGGTCCATGAGCCAGGGGCGCTGGGCCGGCCTGGCCTGGTAATGGCGCCGAACTGGATGGGCATTGGCGAAGGGGCTGAGCGCATTGCCAAGGAAGTGGCCGAACAAGGCTATGTGGTGCTGATTGCCGACTTGTACGGGCAATCGGTGCGTCCGTCCAATGCTGATGAGGCTGGCGCGGCGATGATGCCGCTGAAGAACGACCGGGGCGAGCTGCGCAAGCGTATGCAGGAAGCCTTGGCGCAGCTGTTGGGGCAGTCGAAGGCGCTGCTGGAGCCGGGTAAGGTTGCCACGTTCGGCTTCTGCTTCGGTGGCTGCTGTGCGCTGGAGTTGGCGCGCACCGGTGCCGACCTGCGCGCAGCGGTGTCGTTCCATGGGACCCTGGACACGCCGAACCCGGAAGATGCCAAGCGCATCAAGGGCTCGGTGCTGGTGCTGCATGGTGCCTCCGACCCGCTGGTGCCGAAAGAGCAGTTGCCGGCGTTTGAAGACGAGATGAACGCGGCCAAGGTCGACTGGCAGTTGCTGAGCTATGGTGGGGCGGTGCACTCGTTTACCGATCCGGGCGCCAATGTGCCGGGCAAGATGCAGTATGACCGCCGTACCTCGGAGCGGGCGTTCCGTTCGATGCATAACCTGCTGACTGAAGTGTTCCACCGCTGACTGTGAATTGGGGCTGCTTTGCAGCCCTTCGCGGGCACGCCCGCTCCCACAGGGATCGCGTGAACCATGGCTTGCGAGGTCCACTGTGGGAGCGGGCATGCCCGCGAAGGCCGCAGAGCGGCCCAAGTTAGCGCGGTAGCTCGATCCTCGAGGTTTCCCCCGGTACTACAGGCCAATCCCCCGCCGCCCACCGCGCCCTGGCCCGCTCGATCAGCTCCGCTTCACTGGCCACGAAATTCCAGTTCATTCGCCGCGGCCCATCCAGCGGCTCCCCGCCAATCAGCACCAATTGGCACTCACCGTCGGCATACAGGGTTACATCCTCGCCCTCTGGCAGTACCACCAGGCTGCACGGCTCCACGTCCTCGTCGTTCATCAGCAACTCGCCGTCCAACAGGTAAAGCGCCCGCTGTGCATGCTCATTCGGTACCAGCAAAGTCGTAGCGGGCTGCATTCGCACATGGGCATAAAGGGTAGGGGACAACACCGGCACCGGTGACGCCAGGCAGAACCCATGGCCGGCAATCATGCAGATACGGACCCCCAGGTTGTCACTCACCGGCAGGCTCGCCGCTGGGTGGTGGCTGTAGCTCGCAGGGCCTTGTTCATGTTCACGTGGTGATGCCAGCCATACCTGCAACCCGTGTAGGCGCGAGCCATGGGCCAGGGCGTCCGCAGGCGTGCGCTCGACGTGGGCCACGCCGCTGCCCGCCGTCATCCAGCTGACATCGCCGGGCAGTACGCGCTGATCCGAGCCCAGGCTGTCCTTGTGCAGGATCGCCCCCTCGAACAGGTAGGTAAGGGTCGACAACCCGATGTGTGGGTGCTGGCGGATGTCCATGCCATGCCCTGGGGCATAGTCGGTTTCCAGCATATGGTCGAAAAACACGAACGGGCCAACGCTGCGGCACTGCGCCGAGGGCAGCGGGCGCAGGATCGGCTGGCCCTCGACCGATTCGGCGCGGGGGCGGATGACCAATGGGCTGCTCATGGGGACGGCTCCAGGCGAGGTGGCAATGCTTGGAGCATAACGGTTTGCCGGTTGCGGCTGAACCGTCGCGTTGATTGGCCGGTCTACTCTTTCCGTACTCGAAGAAGGAAGCGGCCCCATGATTGCCAGAGCGCTGGCCTGCGTGCTGTTGTGCGGTAGCTTGTGCCAGGCAGCCCTGGCGCGTGACTACCGCTACAGCGATGCCCACCTGCATTACGTCGATTTCTTCCAGGAAAGCGAAGGCATGCCAGCGTTGCTGAAGGCCATGGACGCCGCAGGCATCGAGCAATCGATGATTTCCGGCATACCGGTGGCCAAGAAGTGGCACGAAGACGAGCCCAAGCGCCCGCGCTACTACGCCGGTGACGATGCTGATGCCTACTGGTACAGCGCCACTGACACCTATGTGGCTGCAGCGTTGCAGCAGTTGCCGGCTGAGCAGCGCAGGCGCTTTCATCCGTTTCTGACCGGTTTCAATCCGGTGGACAAGAATGCGGTCAGCCACATCGAGCGTATGCTCGAACTGTATCCAGGGCTGTGGCAGGGCATAGGCGAGGTGTTCACCCGTCACGATGACCTGACAGCGCTGACCAGTGGTGACACGCCACGTGCCAACAACGAAGCCATGACGCGCATCTACCACCTGGCCGCTGAGCGTGACTTGCCGGTGTTGCTGCATTCCAACATCACCTCCAAGCGCGAGCGTAACCCGCTGTACCTGGCTGAAATCGAAGAGCCGCTGCGCAATCACCCGCACACGCGGTTTATCTGGGCGCACGCCGGCAGCAGCATGGAGATACACCGGCACCAGACGCAGATGGACTTTTTACTGCCAGTGCTGACGCGGTTGCTGGCGGATTACCCGAACCTGTATGTCGACTTGTCGTGGAGTGTGCTGGAGCCGTATCTGCTGGATGACAAGGGTGTGCCGCGCAAGGAATGGCTGGCGTTGGTCGAGAAGTACCCGGAGCGGTTCATGCTGGGGTCGGATGTGGTGGGACGGTTTGGCAGTTTGGGGGAGCAGATGCACGGGTTCAGGCCGTTTCTGGATGCGTTGCCGGAACAGGTGGCCAACAAAGTGGCTCGGGAGAATTTTCTGGCGATTTTGCCGAAGGTGCAACAGTGACCTGTGCCGACCTCTTCGCGGGCGCGCCCGCTCCCACAAGATCATCACAAGCCCGAATGCGATGCGGTCCCTGTGGGAGCGGGCATGCCCGCGAAGAGGCCGGCACAGGCAACACAATAGAAAACGCCCCGAACCAGTCGGGGCGTTTTCATTTACAGCGGCAGCGTCTTACTTGCCTTCCCAGCGCTTGAGCACCAGGGTGGCGTTGGTGCCGCCGAAGCCGAAGCTGTTGCTCATGACCGTGTCGATCTTGGCGTTTTCTTCGGTTTTAAGCTGGATCGGCAGGTCAGCGACTTCCGGGTCCAGTTCGTCGATGTTGGCGGAGCCGGCGATGAAGTTGTTTTCCATCATCAGCAGGCAGTAGATTGCCTCGTGCACGCCAGCGGCGCCCAGCGAGTGGCCCGACAGGCTCTTGGTCGAGCTGATCTTCGGTGCCTTGTCGCCGAATACTGCGCGAACGCCCTTGATCTCGGCAACGTCACCGACCGGAGTCGAGGTGCCGTGGGTGTTCAGGTAGTCGATCGGGGTGTCGACGGTGGACAGTGCCTGCTGCATGCAGCGGATGGCACCTTCGCCGCTTGGGGCAACCATGTCGTAGCCGTCGGAAGTGGCACCGTAGCCAACGATTTCGGCGTAGATCTTGGCGCCACGGGCCAGGGCGTGCTCCAGCTCCTCGACCACGACCATGCCACCACCACCCGCGATGACGAAGCCATCACGGTCGGCGTCGTAGGCGCGCGAGGCCAGTTCCGGGGTTTCGTTGCGCTTGGTCGACAGGGCGCCCATGGCATCGAACAGGAACGACTGGCTCCAGTGCTCTTCTTCACCGCCACCGGCGAAGACGATGTCCTGTTTGCCCCACTGGATCTGCTCCAGGGCGGTGCCGATGCAGTGTGCCGAGGTGGCGCAGGCCGACGAGATCGAGTAGTTGATACCCTTGATCTTGAACGGGGTGGCCAGGCACGCCGAAACGGTGCTGCCCATGGTGCGGGTTACACGGTATGGGCCGACGCGCTTGACGCCTTTCTCACGCAGGGTGTCCAGCGCTTCCATCTGGTTCAGGGTCGACGCGCCGCCGGAGCCGGCTACCAGGCCGGTGCGCGGGTTGGAAACCTGCTCTTCGGTCAGGCCAGCGTCCTTGATCGCGTCCTGCATGGCCAGGTAGGCGTAGGCAGCAGCGTGACCGACGAAGCGGTAGACCTTGCGGTCGATCAGTTCTTCGAGGTTGAGGTCGATGGACCCGGAAACCTGGCTACGCAGCCCCATTTCCTTGTATTCCGGGTTGAAACGGATACCCGGACGGCTGTTGCGCAGGTTTTCGGTGACGGTAGCTTTGTCATTGCCCAGGCACGATACGATGCCCAGACCAGTGATAACGACGCGGCGCATGCGAATAACCCTTAGAAATTGTCAGTGGAGGTGAACACGCCGACCCGCAGGCCTTCGGCTGTGTAGATCTCGCGGCCGTCTACGCTGACCGAGCCATCGGCGATGGCCATGTTCAGCTTGCCTTTCAGGACGCGCTTGATCTGAATGTTGTAGGTGACTTTCTTGGCAGTCGGCAATACCTGGCCAAAGAATTTCACTTCGCCCGAACCCAGGGCGCGACCGCGGCCCGGCAGGCCTTGCCAGCCGAGGAAGAAACCGACCAGCTGCCACATGGCGTCGAGGCCCAGGCAGCCCGGCATTACCGGATCGCCTTCGAAGTGGCAGGCGAAGAACCACAGGTCCGGGGTGATATCCAGCTCGGCGACCAATTCACCTTTGCCGTACTTGCCGCCTTCTTCGCTGATATGGGTGATGCGATCGACCATCAGCATGTTCGGCGCGGGCAGTTGCGCATTACCTGGGCCGAACAGCTCACCGCGACTGCAGCGCAGCAGGTCTTCCCGAGTAAAGGCGTGTTGTTTGGTCATGCGAGCTCCTCAATAACCCCCTGTGGCAGGGGATGAATCTTCCCGGCCGTCCCGAAAAGCAACAGCTTCGGGCGGCAGCCTACAGGTAGACTATTGCGTTGTGGTGAAAGTCACAGCGCACCTGGTGAAAGAAGTACAGGTGTGCACTGAAACGTCTATTTTCAGGTCCTGCGACGGTCCTGTCCAGTCCTTAAGACTGCCGCACTTTAGCATTTATCGCCAGTCGCGGTTGTCCGACCGGGTAGCCAGCGCTGCAGCACTTGCTGCAGTTCGGTGCGGCGCAAGGGTTTGCTCAGGTAGTCATCCATGCCGGCAGCGATGCAACGCTCGCGGTCGCCCTGCAAGGCATTGGCCGTCAGGGCGATGATCGGTAACCCGGCGCCGTTGGCCAGCTGGCGGATACGCCGGGTCGCCTCATAGCCGTCCAGGTGTGGCAGGCGACAGTCCATCAGCACGGCAGCGAAGCGCTGGCGGCTGACAAGGTCCACTGCCTCAAGGCCATCGTCAGCCGTGCATACCGCCAGGCCCAGGCTGCGAAGCATGGCTTCAATGACGCTCTGGTTGACCGGATTGTCCTCTACCAGTAGCACCTGGTCAGTGCCGGGCATGGTCGTAGCCATGTGGCTTGGCAAGGCCTGCGGGCTGGGTGCAGGGCTGGCCAGGGCCAGGGGCATCTCGAGGGTAAACGTGGAACCCAGGCCTACGCGGCTTTCACCGCGAAGCTTGCCGCCCATGCGTTCGGCCAGGGTGCGGGCAATCGACAGGCCCAGCCCGGTGCCGCCATAACGGCGGGAGATGGAGCTGTCGGCCTGCTGGAAGGCGACAAACATCATTTCCAGGCGGTCGCTGTCGATGCCGATGCCGGTATCGCGCACGCTGCAGGTCAGCCAGATCAACTGCCGGTCGAGTACCTGCCAGCGCGCCTCGACCTGCACCTGGCCACGCTCGGTGAACTTCAGCGCGTTGCCGACCAGGTTCAGCAGGATCTGGCGTATGCGCGTGGGGTCGCCGTTCACCTGCAACGGCTCGATGCCGGCAGGCAGTTGCAGGTGCAAGTCCAGGCCTCGTTGCTGGGCGCTGTGCTGGAACGACTGGACGCTGCTGGTTATCAGGTCGCCCAGGTTGAAGTCGATGTACTCCAGTTGCAGCGCGGCGCGTTCGATGCGCGAGAAATCGAGGATGTCGTTGATGACTTTCAGCAAATGCCCGGTGGATTCGCTGGCTACGGCGGTGTATTCGGCCTGCTCGCTGCTCAGGGGTGTGGTTTCCAGCAGTTGCAGCATGCCGAGCACGCCATTCATTGGCGTGCGCAACTCGTGGCTCATCATTGCCAGGAAGTCCGATTTTGCCCGGTTGGCCTGCTCGGCCTCCTCGCGGGCCTGGATCAGCTCGGCAATGGCCTGCTTCTGTTCATCGCTGGCCTGCTCCAGGGCGCTGGCCAGGTTGTTGATGTGGCGCGCCAGGTGGCCCAGCTCGCTGTCATCCACCACGGGCAGCGGGGTGTTGTACTCGCCTTGCTGAATGGCCTTGACTGCATGGCCCATGTCGCTGATGGGCTTGGCCAGGCTCAGGGCCAGGCGGCGGGCCAGCAGGAAGGTGAACAGCAGGGCGAACAGGGCCAGGATGCCGGCCTTGATCACGATTTCCTGCTGGCGCTGGCTGAAGGCGTCATCGGACATGCCGACGATCACCCGGCCCAGGTAGTCATCACCAATGGCCGGTGTGCTGACTCTGCCCTGCTGCAGGAAGTCGCTGTCCAGGCGAATCTGCTGCAGGCGGATGGGCGCCTGGAACACTTCGACGCGTTGCGCACGGTTGGCGCTTTCATCGGACTGCTCGACGTACACCAGGATGTGGTTGCGGCTGTCCTGCACTTCGAGGAAGCGCACGTGAGGGATGCTGAGGGTCGCGCGCATCAGGCCTTCAAGCACTTCGTTGTTGCCCGAGATCACGCCGTACTCCGAGGCCGGAGCCAGCTGGTTGGCGATCAACTGCCCGGTATGGTTGAGTTCCTGGCGCAAGTCCTGGATACGCACGAAGGTGAAGAAGCTGATCAGCAGCAGGGTCAGCAGCAGGGCAGGGCCGAGGCTGATGATCTGGGTGCGGGTGTGGATGTCCCAGCTCAGGCGCTTGCTCATGGGGTGGGTTCTCCTTCGGCCAGGGCCTTGGCGGCGGCGATCGGATCGATCGGTTCCAGGCCCAGGGCGCGGGCTACCTGTTGGTTGCCGCTGACCCCGTAGTGTGCCGGGTACAGGCTGCGCGGCCAGCGCGCAGGGGGTTGATCGAGCAATTGGTCGAGCACCGCCAGCCAGTCATCCTGGTCGCTGTAGGTACTGGCCAGCGCACCGGCGCGCACGAAGCCGGCGTTCGGGCCGATCAGTGCCATTTGCCGGCCATAGCTGCTCAACAGCAGGTTCTTGGCCGTCTTGGAGTTGTACAAGTCGGAGTCGTCCAGGCCCAGCAGCACATCGCTGTTGCCCAGCAGGTGCTGCAGGGGCCGGCTGTCACGCAGGTCGGGCCAGTCCTGGGCAATGATCTCCAGGCCTAGCGGGCGGGCCGCATGGCGTAGCTCTTCAAGCAGGAAAGCACTGTGTTCGCCGTACAGCACACCAATGCGCTGTGCCTGGGGTAACAGGTAGCGCGCCAGGCGCAATTGCCGGCCCAGCGGCGCGTCGCTCCACAGCAGGGTGAGGAACGCGGGGCGCGACTTTCCCAGGCGCTGTTCAGCCTGTACCCGGCTGACCCGCATGACCAGGGCCGGCGGGCCGGCGTTTTCACCCAGGCGCCACTCCAGCGCGGCATTGTCGAGCAGAATCAGGCGCTGGTCGGCCTTGAGCTTGCCGGGGCGGGGCAGGTCGGCGATGGCCTGGAAATGTACGTGATCGTGCGGTCGACGGCTTTCGAGTGCGGCGACGAAGCTGCGGATGCCGGGCTGGTCTTCGGCACCGACCAGCAGAATCTCGCTGGCAGACAGCGGCCCCAACGGCCACAGGCACAGCAACAACAGGCGCAGCAGCAGGGCCATCAGAACTCCAGCTCCGCGCTGACACTGAAGCGGTGGCGGCTGTCGTAAAGGTTCTGCACATAGGTGGTGGGCTCATCGTCCAGCCGCTGCTGCCACAGCGCTGCCAGCTCCAGGTTGCTGCCCTGCACCCGAAAACGCTTGGCCACGCGCAGGTCCACGCGCTCGTAGCGGTACAGGTTGAGCGCATCGTCGCCGTAGTAGAACAGCGCGCTCGACCAGCCGTCGCCCCATTCGCGCATCCAGCCGGCCGAGCCGCTGTTGCGGGCAGTGAGGCGGCTGTCGTTGGGGTTGCTGGCCCAGGCATCGACGTAGGCGTAGGTCAGGCGCAGCCGGTCACGCAGGGTAGGGCGCCAGTCCAGTTGCGCCTCGCTGCCACTGAACCTGGCCTTGTTCGCGTTGCTGGCGATGTACTGGTTGTTCTTCAGGGGCTCGCTGATCATTCCGGTGATCTCGTCGTAGAACAGCTTCACATCCATGCTCAGGTCGATGTCGCTGAAGTAGCCGTTGTAGCCCAGCTCGCGCGAGCGCATGCGCTCTTGGTCGAGGTCGCCCGGGCCGCGGGTCTTGACGAAGTATTCGCCGTTTTGCAGCCCGAATGCATTGGGGGTCAGGTTCTTGACCGTGTAACTCCAGTTGATGTTGTTCTCGAACATGTCGGGCGAGCGCACCGCCTCGGAGTACACCGCACGCAAGCCGTGGCGCGGGGTGATCAGGTAGTTGACCGCAACACGTGGGGTCAGCGAGCTGCCGGACAGGCGCGAGTCTTCGAACATGGTTCCACCCTGCAGGATCCAGTGCTCGTCGGCGCGCCACTCCAGCTGGCCGAACAGGCGCCAGGTCTGGTCGTCGATGCTGCCGTTGAAATAGGTCTGCGAGTCGGCACGATCATAGCGGTAGTTCATGCCGCTGAGCAGGCGCAGGCTGTCGGTCAGGCTCAGGGTGTCCTGGATTTCGAGGTCATAACGGGTTTCGCGGGTGCTTTGGTCAACGTCGCCGCAGACCTGCTGCATGCCGCCGTTTTCCCATTGCTGCTGCACTTTCTGCAAAAGCCCGCCCAGCACGGGGTCACTGGTCGAAAGGGGGGCGCCGGTAGCGATGCCGCGCGCCACTTTTTCGGCGAAGTCAGGGTTCAGTTGCCAGATCTGGGTCAATTCGGGGCTGAATGACTGCAAGGCATCACATGCACGCCACACTTGCTGGCGGTCGAAGTGCTGCGCAGAGCCCTGGATATAAAGGCTGTGCTCGGAACTGAAATCCATGGTCCAGCGCAACGAACCGGCATAGTCCTTGGCATTGACGTCTGCGTTGTTGCCGGGCTCGTAATTGGCGAAGACCGGTTGATAGGTATAGGGCCGCTGGTTGCTGCCTTCCTTCGCCGCCAGTTGCCATTCCAGGGTCTGGTCGGCCGCCAGGTTGTGGCTGGCGCTGAGGTTGAAACGGGTCAGTCGGCGGCTGTCGCGGTAATCCTGGCCGAACTGGTCGTGGTCAAAGCCGTCGTCCTGTTGGCCAGACAGCGACAGGCGCATGTCGCCACCGTCCCAGCCGAAGCCGTGGCTGGCGTAGAAGTCGTTGATGCCGTCCTGGCCGCGGGTCACTTTCATCCGTGTGCCATGGCTGTCGGCCGGGTTGCGGGTGAGGATGTTGACCACTGCCATCAGCGCGTTGGCGCCGTAGCTGACCGTGTTGGGGCCGCGAAACACCTCGATGCGCTCGATGTCTTCCATGGCCAGGGGAATGTCGCTCCAGTCCACCGTGGCCAGGCCGGCACGGTACACCGAGCGGCCATCGATCAGTACCTGCATGCGCCGCGCTTCGCTGGCGTTGCTGCCGTGGTAGTTGACCGTTGGCTGGTTGCCGGCGCTGTAGCCGATCATCATGCCCGGCACCAGGCGCAGCAGTTCGGGGATGTCGCGAGCGCCGCTGGCGCGGATCAGTTCACTGTCGAGCACTGTCATGCTGCCCGGGACGGCCGCCGGGGATTGTTTCAGGCGCGTGGCAGTCAGAACCTGCGGCAGGTCGCTGTTGTCGATGAACAGATCGTCGGCCATGGCTGGGCCACCGAGCAGGGTGGTCAGTATGAGCAGGCGCGGGAACGGGGGCGTGCCAGGGAACACAGGGCGGCCTTGTATCAGGATTGAAACAGGCATGGTAACTGACCTTGGGGGTTTTGCCAGTGGAGCGTCGGGTGGGTAAGGCTTTAAATGTGCAGCGCGGCGTAAATCGAGCGCCGCCCGCGCGGCGCTTCGCGGGGCAAGCCCGCTCCCACATTTATTTCGGGCCAGTTATGCCTGCACCATCGCGCGCGCCCCCTTGTGTGTCCACCTGGATAGCAAGGTGGACACACAAGGGGGGCGAGTGCCTCGACCTCAGGAGTGACTGGCCCGAAACAAATGTGGGAGCGGGCTTGCCCCGCGAAGCGCCGCGCGGGCGGCGCTCGATGCCAGCAGCCCCACACATCACCAGCCAGACACTGGTTCTGTAGCAGGCGAGCCGTATAATGGCGGTGTCGCCACTTAACTTTTGGCTTTAACGGATTGGATATGACTGAACAGCAACCTGTTGCAGTTCTGGGGGGCGGCAGCTTCGGCACCGCCGTGGCGAACCTGCTGGCAGAGAACGGTGTGCCGGTGCGCCAATGGATGCGCGACCCGGCGCAGGCCGAGGCCATGCGGGTCAATCGCGAGAACCCGCGCTACCTCAAAGGCATCCGCCTGCATGACGGCGTGGAACCGGTCAATGACCTGCTGGCCACCTTGCAGGCCAGCGAGCTGATCTTCGTCGCTCTGCCATCCAGCGCCCTGCGCAGCGTGCTGGCCCCCCACGCCGAGCTGTTGCGCGGCAAGGGCCTGGTCAGCCTGACCAAGGGTATCGAGGCGCAAAGCTTCAAGCTGATGAGCCAAATCCTTGAAGAAATCGCCCCCGAGGCCCGCATTGGCGTGCTGTCAGGGCCCAACCTGGCCCGTGAGATTGCCGAGCACGCGCTCACCGCTACGGTGGTCGCCAGCGAGGACGAAAAACTCTGCCAACAAGTGCAGGCCGTGCTGCATGGCCGTACGTTCCGAGTCTATGCCAGTGCCGACCGCTTCGGCGTCGAACTGGGCGGGGCGCTGAAGAACGTCTACGCCATCATCGCCGGCATGGCCGTGGCGCTGGGCATGGGTGAGAACACCAAGAGCATGCTGATTACCCGTGCGCTGGCCGAGATGACCCGTTTTGCCGTCAGCCAGGGGGCCAACCCCATGACCTTCCTCGGCCTGGCCGGTGTCGGTGACCTGATCGTCACCTGCTCTTCTCCCAAGAGCCGCAACTATCAGGTGGGCCATGCACTGGGCCAGGGCCTGAGCCTGGAACAGGCGGTCAGCCGCTTGGGCGAGGTGGCCGAGGGCGTCAACACGATCAAGGTGCTCAAGGCCAAGGCCCAGGAAGTGCAGGTTTACATGCCGCTGGTTGCGGGCCTGCATGCCATCCTGTTCGAAGGCCGCACGTTGAACCAGGTCATCGAGCACCTGATGCGCGCCGAGCCCAAGACCGATGTCGATTTCATTTCCATCAGCGGTTTCAACTGAGCCCCTGGCGGCTCTGACAACAGCAAGGAGCAACACATGAACGATACGCCCGAACGCGCCCAGCGCGAGTCGATCATCCTGCGGGTCCTGTGGATGCTGGTGTTCCTGGTGGTCTGGCAGCTGGCCGAATTGCTGCTCGGTGGCCTGGTGCTGGTGCAACTGATCTACCGCCTGGTGTATGGCGCGCCCAGCGCCAGCCTGATGAATTTCGGCGACAGCTTGAGCCAGTACCTGGCGCAGATCGGTCGCTTCGGCAGCTTCCACACTGACCACAAGCCCTGGCCGTTTGCCGACTGGCCCGCACCGCGTGCCCCGGAAGGCGAGGCGCCGCATGCCGTGGCCCCGGCTGCGCACCCGGTGCGCGACGAGGAGCCCAAGCTGTGAAGCTGTGGGTGCTGCGCCACGGTGAAGCCGAGCCGCGAGCCAACACTGATGCCGAGCGCCGGCTGACGGCCCATGGGCGCGAGCAGGTGCTGCACAGTGCCGCTCGCCTGCGCGGGCAGCCGTTGCTGGCGATTGTCGCCAGCCCCTACGTGCGCGCCCAGCAAACGGCGGCGCTGGTGCATGACACACTGGGTTTCAGCGAGCCGGTGCGTACCGTGCCCTGGCTGACCCCCGAAAGTGACGTGCAGCAGGTAATCGGCGAAATCGAACGGTTGGGGCTGGAGCATGTGCTGCTGGTCAGCCACCAGCCACTGGTGGGCACCTTGGTCGGGGTGCTGGAGCATGGCCACCAGCAACAGCCGGCGGCCATGAGCACCGCCAGCCTGGCGGAGCTTGAAGGGGATTGGTCACTGGCCGGGCTGATGACCCTCAAAGGGATCAGTTATCCAACTTGAAACCCTGAAACCGGCAAGGCAACTGGCATTTTTGTCAGTTGCCGCAGTAGATGGCCCCTTGCTAGCGTTGCCCGAAAGGCACAAAGCAGGGAGCGGTGTATGAAAGGTGTTACGGGGGAGCTGTTGAGCTCCATGGATTTGCAGCCCACCCTGGACATGGTCGAGCAAGGTATTGCACTGGACTTTGCCCGGTACAGCCTGCTGCGAGACTCGGCCGATGCCAAGCTCTATTGCCTGATGAAAACGGTCAACGCCAACAGTGTGCTGAACGCTGCTGACAGAGAGAACAGTCTGCAAGACTTGCTTATCCTTCAGGATGCCTGCCTGCATGTGTCCCGATTGCTGCAAACCAGCTGCCTGGCCCTGCGCCGCTTGCAGCTTGACTACAAGGAGCAGCGCCAGGCCCGCGAAGCGCTGGAGAGCCAGCTGGGCTTCGTGCAAGCGTGCCTGCGTCGTTCCCTTGCCAGTTTCGACCCGTCGGCGTGACCTGATAGCCCTTGCCGATGACCTTTCCGGACATTGCCGAACAGGGCCCCGATGCCGACAATGGGCCATCATTCCCGTCCGGACCAGGCGCCATGTCGCAGCAGATCTTCTTCGCTCATGCCAACGGTTTCCCCTCGGCTACGTACGGCAAACTGTTCGCTGCCCTGGCGCCGGACTATCAGGTACAGCACCTGGCCCAGCACGGGCACGATCCGCGCTTCCCGGTGGAGGACAACTGGCAAAGCCTGGTGGATGAACTGTTGCACCACCTGGCGCAGCAGGATGGGCCGGTATGGGGCGTGGGGCATTCGCTGGGTGGGGTGTTGCATTTGCACGCGGCCCTGCGCCGCCCGGAGTACTACCGTGGGGTGGTCATGCTTGACTCGCCGGTACTCACCCGGGCCGATCAGTGGCTGCTGCGCACGGCCAAGCGATTCGGCTTCATTGACCGCATCACCCCGGCCGGCCGCACCCTGGGGCGCCGCGAAACCTTCAACGACCGTGACAGCGCGCGCGACTATTTTGCCGGCAAACCACTGTTTCGCCATTTTGACCCCGAGTGCCTTGATGCCTATGTAGACCACGGCCTGCAAGCGATGGAGCAGGGATTGCAGCTGCGCTTCGATCCAGCCACCGAAATCAGTATCTACCGCAGCATCCCGCACACCAGCCCCGCGCCTGCACGGCAGTTGCAAGTGCCGCTGGCCATGGTGCGTGGCGAGCGCAGTAACGTCATTCGCCGTCACCACACCCTGGCGGTGCGTGGTATGCCCAAAGGGGAGTACCACAGCGTACCTGGCGGGCACATGTTCCCGCTGGAGCGCCCGACCGACACCGCCAGCCTTATCAAGGGCCTGTTCGACCGCTGGAGCCAGGCATGAGCGCGCAGGTCGAGGAAGTTCGCCTGAGCCTTGGCCATATCGAGTTGGCTGCGCACCTGTTCGGCCCCGAGGACGGGTTGCCGGTGATCGCCTTGCACGGCTGGCTGGACAACGCCAACAGCTTCGCGCGCCTGGCACCGCAACTGGAGGGCCTGCGTATCGTCGCCCTGGACCTGGCCGGGCATGGTTACTCGGAACACCGCCCGCTCGGCGCCGGCTATGCCTTGGCCGACTACGCCCATGACGTGCTGCGGGTGGCCGAGCAACTGGGCTGGCAGCGTTTCGCCCTGCTGGGCCATTCGCTGGGTGCAATCATTTCGGTGCAACTGGCCGGCGCCTTGCCCGACCGGGTCAGCCACCTGGCGCTGATCGACGGCGTCATCCCGCCAACGGGGGCCGAGCAGGATGCCGGCGAACGCCTGGGGATGGCACTTCAGGCCCAGCTGCGGCTGGATGGCAAACGCAAGTCGGTGTACGCAACACTGGAAGAGGGCGTACATGCCCGCATGAAGGGCATGGTGGCGGTCAGCCGCGAAGCGGCCGAGTTGCTGGCCCGGCGTGGCCTGATGCCGGTGCCCGGTGGCTACAGCTGGCGCAGCGACAGCCGCCTGACCCTGCCATCACCCGTGCGCCTGAGCGAAGCCCAGGCCATGGCCCATGTGCGCCGGGTGAATTGCCCGGCGCAACTGGTGGTGGCCGCCGACGGCATGCTGGCGCGCCACACCGGCTTGCTGGAGCAGCTACCCTTTGAGCAGGTGACGCTACCCGGTGGCCACCACCTGCACCTGAACGATGAGCAGGGCGCGGCCCTTGTCGCAGACTGTTTCAATCGCTTCTTTGGCTTTGCTTGACTTGCACCGGACAAGTGTCGAGGCTTGGCGGGTTGAACAGGGAGACAACCATGCAACTGCCAGACATCCTGGAGCTTCACTTCGGCGCAGCGCGCCGCCTGGGTCGCCAATGAGCGCGCCTGTTGCCATCCGAAATGCCGTGGCCGCCTGCCTGGTCTTCGCCAGCCCGCTGTTGTGGGCCGGCAGCCTGCCGGTACCGGTGGACGCCAAAGTGGTCGATCAACGCCCGGCCGTGGAGCAGGAGCGCGTCTACCCGATGGGCCCGCTGCGCAAGATCAGCGGTCGACTGCGGGTTGACGACAAGGTTGAAAGCCGCGGCCAGGTCAGTTCGGTCACCTACGAGCTGCCGGTCGAACGAAGCGCCCGTGAAGCTTTCACCAGCGCCCGCGAAGAACTGCAGCGCGACGGTGGTTACCCGTTGTTCTGGTGTCAGGGCCGCGATTGCGGCGAGGCCAGCCTGTGGGCCAACGACGTGTTTGCCAATGCTCGCCTCAACGGTGGTGACGAACAACAGGCATTCATCCTGCTGCGCCGTTCGGCAGAAGAGGCCGACACCCTGGTCGCGCTGTACAGCGTTACCCGTGGCAACCGCCGCGCCTACCTGCACGTGGAAGAGTTCGTAGCCGGCAGCCCGCTGGGTAACCTGCTGCCGACCGCCGCCACGGTACTGCGCGAAATGCGTGATACCGGCAAGCTTGATTACCCCGACCTGGCCGCACCGCAAGACAGCTGGGTCAACCTGCTGGCGCGCAGCCTGAACCTGGACAGCACCCTGCGCGCCAGCCTCAGTGGCGCCCAGGCCGAGGCCTGGCGCGAGGCGCTGACCAAGGCAGGCGTGCGTAACGGCCGCCTTGAAGTGGGCACTGCGCCCACCGACGGCCTGCACCTTGAACTGATCCGTTGAACGAGCACCACCATGGTTAACAATGATCGCCTGTTGGTCCAGATTCTGCTGTTGGCGTTGCTGGGCGCCGGCCTGTGGGTGATGGCGCCGTTCATCTCGGCGCTGCTGTGGGGCGCCATTCTGGCCTTTGCCAGCTGGCCGTTGATGCGCTTGCTGACGCGTGTGCTGGGCGGGCGCGAGACGCTGGCGGCCAGCCTGCTGACCACGGCCTGGATCCTCATCGTGGCGCTGCCGCTGGTGTGGCTGGGGTTCAACCTGGCCGATCATATTCGCGACGCCACGGCGTTCGTGCGTGATGTGCAGGTCGACGGCCTGCCCGACGCGCCGGCCTGGCTGGGCGGTATCCCGTTCGTTGGCGAGCGCCTGGTCAGCTGGTGGCAGTCGCTGGACCAGCAGGGTGCGGCTTTGCTGGCCTCGGTCAAGCCGTACCTGGGGCAGGTGGGCAACTGGTTGCTGGCGCGCAGTGCGCAGATCGGCAGTGGCGTGCTGGAACTGACCCTGAGCCTGGTGTTCGTGTTCTTCTTCTACCGTGACGGGCCACGCCTGGCGGCATTCGTGCTGCGCTTGCTGCACCGCCTGATGGGCGACCGCGCCGAGTATTACCTGGAGCTGGTAGCCGGTACCGTGCAGCGGGTGGTCAACGGGGTGATCGGCACGGCCGCCGCGCAGGGCCTGCTGGCGCTGATCGGCTTCCTGATCGCTGGTGTGCCGGGTGCCATCGTGCTGGGGCTGGTGACCTTCATGCTCAGCCTGATTCCCATGGGCCCGCCGTTGGCCTGGATCCCGGCCACCGCTTGGCTGGTGTGGCAGGGTGAGTACGGCATGGCAGTGTTCCTGGGTATCTGGGGCACCTTCGTGATCAGCGGCGTGGACAACGTGCTCAAACCGTACCTGATCAGCCGCGGCGGCAACCTGCCGCTGGTGATCGTGTTGCTGGGGGTGTTCGGCGGGTTGCTCGCCTTTGGCTTCATTGGCCTGTTCATTGGCCCGACCTTGCTGGCGGTGGGTTACAGCCTGTTGCTGGACTGGAGCCGCAACGCCGCGCACCAGCCCCCTGTCCAGTAACCTGGACTGGCCTCTTCGCGGCTAAAGCCGCTCCCACAGGTAGAGTGTTAACTCAAAGCCAGCACAGTACCTGTGGGAGCGGGCTTGCCCGCGAACACCGGCAAAGCCGGTGCCATCCACCGCGTTGCCTGCTTCGCGGGCACGCCCGCTCCCACAGGTACTGCACTGGCTTCAGGTTCACTTTGAACCTGTGGAGCGGTTTCAGCCCAGCTCAGTATTTCCAGGTTACCGAAGCCGTGAGGTTGCGCGGTGCCCCATAATTGGTCGACCCCGCCGACTGGTACAGTGACAGCAGATACTTGCGGTCAAATACGTTGTTCAGGTTCAACGACGCACTCCAGTGTTCGTCGAATTCGTAGCTGCCCATCAGGTCGGCCAGCGCATAGGCCTGCTGGCGTACCCGGCTGTTGCCATCGGCCTGCGTTGCACTTTGCCATTGAACGCGCGTGCCGATCCGGGCCTGGGGCAGGCTCGGCAGGCGCCAGGTGACACTGCCACGCAGGCTGTGGCTTGGCACATACCGGCGCGTCTTGTTGCCGTTATCATCCTCGATGTGCACATAGGTGTAGCCAGCGGCCAGGTCCAACCCAGGCATGGCTTCGCCCGACGCCTCAAGCTCCACACCATGGCTCTTGTTGTCCTCACCGCGGTAGGCGTACTGGCCGTTGATGATTTCGCCAGTGGTAACCGCCACATTCTGCTGCTCGGTCTTGAACAGGGCGGCGCTGACGGTCAGGCGATCTTCCAGCAGGCTGCCTTTGATGCCCACTTCAGTGCTTTTGCCTTCCAGCGGCTCGATCACACCCCCGGCGCTGCTGCGCAGGTACTGTGGCTTGAAGATCTCGGTCCAGCTGGCATACAGGCTCCATTGCCCATTCAGGTCATACACCAGCCCGGTGTAGGGCGTGACCTTGCCGTGTACCCGGGTGTCGTGGGCCGAACCGTAACCCATGCCCTCACCATCGGCACTGAGCATACGGGCGCCGGCAATCCAGTGCAGGTCATCGGCCAAGCTGAAACGTGCGCCGGCATACAGGCTTTTCTGGCGGTCGGTGAAGTGCTGGGTGTTGAGTTCGTCGGTGTAGGTCAGCGGTGGTTTCACCACGGCGCCGGCCAGTGCATCGGCAAGGCTGACGATTTCGCTTCCGGAACTGTTGCGGTAATGACCGCGTTCATCGTGGCGGCTACGGCCGTAGTTGGCGCCTAGCGTCAGCTCATGTTGGCGCCCGAACAGGGCGAAGGGGCCCGACAACTGCGCTTCACCAATGAGTTGGTGTTCGCTGCTGGTGGTGCGGTTGATGTAGGCGAACACGTCATCGGCCGTGAAGGGGATGGCGTACAGCATCTGGGTATCCTGATGCTGGTTGACCCCGGTTACGGTGACCTTGCCTTGCCAACCTTCACCAAAGTCATGGGCCAGTTCGGCGAAGGCCCGCTGCGTGTGGATATTCCAGTAGGTCCAGGGCTGGCCGATACTCGCGCTGCGGCTGCTGTAGTGGATCGGGTTACCTTGGTAATCTGCCATCGGCAGCGCACCCCAGGTACTGCCGTTGGCGTCGCTCTTCTGTTCGGAAAAGCCCACGGTCAGGGTATCGGCGTCGCTCAAGTCGAAATCCAGCAGGCCAGCCATGACATTCAGTTCGTGGCTGTAGCGGTCCAGGTACGAGTTGCCTTTGTCGTGGGCATAAATGAAGCGCCCACGTACGTTGCCGCTGTTGCTCAGCGGGCCGCTGACATCGACGTCTGCGCGGCGGCTGTCCCATGCCCCGATGCTGGTGCCGATCCTGGCCTGGAAGGTGTCGGTCGGCCTTTTACGCACGAAGTTGACGGTTGCCGACGGGTTGCCCGCGCCGCTCATCAGGCCATTGGCACCGTGCAACACATCGATCTGCTCGAATTCGGCAAGGTCCTGGTCGCCCAGCATCACACCGGACGAAAATGGCATGCCCATGCCGTCGTACTCGAAGTTGTCGATGGTGAAGCCGCGCGAAGTAAAGGCTGTACGGTCGGTTTCGAATTGTTCGACGGTGACGGTGGGGGCGTTGCGCAGCGCGTCTTTCACGCTGTTGAGCTTGAAGTCGTCGAGCTGTTCGCGGGTAACCGAAGATATTGCCTGCGGGGTTTCCCGGTTGCTCAGGCCCAGGCGCGTGGTGCTGGAAGCAGGCCTTGCCTGGTAGCTACGGCTTTGGCTGTCGGCGGCCAGTTGATATTGCACCTGCGTGGGGGCCAGGGTTACTTCACGGTCGGCGCCTTGCGTCTCGCTGGGCAACAGGTACAGGGTAGCGGCGTCAGTGCGGGCAAAATTGAAGCCGCTGCCTTGCAGCAACCTGGCCAGGCCGTCTTCGGCCGAGTAACTGCCGACCACTGCCGTGCTGCGCAGGGTGGCATCGACGTTGCCGTCCAGCAGTACGTTCTGACCGGTTTGCTGGCTGAATACCAACAGGGCCTGGCGCAGGGGCTGGGCCGGGATGTTCAGCGACAGCCTGTGGGCGCTTGCGGCTGGCTGGCCGGTGGCAGCCTGTGCCTGGGCCGCGCCGGCCAGCAAGGCACAGGCCATTGCTGCGCTCAGCACGCTGCGCTGCCAGCGTGGCTGGAAAGTGGTGTGTGGGTTGTGTCGCGTTACCATTCGGGGTGCCCCATGCAAGTGCAGATATGCGAATAACTCTCAGTGCCGTTAAGACGCATGAAGCATTTGAATGCCTGATGGGGCGTGGAATTATTTTTCAGGCAGCGGGGTAGAGCAGGGTAACCAGCTCGGTGTAGCGCGCCGTGCGCACGGCCAGCGCCCTGGACAGCACGTCGAGCATCTGCTCGGGTTGTTCCAGGTTGAGGATCAGGCTCACCCGCCGGGCCGCCAGTTGCTTGTCCATGATGAAAATGCGCCCTTCACGCCAGCGCTGCAGTTCCTCGACAACTGATTGCAGCGGTTCGTTGAAGAACACCAGGCGTCCGCTGCGCCAGGCCAGTACCTGCTCCAGTTCGGCGCGCTGGATGTCCCCGGTCGCGCGTGGGCTGAAACGCAGCGCCAGGCCTTCGTCCAGCTCGGTCTGCTGGGTGGCCGCCAGCACCTGCACACGATGCCGGTGCACTGCGACTTGCGTAGCCTCGCCGTGGCACGCGAAGGAGAACTCGGCTTCGCTACAGCGCACTTCACCCGCCCGGCTGACAACGGTGAACGGGCCGGCGCTACTGGGGCGTACCATGAAAAACGCCTGCCCCTGCAGTAACTCGACAGCACGGCGGGTCGACGAGAAATCCAGGTTCATCGCTGTGTGCCCGGCCATCTCCACGGTCGAGCCATCTGGCAGGCGGGCGATGCGGCGCTCACCCACTGCCGTGCTCAGGTCGGCGAAGGGGGTGTCCATGCCTTTGAGCCAGAAAAGCCCGGCACTGGCGCTGGCTGCTGCAGCGCTGGCGGCCAGGCCCATGCCGACGAATCGGCGGCGTGACAGCCGCGCGGGAGCCGGCGTTGCAACTGCGGCGGGCGGTACCAGCAAAGCCGATGCTGCCCACAGGTTCTCCAGTTCGGCGTAGGCCTGGGCATGGCGCGTATCTGCCGCCATCCACGCCGCCCAGGCCTCGCGCTGCTGCGCAGTGGGGGTGGCACCATGAAACAGCGCGAACCACGCGTTGGCCTGATGATCGATGTCATCGGCAGGCGTGGCAGGGTCGGTAAATGGCGGTTCGCGATTCATCGGTTCAACGTTTCACAGGCAGCGCAGGGATGGTGCATTGTGGCAGGCCGGCGGTCACTGCGACATGCCTTGTTTCAACAGTTCCAGGGCCTTGACCATGCGGCTGTAGGCGGTCTTGGGGGAAATCCCCAGGCGCGCGCCGATGTCGACATAGGTCATGCCTTCGACCCGCACCATCAGGAACACTTCGCGGCAGGGTTCGGGCATGTTCTGGATCACTGTGTTCAAGGCCGCCAGTTGCTGGTTGGCGATGGCGGCCTGTTCCAGATTCGCGCTTGGCTGCGCTACGGCGCTGGCCTCGGGCGAATCCAGTGGCTCGCTCTTGCGGTGCTGTTGACGGCGGGTGTGGTCGATGAACAGGTTGCGCGCGCTGGAGAACAGATAAGCGCGGAAGTTCTCGATACGGCTGCGGCCCATCTGCTCGGAAAGGCGGATGAACGCGTCCTGGGTCAGGTCGGCGGCGGTTTCCTTGCAGCGCAGGCGACGGTCCAGGTACTCCTGAATCTCTTCGCGATGGGCGAGATAGAGTGCCTTCAGATCTGAACCGGACATGGGCCACCTTGGCGGACGAGCGAGCGAGGGCGGCAAAATACCACAAATGAGAATTGTTTTGATTGAAGTGGTTGTTTTTCCTGTACTGGCCTCTTCGCGGGCACGCCCGCTCCCACAAGTACAGCACCGGCATTGAATACTGTGCTGTACCTGTGGGAGCGGGCGTGCCCGCGAAGAGGCCAGTACAGAAAACCTGAAACCCTGATCTTTACGCAATCTTTATACCCACCCCCACCCCCCGATCTCGCCCCTTTACGCCCCGCCCCCGGACAATTTCCCCAAAGCGGCCCAAGCCGCACCACGGGGAGAACCACTCATGAACATGCTCGACGGGCTGTCACTGCTGCTGGCAGTGGCCTTGGCGTTTTACTTGCTGGTGGCGCTGCTGCGCGCCGATCGCAGCTAGGGAGCGGCCATGCACAGTTACGATTTCGCCTTGCTCCTGGCGTTCTTCGCCATCGTGTTGCTGCCGGCACCTTGGCTCGGGCGGTTCTACTTCAAGGTCATGGAAGGCCAGCGCACCTGGCTGTCGCCTGTGTTGCGCCCGGTCGAGCTGGCCTGCTACCGGCTGGCGGGCGTCAACGCCAGCCAGGAACAGAGCTGGCGGCAATACACGCTGGCCTTGCTGGCCTTCAACCTGGCCGGGTTCCTGTTGCTGTTCGCCGTGCTGCTGTTGCAGGGCTACCTGCCGCTCAACCCGCAGCACTTGCCAGGTCAGGAATGGTCGCTGGCGTTCAACACCGCGGTCAGCTTCGTGACCAACACCAACTGGCAGGCCTACAGCGGTGAAGCGTCGGTCAGCTACTTCAGCCAGATGCTCGGCCTGACCGTGCAGAACTTTGTCAGCGCTGCCACCGGCCTGGCCGTGCTGGTTGCGTTGTGCCGCGGCATCGCCCGGCGCAGTGCTACCACGCTGGGCAACTTCTGGGTCGACATGACCCGCGCCACGCTCTACGGCCTGTTACCGCTGTGCGTGCTGCTGGCGCTGTTGCTGGTGTGGCAGGGCGTGCCGCAGACCTTTGCCGACTATGCCCATGCGTTGACCTTGCAAGGGGCTGACCAGACCATCCCGCTGGGCCCGGCCGCCAGCCAGATCGCCATCAAGCAACTGGGCACCAACGGTGGTGGCTTCTTCGGCGTCAACTCGGCGCACCCGTTTGAAAACCCTACGGCCTGGAGCAACCTGTTCGAGGTGGCGTCGATCATCCTCATTCCGGTGGCGCTGGTGTTCACCTTCGGCCACTACGTGAAGGATCTGCGCCAGAGCCGCGCCATCCTCGCCTGCATGCTCGCCCTGTTCCTGGTGGGTGGCAGCACTGCGTTGTGGTCGGAGTATCAGCCTAACCCCACGCTCGAAAGCACCCAGGTGCAGCAGGCCGCCCCCATGGAGGGCAAGGAAAGCCGCTTCGGCACTACCGGTTCGGTGCTGTGGACAGTGACCACAACCGCGGCCTCGAATGGTTCGGTCAACGCCATGCACGACAGCCTCAACCCGCTGACCGGCATGGTGGCGATGGTCAACATGATGGTGGGCGAGGTGATCTTTGGCGGTGTCGGTGCCGGTCTCTACGGCATGCTGCTGTTCGTGCTGATTGCGGTGTTCCTGGCCGGGTTGATGATTGGCCGCACCCCGGAATACCTGGGCAAGAAGCTGCAAGCCCGCGAGGTGCAGTTGCTGGTGGCGACCCTGCTGGTGATGCCGGTCGGCGTACTGGTGCTTGGCGCCATCGCCGCCAGCCTGCCAGGCCCGGCGAGTGCGGTGAGCAACCCGGGGGCGCATGGCTTCAGCCAATTGCTGTACGCCTATACCTCGGGCACTGCCAACAACGGTTCGGCGTTTGCCGGGTTCGGCGCCAACACGGTGTTCCACAACGTGATGATCGGCCTGGCGATGCTCATCGGCCGCTTTGGCTACATCCTGCCAATCCTGGCCTTGGCCGGCAGCCTGGCAGCGAAGAAAAGCGCGCCGCAGGGGCACAACAGCTTCCCCACCCACGGCCCGCTGTTCACCGGCCTGCTACTGGTGACCATCCTGCTGGTGGGTGGCCTGACCTTCCTGCCGACCCTGGCCCTGGGGCCAATCGCTGAACACTTGAGCCTGGGTTTCTGAGGACTGACCATGAACATGCCCATTCCTGAAGTAAAAGCGCGGCACGCCGCCAAGGACCAGACCCGCTTCGCCGCGCTATGGCGCCCGGCGCTGGTGCAGGCGTTCGTGAAACTTGACCCGCGCCAGCTCAAGCGCTCGCCGGTGATGCTGGTGGTGGCCCTGACTGCGGTGCTGACCACGGTGCTGTGCTTCTCCCCCGGCAGTGGCGTGAGCACCGGGGTTGCCGTGCAGATCGCCCTGTGGCTGTGGTTTACCGTACTGTTCGCCAACTTCGCCGAAGCCCTGGCCGAAGGCCGTGGGAAAGCACGCGCAGACAGCCTGAAGGCTGGCAGCCAGGGCCTGACTGCCCAGCGCCGCAAGCGTGATGGCAGCTACGAGACGGTTGCGGCCAGTGCGTTGCGCAAGGATGACGTGGTGCGTGTGCTGGCGGGCGAGATGATCCCCGGTGACGGCGAGGTACTGGAAGGTATCGCGGCCGTCAACGAAGCCGCCATTACCGGTGAATCTGCGCCGGTGATCCGTGAGTCCGGTGGCGACCGCTCAGCCGTAACCGGCAATACGCGGCTGGTCTCCGACTGGTTGTTGATCCGCATCACCAGCAACCCGGGTGAGTCCACCCTCGACCGTATGATCGCCCTTGTCGAGGGCGCCAAGCGGCAGAAGACCCCGAACGAGATCGCCCTCGACATCCTGCTGATCGGCCTGACCCTGATCTTCCTGATCGTGGTGGTGACCTTGCAGCCGTTCGCCCACTTCGTCGGTGGCAGCCTGCCGCTGATCTTCCTGGCTGCATTGCTGGTGACGCTGATCCCCACCACCATCGGTGGCCTGCTGTCGGCCATCGGTATTGCCGGGATGGACCGGCTGGTGCGGTTGAATGTGATCGCTCGTTCAGGTCGGGCGGTTGAAGCCGCGGGTGACGTGCACACGCTGATGCTCGACAAGACCGGCACCATCACCTTTGGCAACCGCCGTTGCAGTGCGTTGCATGCGGCACCGGGCATTACCGCCAAGGAACTGGGGGAGGGTGCCTTGCTGGCCTCGCTGGCGGATGACACCGCCGAAGGCAAGTCGATTGTCGAGTACCTGCGCCAGTTGCACGACTTCATCGAGCCCGCTGCCGGGCAGTTCGAAGCCGTGGCCTTCAGCGCCGAGACCCGGTTGTCGGGCATCGACTTCCAGCAGCACCGCTATCGCAAGGGCGCCGTCGATGCGGTGCTGGCATTCGTCGGCATGCAGCGCCTGGAAATGCCCCCGGCACTGGCCCGCGAAGTGGAGCGCATTGCCCAGAGTGGCGGCACGCCGCTGCTGGTGTGCAGCGACAAGCGCCTGCTTGGCGTGATCCACCTCAAGGATGTGGTCAAGCCTGGCATCCGTGAGCGCTTTGCCGAGTTGCGTAAACTGGGCATCCGCACGGTGATGGTAACCGGCGACAACCCCCTGACCGCCGCCGCCATCGCCGCCGAAGCGGGGGTGGATGATGTGCTGGCCGAGGCCACGCCCGAGAAGAAACTGGCGCGTATCCGCCAGGAGCAGAACGACGGGCGCCTGGTGGCCATGTGCGGCGACGGCGCCAACGACGCTCCGGCCCTGGCCCAGGCGGACGTGGGCATGGCCATGAACGACGGTACCCAGGCTGCACGCGAGGCGGCCAACATGGTCGACCTGGACAGCGACCCGACCAAGTTGCTGGACGTGGTACAGGTCGGCAAGGAACTGCTGGTCACCCGTGGCGCGCTGACCACGTTCTCTATCGCCAACGACGTGGCCAAGTATTTCGCCATCCTGCCGGCGCTGTTCGCCGCGATCTATCCGCAGCTGGGCGTGCTCAACCTGATGCACCTGGCCAGCCCGCAGAGCGCGATCCTGTCGGCCATCGTGTTCAACGCGCTGATCATCATCGTGCTGATCCCGCTGGCACTGCGTGGCGTGCGGGTGCAGGCGGCCAGTGCGGCGCATCTGTTGCGGCGCAACCTGCTGATCTACGGGCTGGGCGGCATCGTGGTGCCGTTTGCCGGGATCAAGCTGATCGACCTGCTGCTCAACGCCCTGAACCTGGTCTGAGGAGGCCACCATGAATGCTTATGTACGCCCGGCGTTGAGCCTGGCCCTGTTGATGACGCTGGTGACCGGCGTGTTGTACCCGCTGGCGGTGACGGGTATTGCCCAGGTCGCTTTCCCCGACCAGGCCAATGGCAGCCTGGTGCGCGATGACCAGGGCCAGGTGCGAGGCTCGGCACTGATCGCTCAGGAATTCAAAGGTGATGGCTGGTTCCATTCACGGCTTTCGGCCGGCGCCTACGCCACCGTGGCCAGCAGTGCCAGCAACCTGTCGCCGAGCAACCCGGCGCTGGCGGAGCGGGTCAAGGGTGATGCGGCTGCGCTTTACCAGGCGCGGCTGGGGCCGGTGCCACAGGCGTTGCTGACGACCTCGGGCAGCGGCCTTGACCCGCAGCTCCCGCCCGAAGCTGTGGCCTATCAGATCCCGCGGGTGGCGGCGGCGCGGCAGCTGCCGGCAGAGCGCTTGCAAGCCTTGCTGGAAGAGGCCACCCTCCACCCATTGATCGGCCCGCCAGTGGTCAATGTGCTGGCGCTGAACCAGGCGCTTGAGCGACTGAGCCACTGATATTGGGGCCGCTCTGCGGCCCTTCGCGGGCACGCCCGCTCCCACAGGTACAACGCCATGTTCGAAGGGGGCGCAATACCTGTGGGAGCGGGCGTGCCCGCGAAGGCCTGCAACGCAGGCCCTTAGGTCGACCGTTGCAAACTCTGAAGGATGAAAGATGAGTGACTCCGCCCGCGCTGACGCGCTGTTGGCTACTCTCCCGCGAACTGGCCGGGGCCGGTTGAAAGTGTTTCTCGGCGCCGCCCCCGGCGTCGGCAAGACCTTCGCCATGCTCCAGGCCGCCCACGCGCAGCAACGTCAGGGCGTGCAAGTGCTGGCCGGGGTAGTCGAAACCCACGGCCGCGCCGAAACCGAAGCGTTGCTCGGCGGCCTTCAGCAGCAGCCCCTGCTGCGCAGCCAGTATCGTGGCGTCACGCTCGAAGAAATGGACCTCGACGGCCTGCTCAAGGTGGCACCGGCCTTGGCCCTGGTCGACGAACTGGCCCATACCAATGCCCCCGGCAGCCGCCATGCCAAGCGCTGGCAGGACGTACAGGAACTGCTGGCTGCGGGCATCGACGTCTACACCACGGTCAACGTCCAGCACCTGGAAAGCCTCAACGACAAGGTGCGCGACATTACCGGCGTGCTGGTGCGCGAAACCCTGCCGGACTGGGTATTGCAGGAAGCCTTCGAGCTGGTGCTGATCGACTTGCCGCCGCGCGAGCTGCTCGAACGGCTGCGCGAAGGCAAGGTGTACGTGCCAGAGCAGGCGCGGGCCGCGATCGACGCGTACTTCTCGCAAACCAACCTGACCGCCCTGCGCGAGCTGGCCATGCAGACCGCCGCCGCCCAGGTGGATGCCGACCTGGCGCACGGCTATCGCCAGCGCGGCCAGGAGGCCCCGGCCTTGCGTGGCCGGTTGCTGGTTGGCGTCGATGGCGACGACCAGGCCGAGCGCCTGGTGCGTCATGCCAGCCGCGTAGCCCAGCGCCGCCACCTGCCCTGGAGCCTGGTGCATGTGGACAACGGCCGCCTGCGCGACGAAACCGCACGCCATCGTTTGCAGGCTGCGCAGCAACTGGCCGAGCGCCTGGGTGGGGAAGTGGTGCTGCTGCGTGCCGGCGAAGTGGCGCGCACCTTGATCCAGCATGCCGCCGAACGGCGGGCCAGCCTGGTGTTGGTGGGGCAGTCCCGCGACCGCTGGCGTCGGCGCTTGTTCGGTGCCGGTGTGGCCGCACGGCTGTTGCGTGAAAGCCATGGCCTGGAAATCAACGTGCTGGACCGCGATGTGCAGCCGCAAGCGCCGCGTTCGGCGGTGCGGCGGGTGTGGGTATGGCGGCATTACCTGCTGGCGCTGCTGGCCACGGCCATGGCAGCGGGGCTGTCATGGGCGGTGTCGAGTGTGCTGGCACTGCCCAACATCTCGCTGGTGTTCCTGGCAGCGGTGTTGCTGGTGGCGGTGCGCAGCAGCCTTGGGCCTGCGTTGGCCTGTGCTGCGTTGTCGTTCCTCACCTACGACTTCCTGTTCATCCCGCCCAATTTTTCGTTCAGCATCCAGCGCGAAGAGGACGTGCTGACGTTGGTGTTCTTCCTGCTCATGGCTGCGCTCACCGGTAACCTGGCCGCCCGCCAGCGCCGGCAGTTGCAGGCGCTGCGCGAAACCCAGGCACAAACCAGCCAGTTGCTCGACCTGTCACGCCGGCTGACGGTGGCCACCGACCGCCAGGCCGTATTCAATGCCGCCGGCCAGCATCTGGATGGCTGGCAGGATATGCAGGTGTGCCTGCTGGAGCGCAACAGCGAAGGCCAGCTGCACGTGACCAGTGGTGAAGCCCACGCCTTTAGCGACAACGAACGCGCCGCCGCGCAATGGGCTTGGCAGCATGGCCAGGCCGCCGGTCATGGCAGTGATACCCTACCCAATGGCCGCTGGTGGTGGTGGCCACTGGCGGTAGACGAACAACCCCTGGCGCTGCTCGGTGTTCGCCCGCGTTCCGGCCAGCCGCTAAGCGACCCGCGCCGGCGCCTGCTCACCGCCCTTGGCCAGCCGTTGGCACAAGCGTTGGCCCGCGCCCGCCTGGCCGAGCAGCTGGAGGCCGCACGCCTGCATGGCGAAACCGAGCAGTTGCGCAGTGCCTTGCTGGCGTCTGTTTCCCACGACTTGCGCACGCCGTTGACCGCCATGCGCGGCAGCATCGACAGCCTGCTGGCGTTGGACCAAGCCATCCCGCCGGAAGACCGCCGCGAGCTGTTGGAAGGCACCCGCAACGAGGCCGAGCGCCTCGACCGCTACATCCAGAACCTGCTGGACATGACCCGGCTGGGCCACGGCGGCCTCAAGCTGGCCCGCGACTGGGTGGCCCCGGGCGACATCGTCGGCAGCGCGCTCAATCGCCTGCGCGTAGTGCTCGCCCCGTTGCGCGTGCACACTGATGTGCCGGCCGAGCTGCCGCTGCTGTTCGTGCATGCAGCGCTGATCGAACAGGCGCTGGTCAATGTGCTGGAAAACGCGGCACGCTTTTCGCCAGCAAATGGCCGGCTTGAACTGCACGTATCGGTGCAGGACCTGCAGCTGCGTTTTGCCGTCCTTGACCAAGGCCCTGGCATTCCGGTGGCCGACCGCGAGAAGATCTTCGACATGTTCTACACCGCCGCCCGTGGCGACCGTGGCGGGCAGGGCACCGGCCTGGGCCTGGCCATCTGCCAGGGTATGATCGGCGCCCATGGCGGGCAGATCCTGGTAGGCGAAGGCATTGATGGCCAGGGCACCGGCATCACTCTATGCTTGCCGCTGCCCCCTCAGCCTGAAGCCGAAAGCGAAACCCCATGAGCCAGTCCGCCACCCTGTTGGTCATCGACGATGAGCCGCAGATCCGCAAGTTCCTGCGCATCAGCCTGGCCTCGCAGGGCTACAAGGTGATCGAAGCCGCTACCGGTGAAGAGGGGCTGGCCCAGGCGGCACTGGGTAAGCCGGACTTGGTGGTGCTCGACCTGGGCCTGCCGGACATGGACGGCCAGCAGGTGCTGCGGGAGCTGCGTGAGTGGAGCGCGGTGCCTGTGATGGTGCTGTCGGTTCGCGCCAGTGAAGTGCAGAAGGTGGATGCGCTGGATGGCGGGGCCAACGACTACGTGACCAAGCCGTTTGGCATTCAGGAGTTTCTGGCGAGGGTGCGGGCCTTGCTGCGCCAGGTGCCGCAGGCCGGTGGTTCGGAGGTGGCGGCCAGCTTCGGGCCGCTGACCGTGGACTTTGCCTTTCGCCGGGTGACGCTGGAGGGCGTCGAGGTGGCGCTGACGCGCAAGGAATATGCGTTACTGGCGTTATTGGCCGGGCACCCGGGGCGGGTGATTACCCAGCAGCAGTTGCTCAAGGACATCTGGGGGCCTACCCATGTGGAAGACACCCATTACTTGCGGATCGTGGTCGGGCACCTGCGCCAGAAGCTGGGTGATGACCCCACCGCGCCTCGGTTCATCATCACCGAGGCGGGCGTGGGGTACAGGTTGGTGGGGCCGGGCGTTTGATATGGATTCACGCCGACCCTGTGGAGACTCTATGGTTTCTGGCAATGGCATCAGGGTTACCAGGTGCTCGCCACGGCATCTTCAGCGCCAGCTCGCGATGCGCCGCGCGGGCGGCGCTCGGTCTCACAGGCGCTGAATATCTTGTGGCCAACACCTGTTAGCCCTGATGCAATCTCTGTGGGTTTACACCGGGTACAAACCGGATACATCGTTTACATTCCAAACCGGGGGCATGGCTTGCCCGTGGGCGCTACTCACTTCATTGGTTTGCTCGAAGCGTAGTCGGGTATGGCTCAGGACCTCGGCGATTCTGTCTCAAAGCATTGGCGCATGACGTCCAGGTAACGCCGGGCGCCCAGGCCAAGCGGCCGCGACTTGATCCAGATGATGTCCACCCACAAGCGCAAGCGGCTGGCCATGTTGTCGAAGCGCACCTCGGCCAGTGCGCCTGAGGCAATCAGCGGCTCGACCAGTGGCTGCGGCAGGTAGGCCCAGCCCAGGCCGGACTGCACCAGGTCCAGCGTGGCCAGGTAGCTGTCGGTCAGCCAGATGCGCCGCGACAGTACCATGCGCGGGTCCGACCCGGTGGCCTTGCCCGAGGCCACGATGATCTGCCGCTGCTCGGCAAAGGCTTCTTCAGGCAATGGCGTGCCGCTGTTCTGGCCGGCAGGGTGGCGGGGCGAGGCGACGGCCACCAGCAACTGGCTGCCGGCTTCGAGGAATGACTCACGCTCGTCGATACCGGGCCGCTCGAACACCAGTGCCAGTTGCACGCTGCCTTCATGCAACAGGCGCACAGCTTCGGTCTGCGTGGCCGAGCGCACTTCGATTTCCAGGCTGGGGAACTCCTGGGCGAGGACTTCCAGCGGCTGGCTCCAGCGGCCGGTTTGCAGTTCGGGGGCCATGGCGATGGTCAGGCGCTTTTCCAGGCCTTTGTGCAGTTGCAGGGCCTGCGCGTCCAGCAGGTTGAGCTGGCAGATCACCTGCCTGGCTTGCGGCTCCAGCGCCAGGGCTGCGCTGGTGGGCAAGGCCTTTCGCGTGGCCCGGTCGAACAGCACCAGGTCCAGTTCTGCTTCCAGCTGGGCAACTGCCATGCTCACCGCCGAGGGTACACGGCCCAGCTTGCGCGCAGCGGCCGAGAACGACCCGGCATCAAGCACGGCGAGGAAGATTGCCAAGGAGTCGCTGGAAAAGGCCATTGTCAGAAAACCTGATGATGGTGAGGTAAGTATGGGGGGTAATTTGAACATGCATTGTGGTTGTTGGGGTGATCGGCGGGGCGTTTTCAGCGCCTGTAAGATCGAGCGCCGCCCGCGCGGCGCATCGCGAGCAAGCTCGCTCCTACATTTGTTTCGGGCCAGTGCAGCCTGTGCCAACGCACGCGACCGCCTTGTTTTTTTGACTCGATTTCAGCCTTCACTTCACCTTACAGCCCTTCGCCCAGCACCCGGTCAATGCTGTCGACAAAATAGTCCACGCTCGCCCGGGTGGTGCACATTGGCGGCTTGATCTTGAGGATGTTCAGGTAGTCGCCGGTGGGTTGCATGAAGATCCCCAGCTCACGCAGGCGGTCGCACAGGGCCATGGTTTCTTCGGTAGCCGGCTCCAGCGTTTCGCGATTGCGCACCAGCTCAAGCCCCAGGTAGAAGCCAGACCCATGCGCTGCACCGGCCAGCGGATGCTTGTCGACCAGTGCTTGCAGACGCGCCTTGAAGTAGCGCCCGGTATCGCGGGCGTTGTCCCACAGGCCTTCTTCCTGCATCACGTCCAGTACCGCCATGCCGATGCGGCAACTGACCGGGCTGCCACCGGCCGAGGAGAAGAAGTAACCCTCGGCCTCCAGCGCTTCGGCAATTTCGCGGCGGGTGATGACCACGCCCAGCGGCTGGCCATTGCCCATGCCCTTGGCCATGGTGATGATGTCGGGCACCACGCCTTGCTCTTCGAAGCCCCAGAAATACTCGCCCAGGCGGCCATAACCCACCTGCACCTCGTCGGCGATGCACACGCCGCCACGGGCGCGGACCTTGGCGTAAGCATCGCGCAAGTAACCGGCCGGCAACGAAATGCCGCCAGCGTTGCCGTACACCGGCTCGCAGATGATGCCCGCGAGTTGGCGGCCACGGGCATCGAGGTCGGCCAGCTTGGCCTCGAGGTCACGCAGGTAGTCAGGGGCGCTGTCGGCACCGCGGAATCGGCCACGGAAGGTGTTCGGCGCCTCGACCGGGTGCACCCAGTCCGGGCGGGTTTCCAGGGCTTGCGGGTTGTCGGCAATGGACGTGGAGATGGCGTCGGTGGCCACCGACCAGCCGTGGTAGGCCTCCAGCACGCTCAGCAGGTCGCGCCCGCCGCTGTAGGCCCAGGCCAGGCGAATGGCCAGGTCATTGGCTTCGGTGCCGCTGTTGACCATGAACACCCGGTCGAACCCTTCAGGGGCCAGATCGATCAGGCGTTCGGAGAACTCGGTGATGGCCGCATAGTGGAAGCGCGAGTTGGTGTTGAGCAGCGACCACTGGCGCGCCGACTCGGCGACCATGCGCGGGTGGCCGTGGCCCAGCACTGCGACGTTGTTGAGCATGTCCAGGTACGAGCGGCCCTGCATGTCGATCAGGTAGTTGCGCCAGCCGCGTTCGATGTGCGGCGGCTGCGCGTAGTAGTGCTTCTGCGAGCGGGCAAAACTGGCGTCGCGGCGGGCCAGCAGGGCTTGTGGGTCGGGCAGCGGGTCGGCATCGCAGTCCAGGCCCAGCAGCGCGGCTGGCGACGGGCACAGGGCCAGCCAGGCATCGGCTTGGGACGGGGTGGCAAAGAAGGGGGGCTGGATGTTGTGGTCCAGGCACAGCTGTACGCTGAGGAAACCGCAGCTATTGCCCAGCGACTGGCCCTTTGCCACGGCCTGCCCATCGGCGGGGGCATCTTCCAGGCCCAGCAGCCACAAGGCCCATTGCGTGGTTCGCAGGCAACCGCGGCCGTCGCCATGGCGCTGCCAGGTGCCGGCTTGCGGGGCTTGCACCAGGCTACCGTTGGGTACATGCAGCTCAACGCCCAAGGCACAGGTGGCGGGCTCTTCGGGCCGGTCGATATGGGTTTGCGACAGGCGATACTGCCCGTACAGGGTGCAAGCCGGGGCCGCTTGCGAGGTGAGCAGGCGCTGGTCAAAACCGGGTTGCTCCCAATTCCCCGCTTCGCAATGGATGCTGAGTACACCCAAGTCCACCCGTGTTACAGCCTGCCCGGCCAGCTCGGGCAGCAGCGGGGCGCACCGGTTCAAGTTTGGAACGTCCGGTTGCACGCCTGCCGCTTGCAGGATGGCAGCCTCCATCAGCGCGAAAGGCACGGCGGTGGCAGTGTCGAAGATTTCCCATTCATGGGCCACGTTGTCGCGGGTGTACTGGTTGCCGGGGTCCACGGCCAGTTGCTGCGCGCTGCTCAACACCAGTACCGCAGCACGATTGATCACCAGTGGCCACAGGGCGCGTAGCTCGGCCTCGGTCAGTGGGTTGAGCACCTGATAAGCGCTGATCGCTGGCAGGATGCGCAGCGGGTTGCCCTCGGCGTGGTGCAGCAAGGCTGCGCAGGTGACTGACAGGTCGGCAATGCGCCAGGTACGCAGCAGGTCGCCGAAGTCGATCACCCCTTGCAGTTGCCACTGGCGCTGGGCATCCCGAGCCCAGACGGTGTTGTCGTCGGTGATGTCCAGGTGCACGGGCTGGATCGGCAGTTGGTCCACCAGCGGCAGCAGGCGCGCGCAGGCCTGGCCAGTGGCGTGTTCGATGCGGGCGCGTTGCCCGCTGTCTTGCAGCACCGGCAACAGGTGGTCGATCAGCGCCTGGGCATGTTGCGGGTCCCATTGCAGGGTGCGCACAAGGCCGGGGTGATCGAAGTCGGCCAGCGCCCTGTCCAGCTTTGCACAGAGCCCGCCCAGTTCAGCGATCAGGCGTGGTTCCAGGTGTTTGAGGCGGGTCAACGGTTGGCCTTCGATGTAGTCGAGCAGGCGCAGGCGCAGGGGTTGACCGTCGATGTCCAGTGCCAGCAAGCCTTCGCCGTTGCCGGTGTGGCGCACGGCGGGTACCGGCAGGTCTTGTTCACGCAGGTAGGCCAGTGCGGCGTGTTGTGCTTCCAGCTCCAGCCGGGCATAGCTGCCGTGGCAGGCCTTGAGCACATAGCGGCCTAGGGGTGCGTCCACGCGCAAGTTCAGGTCCTGCTGGCTACCCAGTGCCGTCAGGTCACCGTCGAGACCATAGTGCGCCTGCAATACAGCGTGTGCCTGGGTTTCGCTGAGTGAGGGGCTGGGCAGGCCGGAACGGCTGATCAGCGTGGTCAGGGCAGGGGAAGCGGACGGGGGCTGCGGGCTGGACATGAGGCTCTACCGTTGCTGCTGGGAGTGGACGGAGGAGAATTTATGCCCGATCTGGCTGATGATGAAAGACGATTGTTGTCAGTAATTTTGATAGTAGTACCGAATTATGGAAATTATTGGCAGCCAATAATTATTGGCCATTGATAAAACTGGATAAAACCGCTGCAAGCTTTCATTCCAGCCCTGGGCGGAGCGGGCAAGCCAGCGTCAACCGTTGCATCAACGTTGCCCGCAATGCCTGCAATTCCGCAAGCCGCTGCTCAACCAGTGCCAGCTTGTCGCGCAGTAGTTCCTCCACTGCGCGGTCCGGCTCGGCGGACTGCCACAGTTGCTCCACGTTGCTGCCAATTTCGTTCAGGCTGAAGCCCAAGCGCTGGGCTGTGCGGATGAACATCACCAGCTGCGCGGTTTCATCCGGGTAGTCGCGGTAGCCGTTGGCCAACCTGCGGGCTCGAATCAGCCCCCGCTCTTCATAGAAACGCAGGGTGTCACGGCTAATGCCACACACCTGGGCGAGTTCACCTATACGCACGGTTTTATCCTTGTATGCGCTGGTCAATGGTGCCTCAGCGCTGATCTGGAGTGTGCTGGTGCTGGAAGTGCTGTGGGCGATTGCCCAGTCGGCACCTGTATCACGAGCGCACGCTAGCCCGTTGGACGCAACTGTAGCGAGATCACTGTGGGAGCGGGCATGCCCGCGAAGCAGGCGACGCGATGGATGGCACCGGCTATGCCGGTGTTCGCGGGCACGCCCGCTCCCACAAGGTGGCGCGCTACCGGGTCATGCGTTTGCGTGTTTCCTTGTCGAGAGCGTGCCGCAAGGAGGCCAGGAATGGAATGGCATCGGTATAGCGGCGGCCATACTCCAGGTTGAACGCGTAGTCGAAGCCAGGCGGGTTTTCGCCCTGGGTGTGCTGCAGGATGGTTTCGATCTTGTCGAGTGCCTTGACTACCTTGGCTTCGGGCGAAGCGGCTGCTTCATATTCGTCGAACAGGGCAACTATGTTGTCCTGCATCGAGGGTTCGAGCATCGAGGTCATGGCAACAAGGTCTTGCCGTTCATTCATGCTCTTGTTTGGCGTCGCTTGCGCTTCAGGTGCGGGAACATCGCCACTCAACGCCTCCCCAAGGTCATGGACAAGGCAAAGCTTCAGCACCTTGCAGATATCGACATCACCCAGGTCTTCTTCAAACACCAGTGCCAGCAGCGCCAGCCGCCAACTGTGCTCGGCGGTACTTTCACGCCGGCCTGTGGCGGTGTGGGCACTGCGGGTCACGCTCTTGAGCTTTTCGGCCTGGCGCAGGAATTCGAGTTTTCCATGAAGCTTTTGATCTGGCACGGCGGGTGACCTCTGGCTATTGCAGAGGTAGATAGTCGGCTCGCTGCCTGCCGGCGTCCACGCATTAAATATGCGCGAGGGTTTCCACCAGCCGGGCAGTCGAGCCATCCGACAGCGTGAGCCGTGTCCAGCGGCACAGGCTGTGCTGGATGGGCACCTGCGCAGAACCGTTCGTGCCAGTGGCGAACTCCAGGGCCGGGGAGGTCAGGTTAGCTCGCCAGCCCAGCTCGGCCAGGCGCTGTTCCTGGCTGGCGATTTCCTGTGTTGCGAACGGCCACAGCGAAACGCCCAACAGTTCGCGCAGCGGAACGTGGAACTCGGCTTCGCGAGGGGCCGAGCATGCCAAAAGGCGGTGGGTGAGGTCGCAGACCAGGTGCACCGGCTGCGCGCTGCCCGAAACCAGGCGCGCCAGGGCGTGGTCCGCTGCGCTGCTGAGTCGGGCTTTGAGCAAGGCTTCGATACGCGCCCGTTGCTCGGGTTCGGCGTCTTGTATGCCTGACTCCCAGCGGGAAATGGTCGATTGGCAAACGCCGAACATCTGCGCTGCGTGCAATTGTTTTACCCGGTTCAGCATGCGCCACTGCTTCAGCATCGGGCCGATGGGGGTGTTAGCAAGTGAAGGGGAGAGGTTCATACTCGTCTGCCGGGTTGGTGCGCTCAAACTTGGAAACCAAGAAAGCGCCGATGTAGTGCGATCAGAGGAGAAACCTGAACTCTGAAAGTAGTTTCACCGACTCGGGTAGTCTCTGCTGAAGTAGGCGGTCGAGGTATTGTTGCACGCTGTGAGGTGGGTTTTTCAATGACATCCGCTGCCGATGGGCAGCTTCGAGTACTGCTGCTTTGTCGAGGTCCCACAGATCGGCGATGAAGTCATCTGGATGCATGGCTTCGATATCGAAGGCACCAAGGCATGCTGAGGGGAAGTCCTTCAAATTGAAAGTGACGATGACAGAAGCGTTGCACTGGATCGCAGCTGCGAGGACATGGCGGTCATCCTTGTCCGGCAGGTCCAGCCCTTCCACCAGCGGCTCGTAGTCAGTGACAAGTGCACCAGGTATTGCAGCATCCATTAGCGCGGATGTGCGATCCACATGTTCGGGCGTAAGGTCGGGCCGGTTGAGTAATAGATTGCGCTTCCACTCGTTATGGATGTTCGTCGACCAACGTGCCCGGTAGATGCCTGTCAGTGCGAGGTTCATCAGGAAATCACGCAGTGGGGCAGGATAAAGTACGTTTGCGTCGTATATGGCCGTGAAAGGCGAGTGCTTCATTCATACCCCATCTTTAATTCCTGAGCTTGGGCTGCCAGCGCATCCATTGCAGCACGGCTCCCCTCGTCACGTTTGTCCTTGTAGGCAACCAGGTCAGAGAACCTTACCCGACGATGACGACCCGTTTTGGTATGTGGAATCACCGCTTCGTCGAGCAGCTTCACCAAGTGCGGGCGAGAGACGTTGAGCAGGTCGGCCGCCTCCTGGGTGGTCAGCTCCGCGTGGATCGGAACGACTTTGACCGAGTTCCCCAGGGCCAGCTCGCTGAGAATCTCGCCAAACAGGCGCAGTGCGAATGTGGGTACTTCAACGACCCGGCGCTGATTCTCTTCATTCAGCAGCTCAATCCGTTGGGTATCTGATTTTGTCGAAAGGAACGCCGCTAGCGTGCGGCTGGACTCGACAGCCACGGCAATTTCTTTCTCATCAGGAAGCACCTTGCGAGAGAGGTCGGCGGTGGTCATGGGTATCTCCAGTGCGATATCGATTGTGAGGCTGCGGCGACGATGCAGCAGCCCAGGTTCGAGTTATATTCGAAATATTCGAAAATCGCAATAAACGAAACAAACGCATAGGTGTAGGTTGCCCGGAGAGTGGCTGGCTTTCGAAGTGCGCCTACCAGTTGATCCCGGGCAACCACATGCTCAGCGCATCATGCCCAGTTCGGCGTCATCCATTAGTGCCTTGGCCATTGCGCTCAAGTAGTGGGCGGCCCAGATCATCATTGGTTTTTCGTCCATCAGGCCGGTAATGGTCAGTTCGCGGACGTAGCCCATCAGCTCCGAAGATTGCTCGCGGGCGTCTCTGCACGGGATGCCGGGTTCGATGCGGAACAGTGGGTGGGTGCCGTGTTCGCCTTGGCAGAAGGTGGTTTTGCCGACGGTGTAGTGGGTGTTTTCTGTGGTCATTGTTGTATCCCCTGAAAATTCTCGACTGCCTGGGCTGGCCCTTTCGCGGGCAAGCCCGCTCCCACAGGATCACCACAGGCTTCAAGGCTTGCAGAGTACCTGTGGGAGCGGGCGTGCCCGCGAAGGGGCCAGCCCAGGCAACACATCAATCAAGCATCAGTGCGAAGTCCGAGGCTCCGCAGGCATCTGTACCTGAACCAACGCCGACTCAAGCAAAGCCCGCAGCGCCTCAAGTTCATGCATTGAGGTCATCATCAGGATCGAGGCCGGTGATTTGGGTTGCAGCAGCAAGGCCTGATGCACCACGGTGGTTGCGCAGAGTGCGTAGTCGGTGGCCTGGATCAGGGTGTCTTCGAGGGAATGGGGGTTGTGGGGTGGATCTGGTACGATTTTCAACATCACGATTTTCCGTTATCGGTGCTGCCTCCGGCCTGCTGTCAAACAGTTGGGTGGCAGCTGTACGTGGGTTGACAGACCGGCGGAAATCGTAAAGTTCCGGCGCACGCAAGCGTGCCCGCACGTACAGCCGCCATAATGGCGAGCCGCATACGATTTACCGTCACAGCCTGTCAAAGCTGTATCGCTGATCTTCAGCGACCAACCGAGACTAGAGCCCTGCCAGAGCAGTCGCAACGGAAAATACGCGGCAGGAGTATGTTTGGGAAATGGACTACAGGGAAGGGGTTTAATCCGACATTTCAGGTGTTCAGCGCCCGATTGCGTCAGGGCGGCGAGGTGATCGGTTTGGATTTTGCGGTGTTGCGCAGATCGAGCGCCGCCCGCGCGGCGCTTCGCGGGGCAAGCCCGCTCCCACATTTGTTGCAACGTGCCGAACCTGTCAGGCCATGGTTGCCAGCCTTGTCGGGCCGGCTCGATTTCCCGACTGGCGCTACTGCCGCCCCACACCTCTCAAGACATGCGCAAGGCTGGCAACGCCTCTCCCACAGACATGGCCACGTTGCAACAAATGTGGGAGCGGGCTTGCCCCGCGAAGCGCCGCGCGGGCGGCGCTCGATCTCACAGGCGCCGCAAATCCCCCGGCGAACACCCACAGCCCCCACTATCTACAACCCGGGCAACTCACCCAGCTCGATCCAGCCACCCTCGAACTCACCCATGGCATCCAGCATCGCCTCCCGGAAATACGCCCGCGACGCCCGATCAAACAGCAACTGCAACGCCGGCCGCCCATCACTGCCCACATTCACCACAATCACATTGATCCGCGCCGCCGAAGTCTGCGCCACCGAGCCCACCGGAAAAGCCTCGGCACGCAAATCCACCCCGCACAGCTTGGCCATCACCGCACTGCCATGCGCCCCTGACAGCTGCAACCAGGCATGGCTGTCCTGGCGCGGCAGCAGGTAGTTGCGCTGGGCATCCTGCACCCACTCGGCCTCAACGGCAGCCACCCGTGCGCCTTCATCGGCCAGGTTGCCCAGCAGCAGGTACTCGGTCTGTGACAACCGCGCTACCCAGCTGCCGTCGTCCTGGCGCACGGCCTGGTTCGGCTGCTGCGGCAAGCGATAACCACGTTGCTGCAGGTAGGCGGCACTGTCGCCCCCGCGAAACCCGACCCGCGCCACCTCGGTCAGGTCGGTCAACGCACAGGCGTGCAGCAGTTCGGCCCGAGGGCTGCGAGGGATAAATGCTTTGGCTTGCAAACTGGTCATGGCTCAGAGCTCCTGGCGCAGGTTGTCGGGGTCGTGGAAGGGCAGTTGCACCACCTTGGCATGCACCATGGCACCGCCCTCTACACGGATCGGGATGTGCATGCCGGGGGTGGCCTGGTGGGCACCGGCATAGGCAAGGCCGATGATCTGCCCCAGGGTTTGCGAGTATTCGCAGGAGGTGACATTACCGCTGATGGCCGGCCCGTCCAGCACCAGGTGCCCCTCCAGCGGCTGCGGGCTGCCCTTGGGCAGGGTGAAGCCGACCAGCTTGCGCTTGAGCGGCTGCGCTTCAAGGATTTCGATGGAGCGCTTGCCAACGAAGAACGGCTTCTTGCGGCCAATGGCCCACTGCATGTCGATTTCTGCCGGGTGAGTCATGCCGTCGGTGTCCTGGCTGATGATCACATGGCCTTTTTCCAGGCGCAGCAGGCGCTGGGTCTCGACGCCGAACGGCCGAATGCCCCGGCCCGAGCCTGCGCTCATGAGGGCGTCCCACAGGCGCTCGGCATGGCGGGCCGGTACATGAATTTCATAGCCCAGTTCACCGACGAAACCGACCCGCAGTATGCGCGCCGGGATGCCGGCCACCTTGCCCTGGCGCACGCCCAGGTAGGGGAATGCTTCGGCCGACAGTTCGACATCGTCACACACCTTGGCCAGCACCTGGCGCGACAGTGGTCCGGCCAGGTTGACGGCGGCCAGGGCGGCGGTGACGTTGGTGATGTCCACGTCCAGGCGCCATTGTGCGTTCCACTTCAACATCTGCTGGTAGATGCGGTCGACGCCACTGGTGGTAGCGCTGACATAGAAGTGCTGCTCGCCCAGGCGCGCGCAAACGCCATCGTCGATCACCACGCCATGCTCGTTGGTCATCAGCGCGTAACGGGTACGGCCGATGAGCAGCTTGGCAAAACCGAAGGTGTACAGGCGTTCCAGCAGTTCGGCGGCGTCCGGGCCGCGTACGTCCAGACCGCCCAGGGTGGAAACGTCGATCAGGCCGACTTTTTCGCGCACATGGCGGGCTTCCTCCTGCATGCATTGCTCGCGGTCTTGCGGCTTACCGTAATAGGCGGGGCGCTGCCAGATACCGGCAGGCATCATCTTGGCCCCGGCTTGCAGGTGGCGACGGTGCATGGGTGTTTGCCGGTAGGGGTCGAAGGCACGCCCGGCGACATGCGCCAGCTTTTCTGCCTGGAACGGCGGCCGGGCGGTGGTCACCCCGGTTTCGCCGATACTGCGGCCGGTGGCCTGGGCCACCAGGCGCGCAGTGGGCAGCGCCGAATGGCGGCCCTGGGACGGGCCCATGCCGACCGTGGAGAACCGTTTGACCAACTGCACGTCACGGTAACCGCTGCGGGTGGCGTTGACGATGTCGCGCACTTGCAGGTCTTCGTCGAAGTCGACGAAGTCCTTGCCTTTGGGGTGCGGGAAGATCGGCCAAGGGAAGTTGACCTTGGCTTCGGCGCCGAACGCCGACAGGGTCGGCGCTTGCAGGCCCAGCGCTGCCACTGCGTCGGCGGCCCCGCGTGTGGCATCGGCCAGTACGTTGGCCAGCGCGTGGCGGCCGTTCACGGAACCTGCGCTATCGAGCCCGGCCGGCAGGTTGCTGATGGCAAACTCGTCGCGGTTCACATCATAGGCCAGCTTGCCACCGGCCTGGCACAGCAACTGGTACACCGGCATGTAGCCCGCCGACATGCAAAGCAGGTCGCAAGCCAGGCGCAGCCCGTGGGGGCCGACCTTGCCCTGGCCGGTGATCGGGCGAATGTCCACGCCGCTGACATGGCGCATGCCCGCTTCGTGCAAGGCTTCGTACACGGTGCTGCCCAGGTGCACGGGAATATCGCGGCGCTTCAGTTCAGCCGCCAGGGCGGCTTCGGCTGGCGCGGCGCGCATGTCGACCACTGCGGCCACGGCCACGCCTTGTTCTTGCAGGTCGAGGGCGGCCAGGTAGCCGTCATCGTGGCCCGTGAGGACTACCGCACGCTGGCCCGGTTTGACCGCGTACAGCTTCATCAACCGCTGGGCAGCGCTGGTCAGCATCACGCCCGGCAGGTCGTTGTTGCGGAACACCACCGGCTGGTCGAACGACCCGGCCGCCACCAGGCAACGGCTGGCGCGTACCTTGTACAGGCGCTTGTGCTGGATCACCGGCAAGTAGTTGTCGGTGAACCAGCCATTGCAGGTGGCCTGCAGCAGCACCTGGATGTTCGGGTGGCCTTCGATGGCGGCCAGCAGCTCCTGGCGCAGGCTGGCGGCGCGGGTGCCGGCGATGTCGAAGCGGGCATAGGTGAGCGAGCCGCCCAGCACCGGCTGTTGCTCGATCAACAGCACCTTTGCCCCGGCATTCGCTGCATCGAGCGCGGCGTGCAGGCCGGCGGGGCCGGCGCCGACCACGGCCACATCAACGAACAGGTAGGCCTTGTCGTAGTACTGCGGTTTGAAACCCAGGTCGAGCACGCCCAGGCCGGCCTTCTTGCGGATCAGTGGCTCCCACACTTTCCACATGCCCTTGGGCTTGTAGAACGAGCGGTAATAGAAGCCCACCGGCATGAAACGCGAAAACTTGCCCAGGTAGGCGTCGCGGTCATGCTCAAGGCTGCCGTTGAAGTTTTGCCCCTCGACCACCAGGCCTTCGCGGGCGGGCTCCAGGTCGGCCAGCACATTGGGTTCTTCTGGCAGTTGCACCAAGCTGTTGGCATCCTGCCCGGCCATGCTCAGCGGGCCGCGGGGGCGGTGGTATTTGAACGAGCGTGACAGCAGCCAGCGGCCGTTGCCGAGCAGGGCGCTGGCAATGGTGTCGCCGGCAAAGCCTTGGCAGGCCTGGCCGTCAAACCGGAAGTGCACGGGCCGCTCGCGGTCGATCAGCAGGCCCATGGGCGCGGGGAGGCGAGTGTGGCTGGTCATCCGGCGATCTCCGGGGTGGCGGCGGGGGTGAAGTCGACGCGGCGGTCGAACCGTTCTTTCGGGTCGAAGGTACGCAGTACCTGGTCGCTTACCGTGTGGCGTTCGGCCAGGAACCAGTAGCTGGAGGCGTTGTGCAGCCACCACTCGGTCACCACCCCGGCCAGGTTGTCGCTGTTGAACACATAATCGGCCCATTCGGCATCGCTGCAGGCGGCCGGGTCGGGCATGTGCTTGAACTCGCCGCCGTAGGTGAACTCGCTGATGTTGCGCGGGCCATTCAAGGGGCAGGTCAGGATCTTCATTGTCGTTGCTCCTAGTGGCTGGCCGCTGTGGCGCCCATTTCGTTGACTTGCTGGAAGCGGCTAAAGCGCTCCAGGGCGAACGGGGCGATCATTTCGGGGACCTTGCCACCGCTGGCGACCAGCTCGGCCATGGTCTTGCCGCAGATGGGCGTGGCCTTGAAGCCCCAGGTGCCCCAGCCGGCATCCAGGTAATAGTTGCCCACCGGCGACAGGCCCATGATCGGGCTGTAGTCAGGGGTCATGTCGGTGCTGCCGGCCCACTGACGCATCAGCTTGGCGTTGGCCATGAACGGGAACATCTCGATGGCATGCGCCAGCAAGCTTTCCTTGAGGTCGAGGGTGGAGCGGGTGTTGTAGAGCGGATAGGGGTCGGAGCCGCCGCCAAAGACGATTTCGCCACGGCTGGTCTGCTGTACGTAGCAGTGCAGCGCCGATGAACTGACCAAAGGGTCGAGGAACGGCTTGAACGGCTGGGTGACCATGGCTTGCAGCGGGTAGGTGTGTATCGGCGCGCGGATGCCGGCCTTGGTCATCAACAGCGAGCTGGCGCCGGCCACTGCTTGTACCACGCAGCCGCACTGCACCGTGCCACGGTTGGTTTTGACTGCTTCGATGCGGCCATTGCGAATCAGCAGGTCCTGCACTTCGGTCAGTTGGTGGATTTCCACCCCACGTTTGGCCGCCTGTTTGGCGTAGCCCCAGGCCACGGCGTCGTGGCGCGCGGTGGCGCCGTCGATGTGCCACAGGCCAGCCAAAACCGGCAGATGGCCCGGGTCGAGGTTGAGGCTGGGCACCAGTTCGCGGATCTGCTGGCGGTCGATCATTTCGGTACGGCCACCGAAGTGCTTGTTGACCTCGGCGCGCTGGCGGCAGGCACGTACTGTGGCATCGGTATGCGCCAGGGTGAGTTGGCCGCGCTCGGAATACATGATGTTGAAGTCGAACTCGTTCGACAGGTTCTGGAACATGCGCACCGATTCGGCGTAAAAGCGCACACCCTCGCTGGTGAGGTAGTTGGAGCGGATCACCGCCGTGTTGCGTGCGGTGTTGCCGCCGCCCAGGTAGGCCTTTTCCAGCACGGCGACATTGGTAATGCCGTGGTACTTGGCCAGGTAGTAGGCGATTGCAAGGCCGTGGCCGCCGCCGCCGATGATCACCACGTCATAGCGTGGCTTGAGTTCGCACGGCGGCGGCAGGTCGACCTCCACCGGGTAGTCGGCGCTCAGGCCGTATTTCAGCAGGGCGAAAGGCATGCGGTGCGCTCCTGGTGGCTGGCCTGTTGCTGCAGGTCGAGGGCGAGCAGGGTGTTTTTCATCAGGTAGGCGATGGTCATCGGGCCGACGCCGCCAGGTACCGGGGTGATGCCGGCGACCTGGGGCAGGGCGGCGGCAAAGTCGACATCGCCGACCAGGCGGCTGTGGCCGCCCTCTTCGATGCGGTTGATGCCGACGTCGATCACCACTGCGCCGGGCTTCAGCCAGTCGGCACCGATCAGGCGCGGCTTGCCTGCCGCCGCCACCAGGATGTCGGCCAGGCGGCACAGCGCAGGCAGGTCGTGGCTGCGCGAATGCACCACGGTTACCGTGCAGTCGGCTTGCAGCAGCAGGGCGGCCATGGGCTTGCCGACGATGTTCGAGCGGCCCACCACCACCGCATGCTTGCCGCGCAACTCGCCACAGGCGTCGCGCAACAGGCGCATGCAGCCACTGGGTGTGCACGGGGTAAGCCCATCGCGGCCCTGGGCCAGGCCTCCGACGTTTTCGCTGTGGAACCCGTCCACGTCCTTGAGTGGGTTGATGGCCTGAAGTACCCGGTGCTCGTCGATGTGCGCGGGCAGCGGCAGTTGCACGAGAATGCCGTTCACCTCGGTGTCGCGGTTAAGGCGGTCGATCAGGGTCAGCAACTGGGCCTGGGTAGTGTCGGCGGGCAGGCGATGTTCCAGCGAGCGAATGCCCACTTCGTCGGCGCGCAGCACTTTGTTGCGCACATACACCTGGCTGGCCGCGTCGGCACCTACCAGCACCACCGCCAGGCCCGGTTGCACACCGCTTTGGCGCAACGCCTGCACCTGTTCGCGCACCTCGGCCAGCACCCGCGCTGCGGTGGCCTTGCCGTCGATCAGCTTGACGCTGGGGATGGCGTTCATTTGAAGATCACCGTGCGGTCGTGGTTAAGGAATACCCGGTGTTCAAGGTGGTACTTGACGGCGCGGGACAGGGCGATGGTTTCGGTGTCGCGGCCGATGGCTACCAGGTCGTCCGGCGCGTAGGCGTGGTCCACCCGTTGCACTTCCTGCTCGATGATCGGGCCTTCGTCCAGGTCGCTGGTCACGTAATGGGCCGTGGCGCCGATCAGTTTGACCCCGCGCTGGTAGGCCTGGTGGTACGGCTTGGCACCCTTGAAGCCGGGCAGGAACGAGTGATGGATGTTGATGGCCCGGCCAGACAGCTGTCGGCACAGGTCGTCGGAAAGGATCTGCATGTAACGCGCCAGCACCACCAGTTCGGTGCCGGTGTCCTCGACGATGCGCAGCAGTGCGGCTTCCTGTTCGGCCTTGGTGTCCTTGGTGACCGGCAGGTAGACGAAGCGGATGCCCTGGCGTTCGGCCATCGGGCGCAGGTCCAGGTGGTTGGACGCCACGGCGGTGATCTGCATGTCCAGCTCGCCCTTGGCATGCCGGTACAGCAGGTCGGACAGGCAGTGGTCGAACTTGCTCACCATCAGCAGCACGCGCATCGGCCGGGCGCTGCTGTGCAGGCTCCATTGCATGTCGAAGCGCCGGGCCACGTCGGTAAAGCCGGCCTCCAGCTGCGGCGTGTCGCCTGTGGTACCGGTGTTGTAGCGGAACACTGCGCGCATGAAGAAGCGCCCGTTGTCCTCGTCGTCGAACTGCGCCATCTCGCTGATGTAGCAACCGTGCTCGGCCAGGTAAGTGGTCACCGCAGCGACGATGCCGGACACGGCCGGGCAACTGACGCGCAGGATGAAGTGATCGGGAGCGGGGGGCATGTCGGATAGGCCTCGTGATGGAGTGGGGCAGGTCGGGCACAAGGGCAAAAGAAGCTTCGCGACGAGGCGAAGGTTGTTTCTTGGTAGGAATATAAATTTCCTTTAGTCGATTTATAGGCGAAGAGAGGGGTGACGGTCTAGAGGGTTGTGAAATTTTTTATCCTGACAGGAAAGTTTTTGCAGCCATTCGCGGGCACGCCCGCTCCCACAGGGGGAGTGGAGCTGTTGGCATTTCACCTCACCTGTGGGAGCGGGCATGCCCGCGAAGAGGCCAGTACAGGCTATGCTTGCAGCATGAGCACACCACCTCCTTTGCGCCAACCTTGCCCCCCTGGCGCCTGCATCTGTGGTCGCGAACAACTGGCTGATCACTCGCAGGCCGCCCAACGCATCCTCCTGCTGACCCGCCAGGAAGAAAAACGCCTGCTCGAACGCCTGGAAAACCTCAAGGACCTGGAGGACCTGCAACGCCTGCAGCAACGGCTGTACGAAAACCTCGGCATCCGCGTGCACATTGCTCCCGGGTTCAACGAGGTGCGCACCATGCGCGGCATCGTCATCGAGCTGGATGACCAGCCAGGGTTGTGCCGCAGGACCCGGCAATCAATCCCGGCAGCGATCCGGCGCGGGCTGGAGCGTAATCCGCAAGTGGCTTTCCGCCTGCTCGATGCACACGACCTGTTGCATGACGCCTGAAACGTTAATTTTTCGATGGCCGGTTACGTCTACTTGAAAGCCCCCCTGCGCCACGCGCACTGCGGCATTCATCATTCAAGGAGACAGGCAATGACTTCCGTTTTCGACCGCGACGATATCCAGTTCCAGGTAGTGGTCAACCACGAAGAGCAGTACTCGATCTGGCCCGACTACAAGGCCATCCCCAACGGCTGGCGTGCGGTGGGCAAGAGCGGCCTGAAGAAGGACTGCCTGGCCTACATCGATGAAGTCTGGACCGACATGCGCCCACTGAGCCTGCGCCAGAAAATGGCCGAAGCCGCCGCCCAGTGACTGCACTGAACCTGCTGTGCCTGCCGTATTCCGGGGCCAGCGCCATGGTCTACAGCCGCTGGCGGCGCAAGCTGCCGGCCTGGCTGCAGGTACGCCCGGTAGAGTTGCCCGGGCGTGGCGCGCGCATGGCCGAGCCGCTGCACACCGACATGCAGGCCCTGGCCCGGCAACTGGCCAGCGAGCAGCGCCTGGCGGCCAGTGCACCCTATGCGCTGCTTGGGCACAGCCTGGGCGCGCTGCTGGCGTTCGAGCTGGCCCATGAACTGCAAGCGCTGGGCTGCCCGTCACCATTGGCCTTGTTCGCCTGCGGTACCGCAGCGCCGACCCGGCGCGAGGATTACGACGGCAAGAACTGGCGCGAGCCCAAGAGCGATGCCGAGCTGATCAGCGAACTGCGCGAACTTCAGGGCACGCCCGAGGAAGTGCTGGCCAACGCCGAGCTGATGAGCCTGACCTTGCCGACCTTGCGCGCGGACTTTCTGCTATGCGGCACCTATGCCTACCGCCAGCGACCGGCGTTGCAGTGCCCACTGCACGTGCTGGGTGGCGTGGACGACCGGGCCAGCGACGAGCAACTGCAAGCCTGGCGCAAAGAATCCCACGGCGATTTCTCGCTGCAGATGTTCCCGGGTGGCCACTTCTTCATCCACGAGCATGAAGACCGCGTGCTCGATGCGTTGACGGCATCGTTGCAGCCGCTTCGGTTGTCTGCCTGATTGACGTCACTGCGTCCCTGGGGGAGGCTAGGCCTTTCTCCAGGCAAGGGGCAGACAATGTCGATCGATCAACACACGGCCGCAATGCTGGTCGGTGAACAGCCCTGAACGGCCGGTTACTGGCTGCCGGGTTGATGGCGCTGGCGCTGCTGCAAGGCTGCGCCGGGCGACGTGAGGAAGTGCCCGAAGCGGATCCGGCCAAGGTCCGTGCACAGTTGTTGCGGTTGCTGCCAGCCCAGGCCAAGGACCGCGAAGGTTGGGCCCGGGACATTCAAGTCGCCTTTGAAGCGCAGCGCATCGCCCCCAGCAAAAGCAACCTGTGCGCCGTGCTGGCGGTGACCGAGCAGGAGTCCACCTTCACTGCCGACCCGCAGGTGCCCAACCTGGGGCGAATTGCCCGCGAGGAAATTGACCGTCGTGCGGCGCGGGTGCACATTCCCAGGCTACTGGTAGACGGTGCGCTGAAAACGCCGTCGGGCAATGGCCAGAGCTACCAGCAGCGCTTGCAGGCGGTGCGCAGCGAAAAGCAATTGAGTGAACTGTATGACGAGGTCATTGCCCGCGTGCCACTGGGCAAGACGTTACTGGGCGGGCTCAACCCGGTGCATACCGGCGGGCCGATGCAGGTCAGCATCGACTTCGCCGAGAAGCATGCGCAGGGTTACCCCTACAGCCACGATGGCAGCATCCGCCAGGAGGTGTTCAGCCGGCGTGGCGGGATGTACTTCGGTATCGCCCACCTGTTGGGCTACCCGGTCAACTACGAGCGCCAGCTGTACCGGTTTGCCGATTTCAATGCGGGTTGGTACGCCAGCCGCAACGCGGCATTCCAGGCCGCTCTGAGCAAGGTGACCGGGGTGACGCTTGCCCTGGACGGCGACCTGGTCGCACCGGGTGCGATCATGCCCGGGGCCACCGAACTGGCAGCGCGCAAGCTGGGTGGGAAGCTTGGGCTGCGTAACCCGCAGATCCGCAGCCAGCTGGAGGAGGGCGACAGCTTGGCGTTCGAGGACAGCAAGCTGTACAGCGGGGTATTTGCTTTGGCAGATGCCAAGGCCGGTAAGCCGGTGCCGCGGGCGGTACTGCCCGGCATCGAGCTGAAGAGCCCGAAGATCACCCGCAAGCTGACCACGGCCTGGTTTGCCGGGCGGGTGGATGAGCGTTACCAGCGGTGCATGAAGCGGTAGCAGTGTGTTCCTGTACCGGCCTCTTCGCGGCTAAAGCCGCTCCCACAGGGATGTCACCGGGCCATATGGCTGCGCGGTCCCTGTGGGAGCGGCTTTAGCCGCGAAGAGGCCGGTACAGGCGAGATCAGCTTTCGGCCAATGCCCCAACCACCTGGCCGACGCTAGCCTTAAGCCCTGCAAACGCATCTTCAGGGTCACTCTCCACCACCACCAGCTTCGCCCCGGCCGCCTTGATCACCTCGGCCACCGCCGCGTCCGGCTGCCGGTGGTCCAGCACCAGTGCTACATCCTGCGCCTTCAGGTTCTCACCCAGCGCCTTGAGCGCGGCAGCATCCCACTCGGCCGGCAGCGGCTGCTCAACCACGTCCAGATTCAACCCGCTGGCCAGGTAGCCCAAGCGTTCGGACAGGCTGACCACCGTCAGGTTGTCGACCTTGGCCAAACGTGTCTGGCTGCTGGCCGTAAGCTCCAGCAACTGGCGCTTGACCCCGGCCAGGTTGCTCTGGATCTTCGCTTTGTCATCCGGTGCCAGCCGCTCCAGGTCATTGGCCACTACATCGGCCATGCGCCCGAGGTTGGTCGGGTTGAGCCAGGGGTAGGCGCCATAGGCATCGTCACCGGTGACGGCAATGCCTGGCAGTGCGCCATCCACCGGCCGCGCAGCATCGATCTCGACGATACGGATGTTGCTGCGCCGGGCCATCGGGTACAGCGGGTCGTCACGCCAGATCGAGCGCACGCCGATCACCGCGTCGGCCTGCTGTGCGGCTTTCTCCAGGCCGGGGCCACCGCGCGAGCTGAAATACGAGGGCTGGCGGCTGGCTGGCAGGTTTGCCGGTGCCGCACGCTTGAGTTGCACCGCCGTCCCGTCGAGCAAGGCACTGGCCAGGCTGTGGGTAACGGGCAGGGTGGTCAGCACTTGCGTGGCATAAGACAGCGACGGCAGGCCGGCCAGGGCCAGCGCCAGGGTCAGGCGTTTCAGGTTCATGCCGGGTTTCCTTGCAGGCGGGGGACGAGGGCGCGGGCCAGGGCGGCCAGGGCAAAGCAGATGCCGGCAACCAGGATGATCGCGGCGCCTGACGGCACTGGCAGGTCGAAAACGATCGGCAGCAAGATGCCAAACAGGGTGCTGACGGTGGCAATCAGCACCGACAGGAAGAAAAAGCCCTTCAGCGATTGACTGACCAGGCGTGCGGCAGCAGCGGGGATGACCAACAGCGCACCGACCAGAATGGCCCCGATCACCTTCACCGCGGCCACGGTCACCAGGGTTACCAGCACCACGAACAGGTAGTCCAGGGTTTTCACCGCCACCCCGCGCACCGCCGCCAGTTGCGGGTTGAAACTGGCCAGCATGATGCGGTTGTACAGCGGTATGGCCAGCGCCAGCACCAGCACCGCAACAATACCCAGCACCACCAGGTCCTGGCCGCTGACGGTCAGCACCGAGCCGAACAGCACGTTCTCGAGGATGTGCACGTTGATCTTGCCCGCCAGCATCAGCAGCAGGCTGGCGCCCAGCGCCAGCGATACCGACAGGAACACGCCGATCAGTGTGTCCGGCGACAGCCCGGTACGGTTACGCAGGAAGTTGAGCAGGATGCCGAACAGCAGGCAGTAGCCAAACAGGCTGCCGTAGGGGCCGGTGTAGGGTTCACCGAGCAGGATGCCGATAGCCACGCCGGTCAGCGCGGCATGGCCCACGGCTTCCGAGAAGAAGGCAAAGCGCTTGACCACCACCAGGGTGCCCAGGCCGCCCAGTACCGGCCCGATCATCAGGCCGGCCAGCAGGGCATTGACCACGAAACCGTAGGCCAGTGCCTCGGGCAGGTAGCCGGCGGTGGCCCAGTCCTGGACCAGTTGGCGAAATGCTTCGAAACTCATGAGGCAAGGCTCTCGCTACGCGGATGAACGGAGAACAGGCCGAGCAGGCGCTCCGGGGTCAGGGCCTGGGCGGGCGGGGCGTCGAACAGTACCTGGCGGCTCAGGCCGGTTACCCGGTCGGCCAGGCGCAGCACCGCTTCCAGGTCGTGTTCGATCCACAGCACGGTGGTGCCGGCCTGGCGCCAGCCTTGCAGCAACTGTTCGAACACCTGGATACCGGCTTCGTCGAGCGCCGACATCGGCTCATCCAGCACCAGCAGCTGCGGCTCGGGGATCAGGCCCTGGGCCAGCAGCACACGCTGGCGCTCGCCGCCGGACAGCGCACCCATGCGCCGCTTGCGCTTGTCGAGCATGCCGACCCGCGCCAGAGCGGCATCGATGGCCGGTTGTACGCGCCGCGACAGGCCGAGGAAGGCCGGGCGGCGCTGGCACATGGCAGCCATGAAGTCATCGACTGTCATCGGCAGGCCGCGGTCGAACTCCAGCGCTTGTGGCACATAGCCAATCACTTCACGCTCGCCTGGCCAATGCAGGGTCAGCTGGCCCTGGTGCGGCATTTGCCCGAGCAGGGTCTTGATCAGCGAGCTCTTGCCACCGCCGTTCGGGCCGACGATGGCGTGCACGCTGCCTGCCGCCACGCCGAAGCTGACCTGTTCGAGGATGCGTGTGCGGCCCAAGGTCAGGTCGATGCCGCTGAACTCGATGCGTGGCCCACTGGCTGCTACCAGGTTGGCGGCGGCAGTCATGCGCGGTTCTCCTGAATGGCGCGCACCACGGTGTCGAGGTTGCGCTTCATCTCCACTTCGTACTTGTCCTTGGTGTATTCGCCATAGGAAATGTGCGTCAGCGGATACAGGCGCACGCCGGATTCACGCTGGATGGTTTCGACATAGGCTGACGGAAAGTCCATTTCCGAGAAGATTACCCGCACGTCCAGGGCCTTGAGCTGGTCGATGGTCTTTTTCAGCTGGGCAGGGCTGGGCTCGATGCCATGGGCCGGCTCTACCACCGCGGTAACCTCCAGGCCGAAGTCGCGCACCAGGTAGTCGTAGGCAGCATGGATGGTGGCAACCCGGAACGTGGCGCCAGGCGCTTCGGTGACCTTGGCCAGGGCCTCGGCGCGCAGGGCTCGCAGGCGTTTGGCATAGGCACGGGCGTTTTGCGTGTACAGCTTGGCGTTTTCCGGGTCGAGCTTGCCCAGCTCGCGGGCGATGTTGTTGACCTGGGCGATGGTGGTGCTGATCGACAGGAAGGTGTGCGGGTTGACCACCTTGCCGGCACCGCGCGCGGCAATGCCGGTGGCCGCCAGCAACGGTACGTTCTGGTTGGCCTCGATGGTGGCGATGTCGGGCTTTTCGCTGGCGGCGATCATGCGGTCGGCGAAGTCGTCATGGCCAACGCCGTTGAGCACCACCACGTCCAGGGTGCCGATGCGCTTGATGTCCTCGGCCCGTGGCTCGTAGGCATGCGGGTTGAAGCCCGCCGGAATCAGCGGTACCACTTCGGCCTTGTCGCCAACGATGTTGGTCACGTAGCTGTAGTAGGGGTGCAGGGTGATGCCAATACGCAGCGGCTTGCCATTATCGGCCAGGGCCAGTGCCGGCAGGGCGAAGGCCAGGAGCAGGGCGAGGGCGGAGCGAAGCATGGGGGAGTCCTTGGGTTCAGTGACGGTGTTCGCGGGTAACCCCGGCGTCGTAGTGGCTGACCACCTGCTGCCAGCCCGCAGCGATCAAGGCCGCCTGGCCGAGGTCGTCGGGGATGACGGCAGCGCTGTCGCGGCGCAGCCAGACATCGGCCTCGCCCGTGCTCTCGGCCGGCAGGATCAGCAGCAGGCTGCCGGCGACTTCAGGGGCCTGGCTGCGGCCCAGGTAGGCACCGGGCTCCAGCCACGACCACTGGTGCCCGCCACGGCTCTGGCTGCCGGCATCCACCACGAACGGCGGCAGGCCTTCTTCGGCCAGGGCTTGCACGCTGGGCGCGGCAGCGTTTTCTTCACGCAGCAGTTGAATCTCGTCGAAGGCTACCCGCAGGTCGGTATACAGGCCTTGCTCGGCGGCGGTGAGGTCGCGGCGGGCGTCGATCTGGTGGCTGGCGATGGCCTGCTCGTCCTCGCGCTCGCCACGCAGCAGCACCACGCCGGCGGCCAGCACCACGATCAGCAGGCTGGCCAGCAGCACGTACAGGGTTTCGTGCCCGGCGCCGGCCGGGCGAATCACTTGTGCGCGGCTCATGGCTGGGCGATATCGGCGTAGTCGACTTCCACCACGTGCCCAGGGCCGGCATCGAACAGCACGTAGAACTCACCGTCCGGGCGCTTGAAGGTGAGCGTCGAGTCATCCCCCAGCTTGCCGCCGACCAGCACCTGCTCGTCATAACCGATCACGTCCAGGGTTACCCCGGGGGCACCGCTGCCGTCCGAGAAGCCGCCTGTGCACTTGACCTGACCGCTGGCCAGCTCTTCGCATTCGCACATCGGGTTGTGCGCCAGGGCGGGGCCGGCAGCCAGCACCAGCAAGGGCAGGGCGAGGGTTCGCATCAGGTTTTTCATTTCTTGCCTCCTTGTTTTTCAAGCCAGGCCACGGTGGCCGGCGATGCCTTGGCCAGGGGGACCGACGCCTGGTGCATGCTGCCGTCCCAGCCCTCCAAGGTGATCCAGATTTGCGCGTCGGGTTTGGTGCGGGGCGGGATGGGCAGGTTGGTGCCCATGTTGTACGGCGCGCCGAAGAAGATGGTGCCGGCAGCGCGCAGGCTGCGCGGTTTACCGATGCGCAGGTAGGCCGCCTTGACATCCTGGATGCAGGCCTTGCACAGCGCTGCGTTAAACGACTTGAAGTAGCCGGCCGGGCCGTCGGCGCGTGGCGCCTCGTCGCGCAGTTCGGCCAGGTTGAGGCTGTACGGGCCGACCTGGATGTCGCTGATCACATTGGCACCAAGGCCGGCGTCGCCACGGAACAACTTGGCATCGGCGAAGTATTTGGGCATGAAACCCAGTGGTATGAGGATCAGCAGGATGTTCAGGTGAAAACGCCACTTCAGCCACAGTTGCTTCAACGGGCTGGCGGGCAGGGCTTGGGCCTGGCTCATGGGCGGATCTCCACGGTGGTTTCACTGTGTGCGGCACGTGGCGCGCGCTCGCTGCGCTTGAGGGCGGCGGCGGTGGCCTGGGCGGTGCGTTTGGTCCAGATCAACAGGCCGCTGAACACCATCAGGGTGAGGATCAGGCCGAAGAAGAACCACACCAGCTTGATCGGCAAACCGCCGAAGTCGCCGGTGTGCAGCGGGCGCATCGACTCGGTGACGAACTCCAGGGTCGAGCGGTCGCTGATCAGGAACTGGCTGTCGACGTTGCGGGTATAAGGGTTCACCGAGGCGCTCTGGAACATCAACGGGTACCAGCCGGGGCCGGACAGGGTGACATGGCTGTAGGCGGTGGCGGGTAGCGAAATGAAGTTGATTTCCAGCCCCGGGATTGCCAGCCCGGCAATGCGTGCGGCTTCGTCCAGGTCAATGCGCGGGGCCGGGCTGCCATCCTGTGTTTGCGGCACGTCCTCTCGGGCAATCACCGGCACGATGGGGCGGCTGGAAATGGTGATGTGGTTGTCGAACAAGATCGCCTGGATCAGGAACCAGGTGCCGGTAATGGAAATGACCGCAATGAACCAGATCGACCACACCCCGGCCAGGCGGTGCAGGTCGCCCCAGAAAATCCGCGAGCCGTGGCCGGTGCGCACAGGCTTGAAGAAGCCTTTCCAGAACTTCTTGTACACCACCAGCCCGGTCACCAGCGAAGCCAGCATCGGCAGGCCAAGCAGCGACACCAGGTACCAGCCCCAGCTGAAGCCATTGGTGAACGGTACCAGCCACCAACCGTGCAGGGCGCGGGTGAAGGCCTCGAAGTTGAAGTCGGGCGTCTTGCCCTGGATGGCACCGGTATAGGGGTTTACATACAGCGTCGGGCTGGTGCCGTCAGGCAGGGTGACATTGGCTTTCACCGCAAAGTGCGAACCGTCCGGTTGGCTCAGGCGCTCCACCACCATGTCCGGCTCGGCCTTGTGCAAAGCCTCCAGCACCTGCTGGAAACTCATGCGCTCGACGTCGCTGTCGGGTTTGTTGGCACGTACCGCCGGGTCGGCGAGCCAGACGATTTCCTGGCTGACCACGGCAAGCATGCCGGTGAAGCAGACGATCAGCACAAAGAACCAGATCGGCAGGGCGAGCCAGCTATGGACCAGGAACCACAGCCTGGATTTGGATTTTTTTGGTGATTTGGCCATCAGACAGTCTTCTGCAATGGGTGGTCGAGCGTATGCCCAACCAAAGGGGGCTGTACTGATAAGGACGAATGAGAATTGAAAACCTGCCGTTTTAAATGCAAGCAAATGTTTCGAAAAGCACAAGGCCGGCCTGCGCGCGAGGCGACAGGCCGACCTTGAAGGGCTGTAGCATAGGCGTTAGGCGCGGTTCAGGGCCACGGCTGGTTGTACCTTGCCAGGCAGCTGCGCCAGGTCCTGGTAAAGCGCACGGCCAATTTCCGCGGCGCGGGCCGGCAGTACCGAGAGCAGGGTGTCGCTCAGGCCGTGGCTGTTTTCGCAGAAACCTTGCAGGTACACCGAGGCTTGCAGGTCGGGGCTGGCCAGCACGCGGTAGTTGCGGTCGACGCTGAAATCGTCCAGGTAGCCGGCCAGCGGCGCCAGCAGGTCGCGGTGCGACCGGCGCTCGTAGCCGGTGGCGAGGATCACGGCGTCGTAGCGGTGGGTTTGCTGCTGGCCGGTGGCGAGGTCGCGCAGGGTCAGCTCCAGGCCCTCGCGGGTGGCAACCACGGCTTCCACCTGGCGACGGCACAGCACGTTGTGGCGGTGTTGGTGGGCAACCTTCTGCCGGTAGAGGATGCCGTAGATGCGCTCGATCAGGTTAAGGTCAACCACCGAGTAATTGGTGTTGTGGTACTCGCCCAGCAGCTTGCTGCGCTGGTCGGCCGGCTCGTTGTAGACCAGGTCGGTGTAGTCCGGCGAGAAGATTTCGTTGACGAACGGGCTGTCGTCGGCCGGCTTGAGCGCCGAACCGCGCAGGATCATGTCGACTTTCACCGACGGGTAGCTGTCGTTGAGGTCGATGAATGCCTCGGCGGCACTCTGGCCCGAACCGATCACGGCGATGCGCATTGGCTTGCCATCGGTGCACGGCAGTTTGTTCAGGCTGCTCAGGTACTGAGAGTGGTGGAAAACACGAGGGTCGTCCTTGAAGGCGCTGAACTTTTCCGGGATTTTTGGCGTGCCGCCGCTGCCGACCACCACTGAACGGGTGCGGCGGCTGTATTCACGGCCCTGAGCGTCGCGTGCGACCACGCGCAGGTGCTCGACCCTGCCGGCATGCACTTCAGGCTCGATGCGCAGTACTTGCTGGCCATACACCGCCTGGGTAGCGAAGTGTTCGGCTGCCCAGCGCAGGTAGTCGTTGTACTCCAGGCGGCAGGGGTAGAAAGTGCCGAGGTTGATGAAGTCGGCCAGCCGCTGCTTCTGGTGCAGGTAGTTGACGAAGCTGTAGGGGCTGGTGGGGTTGCGCAACGACACCAGGTCCTTGAGGAACGAGATCTGCAACTCGCTCTGGGTGGCCAGGGTTTCGCCGTGCCAGCGGTAGTCCTGCTGCTTGTCGATGAACAGTGCGTCGAGGGCATGGCCCTGGGACTCGGCGAGCTCCTCCAGGGCGATGGCCAAGGCCAGGTTGGAAGGGCCGAAGCCCACGCCGATCAGATCTTTGATGGTTTCCTGCTGTGAGGACTGGCTCATGGCTGCGATTCCCTGAATGGTCGAATATGGACGCCCGCCGGGGCTCCGGCTCCTGCGCAAGTACATGAGGTGGAACGAGCCAGCCGGGGGGGAATTTAAGCGGGCTAAAGATCTGCGTGGGCTAGCCGATAGGGTGGTTACGGCAAGGACTGTTCTTTCGGCCAAGGAATCGACATGAGCGCAATTACAGCAAGCAACCTGATGATCAACGGCGTTTCGGCACAGACGCTGAGTGCAAATGCAGCGACCGAGCGCGAGCAGGCCAAACAGGCCGGCGAGGCACTGGGGCCCTTGAGCATCAGCAGTGACAGCATGAAAGTGTCGGCGGGTAGCCAGGCGCAAGCCGCAGACACTGAAGACAGCGGCGAATCGGAATCCATGAAGGAGCTGCGTCAGCTGATCAAGGATTTGCAAAAGCAGCTGGCCGAGGAGCAGAAACAGCTGGCTGCGCTGCAAAACAGCAAGATGGACGAGGCCGCCAAGGCGGCTGCGGTGGGTGCCAAGCAGGCAAGCATTGCCACCCTCAACGGGCTGATCATGGCGGCTACGGCGCAGTTGCTGGAGCTGTTGCAGCAAGAAGGTGGCAGCAGTTCGGGCGGGATGGTGAGCGCAACGGCCTGACGAGCTTGCAAAAATGACCCGCTGACACGGCCTCTGTGGGAGCGGGTTTACCCGCGAAGAAGCTGGCGCGGTGGATGGCACCAGCTTTGCCGGTGTTCGCGGCTAAAGCCGCTCCCACAGAAACCGCGACAGCTTCTCCACTTCCGGCGGCGATGGTTACTCCGCCACCATCCGTCCCTTGCCCTGGCGGTCAGCCTTGTACTGCATGGCCACCGCTGGCGCCGGCTTGGCAGCGCCGGTTTCCAGCCACTGGCGCATGCGGCTGGCATCGGCAAAGTGGGTGTACTTGCCGAAGGCATCAAGGATGACCATGGCCACCGGACGGTTGTCCATGCGGGTCAGTAGCACCAGGCAATGACCGGCTTCGTTGGTGAAACCGGTCTTGGTCAGCTTGATGTCCCAGTTGCTCTTGTTCACCAGGTGGTCGGTGTTACGGAAGCCCAGCGTGTAGTTCGGCTTGCGGAAGGCTACGGTCTTCTCGCGGGTGGTCGACAGCTCGCTCAGCATCGGGTACTTGCGCGAGGCCATCAGCAGCTTGGCCAGGTCGCGGGCGGTGGATACGTTCTGTGTCGAAAGGCCGGTCGGCTCGACGTAGCGGGTGTGTGCCATGCCCAGGCTACGGGCCTTGGCATTCATTGCCTTGATGAACGCCGGGTAGCCGCCGGGGTAGGCGTTGGCCAGGGAGTTGGCAGCGCGGTTTTCCGACGACATCAGGGTAATCAGCAAGGTTTCACGGCGGTCGAGCTGGCTGCCCAGACGTACGCGCGAATACACGCCTTTCATTTCCGGGTTGTTGGCAATGGTCATGGTGAGCATCTCATCCATGGGCAGCTTGGCATCCAGCACCACCATTGCGGTCATCAGCTTGGTCACCGAGGCAATGGGCACCACTCGGTCGGCATGGCTGGAGTACAACTCCTGGTTGGTGTTCAGGTCGATCAGCAGGGCGCTGCCTGAAGCCAGATGCAGCTTGGACGGGTCGCGTTGAACCTGGGCCGGGGGTTGTGCAGCAGCGGTCGACGGTAGGGTCGCAGTTCCTGTGAGCAACAGCAGCAGGCTGAGGATGGACAGGGATGTTTTCACGTTGAGGCTCACTAAAAGTTGGTATGTCGTTGGCTGTGCAAGGGTTTTCCCCCTAAAACCGCTGCATTGTGGAGTATGGCCCAAACGCTGTCGAATGCCTTATGACTAAAGGGCGCAAGGTGAAGGAAATTTAATCCTGTACCTGTTCTATACCAATTACGTTCGTTTCCAGCTTCGCCAGTTCGGCCCAGTCGTTGGCTGAAATCAACTACTTGGCATAGGTCGTGAGCAGTACCTGGGCTGAGTGACCCAGCTGAGGCTTTCGCGCACGGGTAGCACTCAGATGTGCAATGGTGCGTGTGCCCCAGCTGGGCACAGCACAGTGTTTCAGCTGTCGTAGTGATAGCGGCATTGCAAGATAGTGAGAACGTTGGCCTCGAAGAAGTAGACCAGGCGGTGCTCTTGGTTGATGCGGCGAGACCAGAGGCCAGTCAGATCGCCCTTGAGGGCTTCAGGCTTGCCAGTTCCGGTGAAGGGAGTACGGCGGCACTGGGTGATCAGCGAGTTGATGTTGTTCAGGATTTTGGCATCGGCCTGCTGCCAGTGGCAGTAGTCTTCCCATGCTTCATCCGTAAACTTGACCCCTGCGATGGTGCGGGTGTTGTCTTTGTTACTCTGCTTCTTCTTGCTCATTTATTGTCAATTCCTTGGCAACGGCTTTACCGTCCCGGAGCTGAGCAATGGATGAACGGAGGCGTGAGGCGTTCTTTGTCGAGGCTGTGAGGTACAGGGTCTCGGTCAGTCCGTTGTAATCTTCCAGAGAGAGCATTACGACGGGTTCGCCACGCTGGCGCGTGATTATGGCGGGCTCGTGATCCCGGCAAACATCATCCATTGTCTGCTTCAGTTCGGCGCGAGCCTGACTAAAAGTCAGTACGTGCATTTTTCAATCCTCTCGGCTGCTTACTTGCCAGCCAATAACCCTCGATCGAACCTGCAATGGCAAGGTTTACGAGGAAGGTGTCTCTAATGGTCTTTTACCCACGTCTTGGACTGCCTGGGTGACCTGTGATGTGCTCCTGCTACATACACATCGGCCAATACACCGAAAAGGTCTTGAAAGGCCGACAGTTATTGCTGTACTCAGCAATGCGGCAGATGGTACAAAACGTTGTACAACGCCGTCAAGGCTCGACACAGCTCCGCATACAATCCGGGTGCTCAGTGCTTTCGATACGGGTTCGCCATGGCCACCTGACGTGGCCATGTTCCTGAGGATGGTGAATTGATCTGCCCAGAATCAATCTGTACGCAAAATGGGAAACAGCGCTTTTGGGTTGCGTGATTCATCGTTCATCGACGTGCACGCCGCCGCTGCCTCGGACTTGTTGATAAAGCCGCGCTTGAGCCGTTGCTTCTCCTGGTTGTCGTAGATATCGAAGCCGCCCGAAGTGGTAGCGGCATAGAACCGATTGCCGATGCGGAAGGACTCGCCTTCCACTGGCACGGCAGGAACGATAACGAATCTTGGTTGCATGTTTCGCGCCTCCCCAGGCAGACAGTTAATTATTAGTCTGGGAGCGGGAAGGCAACAATATGACTCATCGAGACGAATCACTGGCGTGGCGTGTCACGGCGATCCCGGTGCAACCCGTGATGGGTAGGGCACCGGGGTGCCTTTCGGGCTTGCGTAGCTCAGCGGTGGATCAGCGACAGTTCGCTGATGATGCAGGTCGAGCCTTCGTCGGCCGGTGTTGCATCGGTGTAGTCCACCTGGTTGTAGATGCCGCCGTGGAATTCAAACAGGCGTGATGCCCAGGTGCTGTCGAGCTGCAAGTCACCTGAAACGCCGGATACACCATTGTATTTGGCCGCAACATTGACCACGCCATCAGACGTGGTGTGGATGCTGACGATGAACCTGCCCCCCAGCGGCACCCCTTTGAGCACTGTCGAGTTCACCGGGTCGGCCTGGTTGTAGCTGCGCCGAAACCCCAGGGTGATGTTGCCCTTGTTCCAGAACACTTTTACCGGCGGGCTATCGTCCCCGCGTACGTGCATCTGGGCAATAACCACCTTTTGCGCCGAATTGACCTTGGTCAGCGTCATGGTTTGGTAATTCCAGTGGTCCTGAGCGCTGTCCAGGTTCCAGTCTTCAGTTTCCGTCCATTCACAGCGGGTCCTGCGGGTGCTTTTGCTTGAAGCGCCTTTGGTGGGGGCGGAAAACTGGACAGAACCGTCGCTGAGCACCTTCACGATGCTCGGATACCGGGCAATGGCCTGGGTACCGTTCAGTTCGAGCGCTACCGGGTTGGTCGAGGATACGGCTACGGGCGTGGCGATAATGAGGTTGCTGATGTCTACGGTCATGAGAACTCCTCACACAATGCAGGGGTTGGGGTGCTCTGGCAGCCGTGTTGGCGCCTGCCAGATAAAAATTAGCGACAAGCTAAATATTGGTCAATAGCCTTCAGCTAAATAAATTTCGCTTTGTGCGAAATTACCTGCTGGCGAAAATTTTCAGCGGCGGGGCTTTACGCTGGATTTGGCGGTGAGATAAGCTTTCTGCGAGTACTGTACGAATATACAGCTATCAGGATGAGAATATGTCTATGCACATGCAGTCAGCCCCTCAGCAGCACCTGGCAATGACCGGGATAGAACGACTTAGCCTGCGGGTGTCGTCGATGATCAACCACCCGCTGGCGCAAACCCAGCGCTGGGTTGTGGTGCATCGCCTGGATACCGACGGTGATGCGGAGTGGGAAGAGGTGATGGGCCTTTTGTCCGAAACGTCCGGGTTGGACCTTACGTTCAATGATGACGAGAGCGTTACCGTGCGTTGGGCGCGCAGCAGTGTGGAGGCGCGCGACGACTTCATCGTCGAGCAGGACGGCAAGGAGGAGATCGAAGAAGCGGCGCCTTTCTGAGCACCATGAAAAGCCCGCCGGGATGGCGGGCTGCGGCGTTAAACCAGGTGTGCGTTCCAGACCAGCAGCACCCTGGCCTGAATGTAGGTTTCTTCGCGGCGAATCATGCGGTCCTTGTGCCGTGAGTTGTCGGAGATCATTTCGAAGTGGTCCTCATCCGCGATTTGCAGCCGCTTGATGTAGATGTGATCACCCCAGGAAAAGAAGTAGATCCCGTCGCCCACGAAATCGCGGATGCTCACGTCCACGATCAGCGGGTCGCGGTGCCTGATGGTCGGCTCCATCGACTGGCCCCAGCCGGTCACCATCTTCAGGTGGTGGTGTTCAGTGAATTCCACGCCCAGTTCGCGAAGATGGCTGGGGCTGACCCGAACGTCCTTGAACATTTCCGGGTAATCGTGGGGGATCTGGCCACCGCCCATGGCGGCCCGCACGTCATAGTGGGCAATCCACACTTCGTCACCCACCAGGCCAGGGCGGCCATGCTCGGCCTCCATCAGCGTGACACCCTGCGGTTCTTCAGCAGCGGCCAGCAACCGTTGCCGGGTTTCTTCCGGGATGCCTTTGCCGCTTCTGGCCAGCATCTGCTTGACCAGATCGGCCGCAGAGAGTTTGCCGTCGCCGGCTTCGACCGGCATCTGCACCGGGTCAATTGCCGACAGTGCATCGAACCACCCACGTGGCAGGCCTTCGATACCTTCGATTCGGCGGGCCACGTCATCGCCCAGGTTTTTTGCGGTCTTGTCCGAAAGGATCTGGCTCAGGTGGGCAGGCGCCATCCCCCAGCGCTCTGCGCAGGACCCCTTTCTCTGGCTGCCGATCAACTTGACCAGGTTGTGCTTGCGAATGTCGTAGATGTCCATGGGGCAAAGCATGCCAGTGTTTAGCTTGCTGCTAAATATGCTCATGGCTAAATTGATTCTTGAGATTAAATTAGCGCTAGGCTAAATTAAATCTGCAAACAAGAAAAGCCGGCGAGACATTTTTCTCCCGGGTCATCACATCATCATCCGTAATGAGGTTCACATGGATCCGACCGACCTCGGCCCGGGCACAGTCACTTGGCTGAGCGGTACGGGCACTGTGTTGCTAGGTGCGTTTCTGTGGCTGCGCAAGTGGTTGTCCAGGGATGCGACTGAGCGCGCGATGGACAATGCAGATGTTGCCGTCATTCGCCGCCTGACCGAGCTTTTGGACATGGAACGGGATGCCCGCCGGGAAGCAGAGGCCAAAGCCGACGAGTTGGCGAAAGAACGTAACAGGCTGGTGCTGACGGTAGGGCGGCTGCAAGGCAGGGTCATGGCGCTGAGTAGCCGACTGGGCCCAGGCGCCCAACGCTGAAGCTGCGGCTACAGGCAAAAAAAAGCCCACCATGTCGGTGGGCCATAAGGGCGTAGGGAGCAACGCACAACAAATTCGGGTCAGGCGACGAGGGTGCCTGGTTGCAGCTGTTCAACCAGGGCTTGCGCCGAGGCGAGGGTTGGCATCGGGCCGCTTACAGCTTCGCCGTTACGTACCAGGTACCAGCACGCCAGCAGGCCCTGCTCACGCAGTGAAGTGGGGACGGCGCTGCCGACAACGGACATGATCTGGATAGTGGCCATGGGGACCTCCTGTGAAACATGGCTCTACCATACGCAGCAGCCTGGGCGGTTTGAAATCAACTTCCTCGATAGTGGTCATTAGTTCTATCAACCGTTACCAACGCGGTGGGCCGTAGTACACCGGCGGCGGGCCGTAGTAGGTGCGGTAACCCGGGGGCGGTGGCGCAGGCGCGTAGTACGGCTGGTAGTACACCGGCTGTGGTGGCGGTTGCACGTACACCGGTGGGGGCCCGTAATAGACCGGCTGGCGTTCGACATAAACGGTACGGTCACGCCCGCCATACACTGTCGCCCCGACTACAGCGCCGACCACCGCCGCGCCTAGCAGCGGGCCCGGGCCATACCAACCACCGCCACCATGGCCGCCGTGGGCGGCAGCAGGCCCGCTGATAGCCAGGGCACCGACCAGCAGGGCGATTCCGGGAATGAGACGGTTCATAAAACAACCTCGCAGGAAAACCCCACGTTCGGGGCCTTACTACTATGACTCCGGTCTTCGTCAGCTGAGCACAGGGGAACGGTAAAGGTTGTGTAAGGGACGACCAGTGGTTGCCTCTGTTACGCTGCACAAACGTTTCAGTTATGACAAAGGAGCAGGTTATGTCGACAACTCCAAGCAGGGACACTGTCCTGTGCATCTCCCTGGCTGGCCGCCCTGGCACCTTCGGCGTGCGTTTTCACAACCACCTGTACCAACAGCTGGGCCTGGACTTCTACTACAAGGCGATGCGCACCGATGACTTGCCAGCAGCAGTGGCAGGTATCCGTGCATTGGGGATCCGCGGGTGCGGCGTGTCGATGCCGTACAAGGAGGCCTGCATGGCCTTGGTCGACGAAATCGACCCGTCGGCGGCGGCCATCGAGTCGGTCAATACCCTGGTCAATGCTGATGGCCACCTGAAGGCCTACAACACCGATTACCTGGCCGTGCGTCAGTTGCTGGCGCAGCATCAGGTTGACCCTGGCACCGCCTTTGCGCTGCGGGGAAGTGGCGGCATGGCCAAGGCCGTGGCCAGTGCCTTGCGCGACGCAGGGTTTACCGAAGGCATCATCGTTGCGCGCAACGAGCAGGCCGGGCGGCAGCTGGCGGACGTGTGTGGCTACCGCTGGCTGCCTGAGCTGGGAGATATCTGCCCGCCAATGCTGGTGAACGTGACGCCCATCGGGATGGCGGGGGGGCCGCAGGCTGAGGAACTGGCGTTTTCCGAACATGCCATTGCGGCGGCGGAGCGGGTGTTCGATGTGGTGGCGATGCCGGCGCAGACGCCGCTGATCCGCCGGGCGCAGGCATTGGGCAAGCCGGTCATTACCGGGTTGGAGGTGATTGCCTTGCAGGCGCTGGAGCAGTTTGTGCTGTATACCGGGGTGCGGCCGACGCGGGAGCAAGTGGATGCGGCGGTGGCGTACGCCCGGGATATCTGATGTTTTCTGTACCGGCCTCTTCGCGGGCAAGCCCGCTCCCACAGGAAACTCACACAACCTGAAATCTGTGCAGTACCTGTGGGAGCGGGCTTGCCCGCGAAGAGGCCACTACAGGCTGCCGAGGGGTCAGAACACCTTGTGCCCTTCGTCCAGCTGCTGATCCACCAAAGCCCGGCCATGGGCCAGCGACACGTGCTGCGCATTTTCAAGGTCTGAGAAGAACTTCATCGGCATCGACATGCGCCTGCTGGTATGCCCGTCAGGGGCGGTGATCAGGCAGCCGGCGGCATAGGGCAGGGGGGAGTCGGGGTGGGGCATCACGCTGGCAGTGATGGTGTGCTTGCGGTATTCACAGTGAAGAGATTGCATCGTCCTTACCTCGCTGTGGCATGTGAAGCAGTTACCTTCATATACCACAGCAAGGGGCCGGGAGTTCCCGGCCCGACGAGCGAACGACGACGAACGCTTAGCCTTTCAGCTCGGTTGGCTGGATCACTTCCACCCAGTAACCGTCCGGGTCCTTGACGAAGGCCAGGTGGTTCATGCGCCCGTCCTGCAGGCGTTTCTGGAACGGTACGTCCAGTGCTTCGAAGCGGGCACAGGCGGCGCGTACGTCCGGCACCGAAATGCAGATGTGACCAAAGCCACGCGGGTCGGTGTTGCCGTTGTGGTAGGCAAATTCGGCATCGTTTTCGGTGCCGTGGTTGTGGGTCAGCTCCAGCACGCCAGGGATCGACTTCATCCACTGGTGGCGTTCGGCGTCACCGGCCGGGATTTGCGCCGGGTCGACCAGCGCCAGGAAGTACAGGCTGAAGGCGGCTTCGGGGAAGTCGCGCTTGTCCACCAGGCGGAAGCCCAGCACGCGGGTGTAGAAGTCCAGCGACTTCTCGATGTCCTTGACCCGCAGCATGGTGTGGTTGAAAACGAACTGGGCGGTGGCGGTGTCCGGCTGGGCAGTGACGCCAGGCAGGGTTTGCAGATCGTGCAGGCTCATGGGAACTCCTGAGACGGGGCCGGGCGCAGGGCGCCGGCAAAACAGACAGGCTGGCCATGATACGGCAGTGCGCCGATAGCGCAAATGAAAGCGCCCTGCACGAGGCAGGGCGCTGGAATTAGAGGCCCGCATGTGCGGGCGCGTGGGGTCGCTAGTCCTTTAGCTGCCTCGATACTGAGCCAGCCCTTGTGAAAAAAGTGTGAAGCGGGCGTTGACGTTTCATCAGCGCACCCAGCTTTCAACCGTGGCGGCCCCGTACTGCTCCTTCCAGGCCTTGAGGCCACGGTGGTTGCCGCCTTTGGTCTCGATTCGCTCGCCTGTGTGCGGGTTCTGATACACCTTTACCACGCGCGGGCGGCGCGTTTGCTTGGGCGGGGTGTTGGCAACCTTGGTTACGGCTTTGGGGTCGAGGATGGCGATGATATCGCGCAGGCTCTTGTCATAGCTTTTCATCAGGCCGACTAGTTTCTGCTCGAATTCGATTTCGCGTTTGAGGCCGGCATCCTTTTTCAAGGCTTCCAGTTGCGCCATCTGCTCCTGGAGCGCTTTTTCGGCAGCACGAAACTCTGCAAGTCTGGACACTGTAATCACTCCTGTACGTCGGTCGTGGCAGGGCGTGACGAACATTGAATACACATAAAACGCCAGCCACGCGGGTGGGTTCCGCTGTTCGCTGATATCGAGTGTAGTCATTCATTGCTACTGGGTAAACTGCAAACTTTTGTAAGTAAGGCGGGAACTTTCCTAGTTTTGCGCGCGGTAGTTTCCGATTTTTTGGCGGTTGCCTTTCGCTACGTTTAGACCATGGTCCAATGGCCCGTTGCAGAGCCTTTGCGCGATCATTTCAGATAATGGCCGGCGATTGTTCGGCCGTGTCGCAGTACCGTGGCCAGTGCGTGCCACAGTGTGTTAATTCGCCTTTGATTCTGGATGTTTCCCGCCATGTTTCCCCCATCTCCTCACGCCTGCGGGCGTCGTGTTGCCGGCTTGTTCCTGTTGTGTGCCGGCGCCAATGCCCAGGCCGCCGGTTTTCTTGAAGACAGCAGTGCCAAGGTTGAAGCACGCAATGTCTATTTCAACCGGGACTTTCGTGACGGCCACACCAGTTCCACTCAGGGCGCGTCCAAGCGGGAAGAGTGGGCGCAAGGTTTTATCCTGAATGTACAGTCGGGTTATACCCAGGGGCCGGTGGGTTTTGGTGTTGACGCCCTGGGCATGTTCGGCTTCAAGCTCGACTCCAGCCCGGCGGACAGTAACAGCGGCTTGCTGCCGTCTTCAGGCCACGATCCGCGGCATTCGGCCGACCAGTACGCGAAGATGGGGCTGGCGGCCAAGGTCAAGGTGTCCAGTACCGTGCTCAAGTACGGCTCGATGATGCCGGATGTACCGTTGCTCAAGTACAACGACGGTCGCCTGCTGCCCACCATGTTCCATGGCGCCATGCTTACCTCCGAGGAGTTGCGCGACTTCAGGTTCACCCTGGCCCGCCTGGACAAGTACACCGCACGCGACTCCACCGACCGCCAGGACATCCGCGTGCATTGCAAGAACAAGCGCTATGCCTGCGATATCGAGGCTGATCACTTTGACCTGGCCGGTGTCGATTACCGTTTCAACGAGCGGCTCACTGCCCAGTACCAGGTGGCGAAGCTCGAGAATATCTATCGCCAGCACTTCCTTGGCCTGGTGGCCAGCCAGCCATTGGCGGTGGGTAGCGTGTCTGCCGACCTGCGCCTGATCAAGAGTGATGACATCGGCAATGCCCGCGCCGGCGAAATCGACCATCGTGCCTTCAGCGCAATGCTCGGCTATAGCCTGGGCGGCCACAAGGTCAGTGCCGGCTGGCAGCGCATGTATGGCGACAGCGCCATGCCCTATCTGGATGGCAGTAACCCCTACCTGGTGAACTATGCCCAGGTCAACGATTTTGCCGCTGCACAGGAGCGTTCCTGGCAGGTGCGTTATGACTATGACTTCAAGGCACTGGGTGTGCCTGGGCTGACCTTCTTCACCCGTTATATCAACGGTGACAACATCAAGGTGCCGGGCAGCACGGCCCAAGGCAAAGAGTGGGAGCGCGACACCGAGTTCAAGTACCAGGTGCAAAGTGGCACGTTCAAGGATGTCAGTGTGCGGCTGCGTAATTCCACTTACCGCAGTAACTACGAAAAGTGGGCTCGCGACATGGATGAAACGCGGGTTATTGTCAGCTACAACTTCTCGATCTTCTAAGCCGTCGCTTTGCCAAATACCGGCAGCCGCCTGACAATGGTTGCTGGTTCCCGGAAAGGGCACGGCAATGAAAGACCTGTTGTTGATCGGTATCGGCCCGGGTGACCCGCGCCAGATCACCTATGAGGCAGTCGACGCGCTGCGTAGCGCCTGCGTGTTCTTCGTGCTCGACAAGGGCAGCGACAAGGATGAGCTGGTACGCCTGCGCAAAGCTATTCTGCAACGCTACCGCCCCGAGGGTGGATATCGCCTGGTGCAGGTGGCCGACCCCTTGCGCGATGGCCGGGCGGATGACTACCTGGGTGCGGTGCAGGACTGGCACAGGCAGCGCGCCGGGCTGTATGCCCAATTGATCGAGGAGGAAATCGGCGACGGGGAAACCGGCGCCTTTCTGCTGTGGGGCGAGCCCACCCTGTACGACAGCACCCTGCGCATTCTCGACCTGGTCCGCGAACGCGGCGTGGCGCTGCGTCTGCGGGTTGTCCCGGGTATCAGCAGCGTGCAGGCGCTGGCGGCGCGTCATCAGGTGCCGCTCAACCGCGTTGGTGAGCCACTGAGCGTACTGCCAGGGCGGCGCCTGGCCGGGCAGGGGCAGGTCGACAATGTGGTGGTGATGCTCGACGGGCAGTGTGCGTTTGCCCAGCTTGATGACCCGGCGTTGATGATTTACTGGGGCGCTTACCTGGGGACCGAAGATGAAGTGCTGATTGCCGGGCCGTTACAGGCGGTCAAGGCGCAGATTCTGCAAGTGCGTGAGCGGGAGCGGCGGCGCAAGGGGTGGATCATGGATACCTACCTTTTGCGCCGGGAGCTGTGAAGTGTATTGCCTTCGCGGGTAAACCCACACAGCAAGTGCACAAACCTTCAATCTGTGCGATCCCTGTGGGAGCGGGCGCGTCGAGGCGTCGAACCGCCGCGAAGAATCCAACGCGTTGCATGGCACCGGCTGCGCCGGTGTTCGCGGGCATGCCCGCTCCCACAGGGTCCCTGCTAAATCAGTAAGTGATGTGCAGTTCTGTGGGGTTTACCCGCGAAGAGGCCGGCACAGCCAATACAAGTTTCAAGCCTGGCCCAGAATGGCCACCACTTTGTCCCGCAACTGGTCGATACTGAACGGCTTGCCGATCATGTGCATGCCCTCGGGCACATTGAGGCTGTCGGCATAACCACTGGCGAACAGCACTGGCAGCAGCGGGCGCAATTCACGCGCCTTGCTCGCCAGCTCTTCGCCGCGCATGTCCGGCAAGCCCACATCGGTCATCATCAGTGCCAGTGTCTGGCTTGGGTCTTCGAGCACCCGCAGGGCGGCTGTCGCATTTTCTGCCTCGATGACCGTGTAGCCCAGCTCGTCGAGCACTTCGACCATCAGCATACGAACGATGTCGTCGTCTTCGACTACCAGAAGGTGCATGGTTCGGGTCCTGTGCAATGAATGTCTTTAATCTGTGCACCGCATGGCAGCAGAAGTTCCCGAGGATACCGATACGTGCAATCAGATGGAACGATTGGCGCACACTACCTTCAAATACTGGCTAAATGCCCTGCCAGACCCGGCAAAGCTGGTTAGACTCGCTTATCAGGACGGCGCAGTGGCAGATAACGACAACAATTGATCCGCCACGCTTTTCAATGGACTTTTCTTGCTTGGGCCTTCTCACATGATTCAAACAGCCTCGATGGACCAACGTAGCTTTCGCAAGCTGTTGAGCCGAAACGTCGGCCTGCCTCTGGGCGTAGGCCTGTTGGGGGCCGTGGCATTTGTCGCGGTGATCAACTACCTGCTGTCAGCCATGCAGTGGGTCGAACACACCGACCGGGTCATCGGCAATGCCAACGAGACGGTCAAGCTGTCGATCGACATGGAAACCGGCATGCGCGGCTTCCTGATCACTGGCGATGAGGGTTTTCTCGACCCCTACGAGGTAGCCAAGCCGCGTATTCTGGGCAGCCTGCAAAGCTTGCGAGGCATGGTCGCGGACAACCCGCAGCAGGTTGACCGCATCGACCGTCTGATTGCCTTGCAGCAAGCCTGGAACAATTTCGGCAGCGAGATGATTGCCCTGCGCCGCAGCCAGGGCGACTACCAGGCGTCGGTCGGCAATGGCCGGGGCAAGCGCCTGACTGATGAAGTGCGCAAGGAGTTCGACGCCCTTATCGGCACTGAACAGCAACTGCGCATGGCCCGTAACGAAAAGGTCAGTAGCGTCACTGTTACCGCTATATCGGTATTCGTGCTGTTGATTGTTGGCCTCAGCGCCTTGCTGGCTTACCTGGGCCGACGCGACCTGCTGGCGTTGTCGAATAATTACGAAGAAAACTTCAAGGCACAGCAGCGCGCGGCCGAGCGCCTGGAGCATCAGGCCTGGTTGCGCAATGGCCAGACCCAACTGGCCGAGCAGGTGTTGGGCCAACTGACGCTGCCCATGCTGGGTGACAACATACTGCGCTTCTTTGCCAGGTACCTGGGCAGCGTGGTGGGGGCGGTCTATGTGCGTGACGAGCACGGGCGGCTGGTGCGGGTGGCCACTTATGGTCTGGATGCTGAAGAACAGGCACGGGCGCAAGTGAAAGGCGATCATGACGGCTTGTTGGCTCAGGCTGTACGCGAAGGTCGTCTGCTATGCCTTGAGGACCTGCCTGAAGACTATTACCGCATGAGTTCCGGCCTGGGCAGCGGCCTGCCACGCAATGCCCTGCTGATGCCGGCAACGGACGACGGCCATATCAACGGTGTGGTTGAACTGGGCTTCCTGCGCCCCCTGGGGGCGCGTGATCACGAAATGATGGAGCGCCTGGGCGGCAACCTCGGCATTTCCATCGAAAGCGCCCGCTACCGCCAGCGTCTGCAGGAAGTGCTGGCCGAGACCCAGCAACTGAACGAAGAGCTGCAAGTGCAGCAGGAAGAGCTGAAAACCGCCAACGAAGAGCTGGAAGAACAGTCCCGTGTGCTCAAGGAGTCGCAAGCCTACCTTGAAACCCAGCAGGCGGAACTTGAGCAGACCAATGAGCAGTTGTCCGAGCGCACCGAGGCACTGGACCGCAAGAACGACGAGCTGATGCAGGCCCAGGATGAACTGCAGGCGCGTGCCGACGAGCTGCAACGCTCCAGCAAGTACAAGTCCGAGTTCCTGGCCAACATGTCCCACGAACTGCGAACGCCGCTGAACAGCTCGCTGATCCTGGCCAAGCTGCTATCTGAGAACGCCGAGGGCAACCTTAGCGACGAGCAGGTCAAGTTCGCTGACTCGATCTATTCGGCGGGCAATGACCTGCTCAACCTGATCAACGACATTCTCGACATCGCCAAGGTCGAGGCCGGCAAGCTTGAAGTGCGCCCGGAAAGCACTCAGGTGGAGCGACTGGTCGAGGGCCTGCGCGGTATGTTCGAGCCGTTGGCGGGTCACAAGGGCCTGGCTTTTGAGGTAACTGCCGAACCGAACGTGCCGGCCACCTTGTTCACCGACCGCCAGCGCCTGGAGCAGATCCTCAAGAACCTGTTGTCCAACGCCATCAAGTTTACCGAACGGGGCCGGGTCAGCCTGAACATCGGCTACCAGCCCGGCACAGGCATTGTCTTTGCCGTGCGCGATACCGGCATCGGCATCGCCGCCGACCAGCAGCAGGCGATTTTCGGCGCTTTCCACCAGGTGGATGGCACCAGCAACCGCCGCTATGGCGGCACCGGCCTGGGCTTGTCGATCTCCCGCGACCTGGCGCATCTGCTCGGCGGGCAGATCAGCGTCGACAGCAGCCCCGGCCAAGGCAGCGTGTTCAGCCTGATCCTGCCCGAACGCTTCGAGCGTGCCGGGCAGGACATCGAACCGCTCAGCCTGCGCCCGGCAGTCGACACCCTACCTCCGGCACCGCAGGTGCCGGTGCTGGCAGCCCCGAAACGCCCGCTGCTGGCGTTTGACGACGACCGCGAGCGTGCGCCGTTCGGCAACCGCTGCATCCTGGTGATCGAGGACGAGCCAAACTTTGCCCGCATTCTGTTCGACCTGGCCCACGAACTGGGTTACAGCTGCCTGGTGGCACAGGGCGCAGACGAAGGCTTCGAGCTGGCTGCCCAGTACATTCCCGATGCAATCCTGCTGGACATGCGCCTGCCCGACCATTCCGGCCTGACCGTGCTGCAACGCCTGAAAGAGCAGGCCGGCACCCGGCATATTCCCGTGCATATCATTTCTGTCGAGGACCGGGTCGAGGCCGCCATGCACATGGGCGCCATCGGCTATGCCGTCAAACCCACCAGCCGCGAAGAACTGAAAGAAGTGTTCGCCCGCCTGGAGGCCAAGCTGACGCAAAAGCTCAAGCACATCCTGCTGGTGGAAGACGACGACTTGCAGCGCGAGAGCATTGCCCTGCTGATTGGCGACGACGATGTGGAAATTACTGCCGTGGCGATGGCCCAGGATGCCCTGGAACTGCTGCGCGAGAACATCTACGACTGCATGATCATCGACCTCAAGCTGCCCGACATGCTCGGCAACGAGCTGCTCAAGCGCATGACCGCCGAGGATATCCGGTCTTTCCCGCCGGTGATCGTGTATACCGGTCGCAACCTGACCCGCGAAGAAGAAGCCGACCTGCTCAAGTATTCGCGTTCGATCATCATCAAGGGCGCACGCTCGCCGGAGCGCCTGCTGGACGAAGTAACGCTGTTCCTGCACAAAGTCGAGTCGCAGTTGTCCAACGAACGCCAGCGCATGCTCAAGACAGCGCGTAGCCGCGACAAAGTGTTCGAAGGCCGCAAGGTGCTGCTGGTGGACGACGATGTGCGTAATATCTTTGCCCTCACCAGTGCCTTGGAGCACAAGGGCGCGATCGTCGAGATCGGCCGTAATGGGCGTGAGGCCATTGAGCGCCTGGAGCAGCATGATGACATCGATCTGGTGCTGATGGATGTGATGATGCCGGAAATGGACGGCTTCGAAGCCACCCGCCTGATCCGCCAGCAACCGCGCTGGCGCAAGCTGCCGATCATTGCCGTGACCGCCAAGGCCATGAAGGATGACCAGCAGCGTTGCCTGCAGGCGGGCGCCAATGACTACCTGGCCAAACCGATCGACCTGGACCGCCTGTTCTCGCTGATCCGTGTATGGCTGCCGCAACTGGAGCGAATTTGACTAGCGAACGTAACACCGACATCGAAATCCGCTTGCTGATCGAGGCCATCTACCTCAAGTACAGCTACGATTTTCGCAATTACTCCGGCGCTTCGATCAAGCGCCGGATCCTGCATGCGCTGCGCCAGTTCGACTGCCTTACGGTGTCGGCGCTGCAGGAGCGCGTGCTGCACGACCCGGGCATGTTCATGCAGTTGCTGCAGTACCTGACGATTCCTGTCAGCGAGATGTTCCGTGACCCGGGGCATTTCCTGGCGCTGCGCAACGAAGTGGTGCCGCTGTTGCGCACCTGGCCGTCGATCAAGGTGTGGATTGCCGGCTGCAGCACGGGCGAGGAGGTGTATTCCATGGCCATCCTGCTGCGCGAGGAAGGCCTGCTGGAGCGCACCATCATCTATGCCACCGACATCAACCCGCATTCGCTGGACAAGGCCAAGCAGGGCATCTATTCGATGCAGAGCATGCGTGAATATGCCGAAAACTACCGCATCGCCGGTGGCCGCCGGGACTTTTCCGAGTACTACACGTCGGCCTATGGCAACGCCATCATGGACAGCACCCTGCGCGACAACGTGACCTTCGCCGACCACAGCCTGGCCACCGACAGTGTGTTTTCCGAGACCCAGCTGGTGTCGTGCCGCAACGTACTCATCTACTTCAACAAAGCATTGCAGGACCGTGCCCTGGGCCTGTTCCATGAGTCGCTGTGCCACCGCGGCTTCCTGGTGCTGGGCAGCAAGGAATCGGTGGACTTTTCGGCTTACGGCGGCCATTTCGAGCCGCTGGTGAAGCCTGAACGGATCTACCGCAAATCATGAACGGCGTGCGCGCGTTAGTGATCGGGGCTTCGGCGGGCGGGGTGACGGCACTGTTCACCGTGCTCGGTGGGTTGCCTATCGGTTTCGGCATCCCGGTCATCTGCGTGCTGCATCTGCCGGATAACCGCCACAGCCAGTTGGCCGAGGTGCTGCAACGGCGTTTGCAGCGCCCGGTGTGCGAGGCACGCGACAAGCAACCGGTCGAGCCCGGCCAGGTCTATGTGGCCGCGCCTGGCTACCACTTGTCGGTAGAACGCGACTTCACCTTGTCGTTGAGCCAGGAGCCACCGGTGCATTTTTCCCGGCCATCGATCGATTTCCTGTTCATGTCGGCGGCCGATGCCTACGGTGACAGCCTGCTTGGCGTGCTGCTGACCGGTGCCAATGAAGACGGTGCCGAAGGCCTTGCCTACATCAAGAACAGCGGCGGCCGGACTATCGTCCAGGACCCTCGCGACGCACAGGTTGCGCTGATGCCCGAGGCCGCCCTGGCCCTGCACCAGCCTGACCATATTCTTCCTTTGAGTGGCATCGAGCAGTTGCTCGCCGCCCTGGAACCCAGCGCATGCTAAGCCACACCATCGCCAAACTGCTGATCGTCGATGACCTTCCGGAGAACCTGCTGGCCCTTGACGCCCTGATCCAGGGTGAAGACCGTGAGGTGCACCAGGCCCAGTCTGCAGAAGCCGCGCTGTCGCTGTTGCTCGAACACGAGTTCGCCCTGGCCATCCTCGATGTGCAGATGCCGGGCATGAACGGTTTCGAGCTGGCCGAGCTGATGCGCGGCACGGAAAAGACACGCAATATTCCCATCGTGTTCGTCACTGCTGCCGGGCGCGAGATGAACTACGCCTTCAAGGGCTACGAAAGTGGCGCGGTGGACTTCTTGCACAAGCCGCTCGACACCATGGCAGTGAAAAGCAAGGTGTCGGTGTTTGTCGACCTGTACCGCCAGCGCAAGGTGCTCGACCGCCAGTTGCAGGCGCTGGAGCGCAGCCGCCAGGAGCAGGAGCTGCTGCTGGCCCAGCTACAGGCCGCACGCGGTGAACTGGAGCACGCTGTGCGGATGCGTGATGACTTCATGTCGATCGTTTCCCACGAGGTGCGCACACCGCTCAATGGCTTGATCCTGGAAACCCAGCTGCGCAAGCTGCACCTGGCCCGTGGCAACCTTGCGGCGTTCAGTGGCGACAAGCTGCAGGCGATGGTCGAGCGCGACGAACGGCAGATCAACAGCCTGATCCGCCTGATCGAAGACATGCTCGATGTGTCGCGTATCCGTACCGGCAAGCTGTCGCTGCGGCCCAAAGCCTTCGACCTGAGCCAGCTGGTACGTGGCCTGGTGGAAAATTTTGCGGCCCAGGCCACTGCGTTGGACACGCATATCGAGTTGCAACGCTGTGAGCCACTGCAAGGTGAGTGGGACGAATTTCGCATTGAACAAGTGGTGGCCAACCTGTTGTCCAATGCCTTGCGTTACGGTGAACGCAAGCCGGTGCAGGTCCGTGTTTTCAGGCAGGACGGCGTGGCATGCGTGCAAGTGCAGGACCAGGGTATCGGCATTGGTGCGGCCAACCAGCAGCGTATTTTCCAGCAGTTCGAGCGGGTGGCCGCTCAACAGGCCAGTGGCGGGTTGGGTTTGGGGCTGTACATATCGGAACAGATCGTGCACGCCCATGGCGGCTGCATAAAGGTTGAAAGTGAAGAGGGCCATGGTGCCACCTTCACCTTGCAATTGCCGCTGGCAACATATGAACAACAAAACGACCAGGCGCGGGCAACCTCTGCATGAGCTTGGGGTCTGATGGCCAACTGTAAGTATTTCAAGGCGTTAACATGAGTGAAGATGCACAAGATGTGGTGCTGGTCGTCGAGGATGAACCAGCGATTCGCATGATCTTGCGTGATTACCTGGCGGGTGAGGGGTATCACGTGCTGGTGGCCGAAGACGGCGAGCAGGCGTTCGCGATTCTGGCCAGCAAACCCCATCTGGACCTGATGGTGACGGACTTCCGCTTGCCCGGGGGGATCTCCGGGGTGGAAATTGCCGAGCCTGCGGTCAAGCTGCGGCCGGACCTGAAGGTGATCTTCATCAGCGGCTACCCGGCGGAGATTCTCGAATCCGGCAGCCCGATCACCCGCAAGGCACCGATCCTGGCCAAGCCGTTTGACCTGGATACCTTGCATGAGCAGATCCAGGCACTGCTGCGCTGAAAGCTTGCAGGTAAAGCGCTATTTCTGTGGGAGCGGCCTTGTGTCGCGAAAGGGGCGCGAAGCGGCCCCAGGATTTCAGCCCGCAGCCGATAGTGCTGGGGCTGCTACGCAGCCCTTTCGCGACACAAGGCCGCTCCCACAATGACCGTGTCTAACGAAGTGTTCGCTCCAACCCGCCTACCAACATACTCTCCATCAACCCCAGCCCCTGTTCTTCAGGCAGAGCCTTCAGCATTCCCGGCAACTGGTTCAGCAGCGTCGCCACCACATGCGCCGTCGCCACCAACGCTTCCCCCTGCAGCTTGGCCTGTGGCGCGATCAGCCTCAGCAGCCCTGCCTCATAACGCGTACGCAACAACGCTAAACGCCCCCGCTGGTCATCGCTCAGGCAGCACAGATCCCGCTCGGCCAGCCGAAACTGCAGGGGCCGCTCGGCATGCAACTGCCAGTGCGCCGCAATCAGGCAGCTCAGCGCCGACGCCCCGCGGGCCATGGCCCGACGGCCTTGGTCCAGGGTGGCCTGTAGCTCCTCGTACAACTCCTCGATCAAGTCGTACAGCAGGTCCTGCTTGCTGGGGAAATGATGGTAGAGCGAGCCCGCCGTCAGCCCGATATGGGCTGCCAGTTCGCGCATGCTGACCTGGCCAAAGCCCTTCTCGGCAAACAGCGCCATGGCCTGGTCACGTCGCTCTTCAAAGCTGGCACAGCGCATTGCGGCATTGACCGGGGGCATGGCGCATGGTCCTCAGTAGGTGAAGAAACCGCGGCCGCTCTTGCGCCCCAGCCAACCGGCCGCGACCATTTCCTTGAGCAGCGGGGCAGGGCGGTACTTGCTGTCGTTGAAGCCCTCATGGAAGGCCTCCATGATCGCCAGCAGCGTGTCCAGGCCAATCAGGTCGGCCAGCGCCAGCGGGCCGATGGGCTGGTTGCAACCCAGGCGCATGCCGGTGTCGATGTCTTCGGCGCTGGCCAGGCCTTCCTGGCGTACGAAGATGGCTTCGTTGATCATTGGCACCAGGATGCGGTTGACCACGAAACCCGGGCGGTTACCGGCGGTGATCGGTGTCTTGCCGACCTTTTCGGTCACCACCAGCGCCTGGGCGTAGGTGCTGTCGCTGGTCTGCAGGCCACGGATGATTTCCACCAGCGCCATCATCGGCACCGGGTTGAAGAAGTGCACGCCTATGAAGCGCTCGGGGTGCTCGATGCTGGCGGCCAGTTGGGTGACCGACAGCGACGAAGTGTTGGTGGCGATCAGGCAGTCAGCGGCGACGTTGGCCGCCACTTGCTGCAGAATGCGCTGCTTGAGTTGCAGGTTTTCAGTGGCGGCTTCGATCACCAGCTGCGCCGCGCTGAGCTGGGTATAGTCCGTGCTGGTGCGAATGCGGGTCCTGGCGGCGGCTGCCTTGTCCGCATCCAGGGTGCCTTTGCTGACCTGGCGTTCGAGGTTCTTGCTCAAGGTGGCCACGCCGCGCTCCAGCGCCGCGTCGGAAACGTCCACCAGCAGCACCTGATAGCCGGCCACCGCGCACACCTGGGCAATGCCGTTGCCCATGGTGCCGGCGCCGATCACGGCGATCTGTTCAATGCTCATGTGTCAGTCTCCCTCAGACGCGCTCGAAGACCACGGCAATGCCTTGGCCGCCACCGATGCACATGGTCGCCAGCGCGTAGCGGCCCTGGATGCGCTGCAGCTCATGGATGGCCTTGGTGGCAATGATCGCGCCAGTGGCGCCCACCGGGTGGCCCAGGGAGATGCCGGAACCGTTGGGGTTTACCTTTTCCGGGTCGAAGCCCAGCTCACGGGCCACGGCGCAGGCCTGGGCGGCGAACGCTTCGTTGGACTCGATCACGTCCAGGTCCTGCACGTTCAGGCCAGTCTTTTCCAGCACCTTGCGGGTGGCCGGGATCGGGCCCAGGCCCATCAGCTCGGGCTCGACCCCGGCATGGGCGTAACCCACCAGGCGTGCCAGTGGTTTCAGGCCCAGGCGGCGCACTGCATCACCCGTGGCCAGCACCAGGCCGGCCGCGCCATCGTTGATGCCGCTGGCGTTGCCGGCGGTGACGGTGCCGTCTTTCTTGAACACCGGTTTCATGCCGGCCAGCTGCTCGGCGGTCACTTCGCTACGCACATGTTCGTCGACGCTGAACTGCACACTGCCTTTACGGGTTTTCAGTTCCAGCGGCACGATCTGGCTGTCGAAGCGGCCTTCGGCAATGGCACGGGCGGCGCGGCGCTGGCTGGCAAGGGCCAACTCGTCCTGCATTTCGCGGGTGATGCCGTGTTTGGCCGAGACGTTTTCGGCGGTGATGCCCATATGGAAGTGCTGGAACGGGTCCTGCAGCACGCCGACGGTGTAGTCGATGCCTTGCATGTCACCCATGCGGGCGCCCCAGCGCGCCTGTGCCAGCAGGTAGGGGCCACGGCTCATGGATTCGGCGCCGGCTGCTACAGCCACATCGGTGTCCCCCAGCAACAGGCCTTGGGCTGCGGAAACGATGGCCTGCAGGCCCGAGCCGCACAGGCGGTTGACGTTGAACGCCGGGGTTTCCTTGGGGATGCCGGCGTTCATCGCCGCTACGCGGGCCAGGTAGGCGTCACGTGGCTCGGTCGGAATCACCGTACCCATCACCAGGTGGCCGACGTGCTCGGCTGCCAGGCCGGAGCGCTCGATGGCGGCGCGGGTAATGGTGCTGGCAAGGTCAGCCAGCGGCAGGTCCTTGAGGGAGCCGCCAAAGCCACCAATGGCTGAACGGACGGCACTGACGACGTAGATTTCTGCGTTGCTCATAGGGGCTCCGATTGCGAAGGCATGGCGGGACCGGGCCTGGCTCTGCGAGAATGGCCGGCGGTCCCGGAGTGGGATCGAGTCTAGGCAAAGGCTCTGTTTCAGCCTATGCCGGAACTGTTCATACAACCTGGCACTTTTTGCCACTCAGCATAGACAGCGAAAACCGCCATGCGCGATAGCGATTCGGTCGCCGTGTACTTTCTCAATGCCATGCTCCATGCCCTGCGCGACAGCCCAGCCGAGCGTGACGCACAACTGCGTGCGGTGGGCATCGACCCGCGGCTGCTTGAACAGCCGCAGGCGCGTGTGCCGGCCAAGGCGTTCGCCGAGCTTTGGCTGGCGATGATCCAGCGCCTGAACGACGAGTTTTTCCGCCTCGACAGCCATGGCATGCCGCTGGGCAGTTTTGCCCTGATCTGCCGGGGCCTGATACTTGAACCCAACCTGGAAAAGGCCTTGCGCCAGTGCATGGCCGGCTTCGGTCTGTTTCTGCGTGACCTGCGCGGCAGCCTGACGGTACGGGGCGGGCGGGCGCTGATCAGTGTGCAGTCCAGCATTGCTGACCCGTTGACCCGGGTGTATGCCGAAGAAACCTACCTGGTACTGATGATCGGCATGCTGTGCTGGCTGGCCGGGCGGCGAATCGCCATCGACCGCACCGAGTTGGCGGTGGCGCGCCCGGCCCAGGAGGACGACCTGCTGCTGTGGGGGCCGGACCTGCGCCTGGGCAGCGGGCGTACCGAGGTGGAGTTCGACAGCGCCTACCTGCGTTTGCCGGTGGTGCAGGATGTGGTCGCCTTGAAAACCTTCCTGCGCAGTGCGCCACAAGGGCTGGTGATTCGCTTTCGTAACCAGAACGGGCTGGTGGCCGAGGTGTATCGGCACTTGCGCACACGGTGCTATGGGCAGTGGCCGACGCTGACGGCGCTGGCGCAGCAGCAGGGGGTCAGTGCCAGTACGTTCCGGCGGCAGCTGGAGCGCGAGGGGCGGTCGTACCAGCAGATCAAGGACGAGGTGCGCCGGGCGATGGCGTTCGAGCGCTTGCGTGAAGGGGTGTTGAGTATTGCCGAAATCGCCGAACAGGCGGGGTTTCAGGAGCCCAGTGCGTTTCACCGGGCGTTCAAGAAATGGACCGGGCAAAGCCCAGGGAGCTACCGGGCGCGGCTGGCCGGGCGTTAGCGGTTACCTGCACTGGCCTTTTCGCGGGCTTGCCCGCTCCCACAGGTACTGCAGCGGATTCAGGCTCGGCGAGGTCCCTGTGGGAGCGGGCGTGCCCGCGAAGAGGCCCGCACAGGCTAACGATCAACGATCAGGCCGGCACCATGGCAAACCCGACACCAAACCGGTTCCAGGCATTGATCGTGGCAATCGCCAGGGTCAGGTTGACCACTTCGGCCGGTGCGAAGTGTTCCTGCAGGGCTTCATATTGCCCTTGCGGCGCGCCCTGTTCAGGCAAGCGGGTCAGGCTCTCGACCCAGGCCAGCGCGGCACGTTCGCGAGGGGTGAAGTAGGTGGTTTCCTGCCACACGCACAAGGTCTGCAAGCGTGCTTCGGTCTCACCTGCCTGGCGCGCATCATTGGCATGCAGGTTGACGCAATAGGCGCAGCCGTTGATCTGCGAAGCCCGCAGGCGCACCAGCTCGAGCAGGGAACTCTCCAGGCCGCTCTTGGCCAAGGCCTGCTCCAGGCCGACCATGGCCTTGTAGGCTTCGGGTGCTTGTTTGGCCCATTCGATACGGTTGTGCATGGCTGTCTCCAAAAGGTGAGAAGTGGGGATGGCGCTACTGTAACGCCGCCCATTGGCCTCCCCGATAGCCAATCCCGCGCATAAGCAGGAGGCCAATCGACCATTCAGGTGGCCACTGACAAGCATCCAATCTCTTCATTTTCACCTGGCCAATCGAGCCGGGATAATGGCCCGATCTTGTTACCAGAGAACCGATTCGCAATGAGAGCTGCCTTGAACCTGCTGCTGGTGATCCTGCTGGCGCTGAACCTGCGGCCGATCCTGACCAGTATCGGCCCCTTGCTCGAACCCATGCGCACCAGCACCGGCCTGGGCTACCAGCAGGCCGCCCTGCTGACGGCGTTGCCGGTGCTGTGCATGGGCCTGGTGCCGTTGCTGCAACCGTGGTTGCGGCGCTGGATCAGCGAGCATGGCGGCATGCTCGGTGGCCTGGCTGCCATTGCCCTGGCCTGCCTGTGGCGCTTGCAACTGGACAGCGCGTGGGCGCTGATTGCCAGTGCGGTGTTCGCCGGCCTGGGGGTGGCGGTGGTGCAGGGCATGATGCCGGGGTTGGTCAACCGCTGGTTCCCCGGGCGCCTGGCCGGGGCTATGGGCATGTATTCGGCGGCGCTGATGACGGGCGGCGGCCTGGCCGCCGTACTCGGCCCACATATCAGTGGCTACTTCGGTCATTGGCAAGCTGGCCTTGGCCTGTGGGCGATACCGGCGCTGCTGGCGGTTCTGGCCTGGGCTGTGCTGCGGCCACGTCAGGAGGCACCCAAGCTGGCGGGTGCAACAGGCGGGCACTGGTTCGGCACGCGCCGGGCCTGGTTGCTGGCCCTGTACTTTGGCCTGATCAACGGCGGCTACACCAGCATGGTGGCCTGGTTGCCGGCGTACCACATCGAGCACGGCGGCAGCGCCCAGGGCGGCGCAGACCTGGTCGGCTTGATGACGATTTTCCAGGTGGCGGGTGCACTGGGTTTGCCGTTGCTGCTGCGGCGCCTGGCAGACCGCCGTCCGGGCTTGTGGCTGGCGCTGGCCATCCAGCTGGTGGGTTTCCTCGGCCTGCTGCTGGCGCCGACGCTGGCGTCGGGGCTGTGGGTAGCGATGATCGGTTTCGGCCTGGGCGCCTGCTTCAGCCAGTGCCTGACGCTGACCCTGGAACACCTGAAAACGCCTGCCGAGGCCGGCAGCCTGGCAGCATTCGTACAGGGCGTTGGCTTTATCATCACCGGTATCGTGCCCTATATCACCGGTTGGCTGCGTGACATGAGTGGCAACTTCCAGGCATCGTGGGCGCTGCTGACCGTGACCGTGGTGGCCATGTTGCTGGTCACCACCTGCTTCAACCCCCGGGGTTATGCCGCAGCCGTTGCACGTAGGCCCGCGACGGGCAAGGTCGCGTCGGTCAGCTGAGGCCCTGCAGGGTGTCGCGCACCCGGTCCAGTGCCGGGTCGATGTCCAGCAGCTCGATGGCACCGAAGCCCAGCAACAGCCCCGGGCGCACCGGTGCCTCGCTGAAGAACGGTGCCAGCGAATACAGGCCGACTTCCACCTTGCGCGCCAGGTTGGCCAACAACTCGACATCTACCCCGGGTTTGGCCAGTGCGCTGAGGTGGAAGCCGGCGCTGGCGGGGATGGCGCTGAACCACGGTGACAGGTCGCCGCACAGGCGCGTCAGGATGCGTTCGCGGCGGGCGCCGTAGACGTCGTGGCAGCGGCGGATGTGCTTGTTCAAGTGGCCTTCGCTCAAAAAGCGCGCCAGCGCCCACTGCAGCAAGGTCGGGCTGTGCCAGTCACTGAGATGCTTGGCCACACAGGCGGCCTGCAAGACTGCAGGTGGCAACACGGCATAGCCCAGGCGCAGCTCGGGCAGCAGGGTTTTGGAGAAGGTGCCCACATAGGCCACCAGGCCATGCTGGTCAAGGCGCTGCAAGGCATCCGGGGCCGGCCCGTGGTAGCGGAACTCGCAGTCGTAGTCGTCTTCGATAATCAGCGCACCCAGCTCGGCGGCCCGTGCCAGCAGGGCATGCCGGCGTGGCTCACTCATCGGCATGCCCAGTGGGAACTGGTGCGAAGGCGTTACGTAGATCAGCCGGGTACCCTCGGCGATCTGCTCCACGCATAGCCCTTCGTCATCCACCGGCACGGATTGCAGGCGTGCGCCCAAGGCCAGGAACAGTTGCCGTGCCGGCGGGTAGCCTGGGTCTTCCATGGCCACCTGGCAACCCGGCTCTACCAGCACCCGGGCGATCAGGTCCAGCGCCTGCTGGGCGCCGTTGCACACCAGCAGGTCGGCCGCGCTGCAATGCACGCCGCGGGCGTAGGCGATGTGGTGGGCAATGGCCTCGCGCAGTTCCGGCAAGCCTTGGGCCGGGAACTGCCGCTCGGGGTGGCGCTGGCTGCGGCGCAGGGCGTAGTTCAGGCAACTGCGCCACTGGTCGAACGGGAACTGTGCCTTGCTCGATGCGCCGCCGACAAAGTCATACCGCGACGGTGCTTGCAGCTGGCGCTGGCCGAGCACGGTGGCACGCTGCTGCCAGCGTTCGAGCGACGCGGCGCCGGCCAGGGGGATGGTGGTGGATGCAGGGTTGCGCAGGGGTTGGCGCGGGCTGATGAACGTGCCGCGGCCGACCACGCCGCTGAGCAGGTTGTCGTAGGTCAGCCGCGAATAGGCCTCGGCCACGGTCTTGCGCGACACGCCCAGTTGCTCGGCCAGCAGGCGGGTGGGCGGCAGCTGGGTACCGGCGGCCAGGTGGCCACTGTCGATACCGGCGCGCAGTTGCTGGTAGAGCTGGTCGGCCAGGCCTTTGCGGCCCTCCAGGCGAATGTGCAGTTCCATGGGGCGGTCCGGAGCGGGGGAGTGCTCAGGATAGCGGATTGGTCGGGGAAGGGCATGGGGCCGCCTCGCGGCCCATCACCGGCAAGCCAGCTCCCACAGGGATCGCATCAGGGCTGACAGGTGTTGGCCGCAAGATATGCAGCGCCTGTGAGACCGAGCGCCGCCCGCGCGGCGCATCGCGAGCAAGCTCGCTCCTACATCTGTTTCGGGCCAATCATTCCTATGGGATTTGCGCGCGAACGCTTTGGCGCATGGCTCGATATCGCGTCGAACGAACAAGGCGGTCGCGCGCGCATGGCACAGGCGTTACTGGCCCGAAACAAATGTAGGAGCGAGCTTGCTCGCGATGCGCCGCGCGGGCGGCGCTCGATCTGACAGGCGCTGAAGATGCCGTGGCGAGCACCTGGCAACCCTGATGCCATTGCAAGAAACCATAGAATCTCCCACAGGGACTGCGCAAAGCTTGAGATCTGCGCGGCACCTGTGGGAGCTGGCTTGCCGGCGATGGGTCGCAAGGCAGCCCCGAAAAGTCAGAACCGGGCGGTGCTTACCGTGATATAGCCCTTGTCCGCCACCGCGATGCTTATCACGGTCTCGTCCGCTGGTGCCTTGCGGTTGCGCTTGATGCGCACGCCGTCCACCGTTGCAGCTTTCATATGCTCTGAGATAGCCCGCCCGTTCGGGTCGAAGAACACCTCGCTGGCCAGCAACTCGATACGTTCGATCAATTGCCGGGAGTGTTCGTCGGTAGCGCAGAAGAACATCACCCCGGACAGGTGGGGGTCTTCATCGGGGTTGCTGATGTCATGGGTGAGCATTTCGCGCAGGCTGCTGCGCAGTTGGGCAATGGAGCGGGCGTACAGGTGCATACGGAGCCTCCTCTGGATCGCGACCTTGCGTTGTCCAGTGCCGATCTTGTTTTCTGTGCGCCGGGGCGGCAAGTAGGACGCGTCCGAGAACGCTGTGGGAAATTTCTGAAGCCGCCGAAATAACAGCCCTGTCTGGCAGGTCGTGGAGGCCTGCGGCACAATTCGCCGTCTGATACCCGTCTTGCCGAGGATTGCCATGAACAGCCATTTCCAGCCCGTCGACCTGAAAAAGGCCTATCGCTTGCTGAACCACGGCCCTACGGTGCTGGTCTCGGCCAGCCATGAAGGGGTGGACAACGTGATGGCAGCTGCCTGGGCGTGTGCGCTGGACTTCGACCCGCCCAAGGTGACGGTGGTGCTCGACAAGATCGCCCGCACCCGGCAGCTGGTGGAGGGGAGTGGCTGGTTCGTGATCCAGGTGCCTACCGCAGCACAGGCGCAGCTGACCCACCAGGTCGGTACCCGCAGCTTGTTCGACCAGCCCGACAAGCTGGCAAGCATCGGGGTGCAACTGGCCCGGGTCGAGGAGCATGCGGCACCGCTGGTGCAGGGCTGTTCGGCGTGGTTGATGTGCCGGGTAATCAACGAGCCGCACAACCAGAGCACCTACGACCTGTTCATTGGCGAAGTGGTGGCGGCCTGGGCCGATGACCGGGTGTTCCGCGATGGGCACTGGGCGTATGAACATGCCGACCCGCAGTGGCGCAGTTTGCACTATGTGGCGGGTGGGCATTTTTATGCGATTGGCGAGGCGCTGGTGGTCGACTCACAGGGTTGATTGCACGGCGTGCCGACGCTCACCACAACGCGATCGAGGCCGTCGCCAATACCCGGCCAAACACCTCGAGCGCCTCGTCCACGTCGGCCTCGCTGCTAAAGCGCCCGATGCTCAAGCGCACACTGTTGCGGGCCTGGCGCTCGTCCAGCCCCAGTGCCAGCAGCACATGCGAGGCAGCATTGCTGGCGGAGTTGCAGGACGAGGTGGTCGACAATGCCAGTTCGCTGGCCAGCGCTGCACTGTTGAAGCCTTTGCTGTCGATGCATAGGTTCAGGGTGTGCGGTATGCGTTGGCTGGGGCAGCCGTTCAGGCTTACGCCTGGCAAGGCCAGCAAGCCTTCGCGCAGGCGCGTTGCCATCTGGGCCAGGTGCTGGTGCTCACTGTCGCCGGGGTGGCCGGCCAAGGCAAAGGCGCTGCCCATGCCCACGATCTGGTGGGTGGCCAAGGTGCCGGAGCGCAGGCCTTGCTCATGGCCGCCGCCGTGCATCTGCGCGCGCATCAGCGTACGGGCGCGTGGCCCGACATACAGCGCGCCGATGCCCTTTGGCCCGTAAACCTTGTGTGCCGAAAACGACATCAGGTCTACGGCCATCGTGTTCAGGTCGATGGCCAGCTTGCCCACGGCCTGCGCTGCGTCCACGTGCAGCAAGGCACCGTGTGTACGCACCCGCTCGCCAATGGCGGCAAAATCGGTGACCGTGCCCAGCTCGTTGTTGACCGCCATCAGCGATACCAGGCGGGTATCGGCACGCAACGCTGCCTGGACGCTGGCTGGCTGGATCAGGCCAGCGGCATCCGGTGCCAGGCGGGTAACGGCCCAGCCCTGGCGCTCCAGTTCGGCCACCGTGTCCAGCACGGCCTTGTGCTCCAGCTGGCTGGTGATCAGGTGACCGGGCTGGCCGATGCCTTGGGCAATGCCTTTGAGTGCCAGGTTGTTGGATTCGGTCGCGCCCGAGGTCCAGACCAGGCTCTGGGCCTGCGCGCCAACGCGTTCGGCCACTTGCTGGCGGGCTTGTTCCACGACATCTCGGGCAGCCTGGCCGTAGGCATGGCCACTGGACGCCGGGTTGCCGAAGTTGGCCTGGTTGCCAAGGCAAGCGAGCATGGTTTCGATGACCCGGTCATCGACGGGGGTGGTGGCGGCGTAATCGAAGTAGAGCGGGGCGCTAGGCATCAGGGCAGGTCCATGTCTGTCGCCGTGAAGTCGGCGATTGATGGAGTAAGCGTACCCGTCACCTGCGAGATTTTTTTCGCTTAGCGCAGTGTGTTTCTGAGTACCAGGGAGAAATTTTTCTATGGAGTTCAGGTTTTGAAGGATTTTTTTATTCTTCTGTCGAGGGGCGTTGACCGCCCCTCGTTCGTACCTTCAGGCGGGCTCCAAGGCTCTTTCTTCCTCTGCCACCACGCGTTCGCACAATTCGGTGATTTGCTCGCGCATCCAGCGGTTGGCCGGGTCCTGGTCGGTGCTTTCATGCCAGTACAGGTGCGTTTCCAGCGCGGGTACCTCTACCGGGAGCGGGTGGTAGCGCAACTGATGACGGCGGGCGAAGCGTTCGGGCACCGTCATCGCCATGTCGGTTTGCTGCAACACCTGCGAAGCCATCAGGTAATGCTGCGAGCGCAAGGCAACCTTGCGTTGCACGCCCATCTTGCCCAGGGCCAGGTCGACATAGCCCAGGCCGTTGCGGCGGCTGGAAATATGGATGTGGGTCATGCCCAGATAGCTGTCGAGGGTCAGCTTGCTGTCGGCCAGCGGGTGGCCCTGGCGCAGGGCGCAGACGTAGCGGTCCTGCATCAGCTTGACGTGGCGCACCTGCGGGTCGGTGTTAAGGGGCGCGTCGATGGCGAAGTCCAGGCGGCCGGCAGCGAGTTCCTTGGTGGTCTCGCGGCGCTTGCACAGAAAGCTTTCAATCAGCACCGCCGGCGCCAGGCGGCGCAAACGCTGGAACAGAGGCGGCAGGATGACCGCTTCGGTCAGGTCGGTCATGCTGATGCGGAAGGTTTTGTTGGCCTGTTGCGGGTTGAAGATGCGGCTTTCCTGCACCGACGTACGTAACAGTGCCAAGGCGTTGCGCACCGGGCCGATGATGTTCTGCGCCATGGGCGTCGGCACCATGCCTTGCGCGGTGCGCACGAACAGCGGGTCGTTGAAGGTTTCGCGCAACCGCGAAAGGGCGTTGGACACCGCCGGCTGGGTGATGCCGACAATTTGCCCGGCGCGGGTCAGGTTGGCTTCGGTGTAGATCGCGTCAAACACGATGAACAGGTTGAGGTCGACCTTGCTGAGGTTCATGGGCGCCGCTCTTTGTTGGAGTTATTGGCCGATCATATATCGGTTATGAATGTTTATACACGCGGAAAATAGACTAGGTGGATGGGCGCTTGCTGCTCTAGGCTCAGGCCCATGTATTCCGAACCGTGAAGGTAGCCCCGATGGATTTCGCCTATTCGCCCAAGGTCCAGGCACTGCGTGAGCGCGTCACTGCGTTCATGAACGCTTATGTCTACCCCGCCGAAGCCGTGTTCGAGCGCCAGGTTGCCGAAGGCGACCGCTGGCAGCCCACCGCGATCATGGAAGAACTCAAGGCCAAGGCCCGCGCCGAAGGGTTGTGGAACCTGTTCCTGCCCGAGTCGGAATACGGCGCTGGGCTGAGCAACCTGGACTATGCGCCGCTGGCGGAAATCATGGGCCGCTCGCTGCTCGGGCCTGAGCCGTTCAACTGTTCGGCGCCGGATACCGGCAACATGGAAGTGCTGGTGCGGTACGGCAGCGAAGCGCAGAAACGCCAGTGGCTGGAGCCGCTGTTGCGCGGCGAGATCCGCTCGGCATTTGCCATGACCGAGCCGGACGTGGCCTCTTCGGACGCCACCAACATGGCCGCCACCGCCGTGCGTGACGGTGACCAATGGGTGATCAACGGCCGCAAGTGGTGGACCTCCGGCGCCTGCGACCCACGCTGCAAGGTGATGATCTTCATGGGCCTGTCCGACCCTGAAGGGCCACGCCACCAGCAGCACTCGATGGTGCTGGTACCCACCGATACGCCCGGTGTGAAGATCGTCCGCCCGTTGCCGGTGTTTGGTTATGACGATGCGCCGCATGGCCACGCCGAGGTGCTGTTCGAGAACGTGCGCGTGCCGTATGAAAACGTGATCCTTGGCGCCGGCCGCGGTTTCGAGATTGCCCAAGGGCGCCTTGGGCCTGGGCGTATCCACCACTGCATGCGCTCGATCGGCATGGCCGAGCGAGCGCTGGAGTTGATGTGCAAGCGCTCGGTGGAACGCACGGCCTTTGGCCGGCCACTGGCCCGGCTGGGCGGCAACGTCGACAAGATTGCCGACTCGCGCATGGAGATCGACATGGCCCGGCTGCTGACACTGAAAGCGGCGTACATGATGGACACCGTCGGCAACAAGGTGGCCCGCAGCGAGATCGCGCAGATCAAGGTGGTGGCACCCAACGTGGCCTTGAAGGTCATTGACCGGGCGATCCAGATGCATGGTGGGGCAGGGGTGAGCGGCGATTTCCCGCTGGCCTACATGTACGCCATGCAGCGTACCCTGCGCCTGGCTGACGGGCCGGATGAAGTGCACCGGGCGGCGATTGGCAAGTATGAGATTGGCAAGTATGTGCCGGTGGAGATGTTGCGCAGCGGGCGGTGACAAAAGTTGACTCTTCGCCAGCCCGTGCTGGCCTCTTCGCGGTTGAAGCTGCCCATAGGTACTGCTGGGCGTACTCGATCCCTGTGGGAGATTCTATGGTTTATTGCAATGGCATAAGGGTTGCCAGGTGCTCGCCACGGCATCGTCAGCGCCTGTGAGATCGAGCGCCGCCCGC
>NZ_JBIVXJ010000023.1:0-99955 GCF_044769185.1 Pseudomonas sp. NPDC090592
ACCGGTGAGCCGCAAACGCTAGAAACCCTGCGCACTTCGCTGCTCGCGCACCTGCCGGAATTCATGGTCCCGGCGCAGTTCATGCACCTCGAAGCCCTGCCACTGAGCCCCAACGGCAAGCTCGACCGCAAGGCCTTGCCGGCACCCGGTGCCATCGAGGAGCGCCCTTATGCAGCCCCCGAAGGCGAAACCGAAACCCTGCTGGCTGCACTGTGGTGCGAGCTGCTGGGCGTGGAGCGGGTAGGGCGCCACGATAACTTCTTCGAACTGGGCGGCCACTCGCTGCTGGCAGTGACACTGACGTCGCGGCTGCGCGAGCAAGGCCTGGAGGCCGATGCGCGCGCCCTGTTCGACCAACCGACCCTGGCCGGCTACGCAGCCATCACAGACAGCATGGAGATCGTCCTGTGAGCATCAACCAATTACTGGCAACACTGACCGCGCACAATGTGCAACTGGCTCTCAAGGATGGCCAGCTGGTGGTCCAGGGCAACCGCCAGGCACTGACCGACACCACCCTGGTGGCGCAACTGCGCGCGCACAAGCCCACCCTGGTCGGCATGATCGAGCGTGGCGAATACGTGGCGGTCAAGCAGGGCGCGGTGCAGGTGCCGGGCAACCTGATCCCGCCAGGCTGCACGCACATCACCCCGCACATGCTCAACCTGGTCACGCTCGACCAGGCCAGCCTGGACAGCATCGTCGGCGCAATCCCCGGCGGCGCGGCGAATGTGCAGGACATCTACCCACTGGCGCCCTTGCAACAAGGCATGCTGTTCCACCACGCCAGTGCCACCGACCATGACCCCTACGTGATGCAGGCGCGCTTCGTGTTCGCCAGCGAGGCGCGCCTGCTGGCGTTCGCCGACGCTTTGCGCGGGGTAATCGCCCGCCACGATATCCTGCGCACCTCGGTGCACTGGCAGGGGCTGGAAGCGCCGGTGCAGGTGGTATGGCGCCAGGCCGAGCTGGCGGTACTGAGCCTGCCTGCCGATGCCCCGGGGCGCGCCTGGCTCGACCTGACCCAGGCGCCACTGATGCGCCTGCTGCGCGAAGCGCCGCAGGCCGACGGCAGCCTCGCCGCCACCTTGCAGTTCCACCATATCGCCATGGACCACAGCGCGCTGGATGTGGTGCGCCACGAGCTGATTGCCTTCCTCAGTGGCGAGCAGGCGCAGCTGGGCGCACCGGTGCCGTTTCGCAACTACGTGGCACAAGCGGTGCTGGGCATCAGCGAAGCCGGGCACGAAGCATTCTTCCGCGACATGCTCGGCGATATCGACGAAGCCACGCTGGCCTACGGGCTGCAGGATGTACAGGGCGCAGGCGGGGCACACAACGAGCACCAACTCGACCTGCCACCGGCCCTGTGCCAGGGGCTGCGTGCCCAGGCCCGCAGCCTTGGGGTGAGTGTCGCCAGCCTGTTTCACCTGGCTTGGGGCCGGGTGCTGGGCGGCCTGACCGGGCGTGAGCAGGTGGTATTCGGCACCGTGCTGATGGGCCGCCTGCTGGGCGCAGAAGCCACTGACCGGGCGCTGGGCATCTTCATCAACACCTTGCCCCTGCGGGTGGACCTGGGCGCCGCCGACCTGGCTAGCGCCGTACGCGCCACCCATCAGCGCCTGAGCGCACTGATGCGCCATGAACATGCGCCACTGGCCCTGGCCCAACGCTGTAGTGGCGTGGCTGCACCGGCACCGCTGTTCAACGCCTTGCTCAACTACCGCCACAGCGCGCCGGGCAGTGCCCAACCACGTCGGGCCGCGTTGGCCGGCATCGACATTGTCGAGTCGGCCGAGGCCACCAACTACCCGCTGACCTTGAGCGTGGACGACCTCGGCGAGGCCTTCCGCCTGACCCTGCTGGCCAGCGCCGAAGTGCCGGCCCAGCGAGTCTGCGCCTACCTGCACCAGGCCCTGCACAGCCTGCTGCAAACCCCACAAGTGGCCGTGAACCGGCTGGGCATGCTCCCCGCCGCTGAACGCCAGCAACTGCTGGAAGGCTTCAACGCCTGCGCTGCCAGCTACGAGCAGCACCTTGCCCTGCACCAGCGTTTTGAGCAGCAAGCCGCCAGCACCCCAGAAGCCATTGCCGCGACCAGTGACGGCGCGCAGCTGAGCTATGCCGCCCTCAACCGGCAGGCCAATGCCTTGGCCCATCATTTGATTGGCCTTGGCGTGCGCCCGGACGACCGGGTTGCCGTGGTGGCCCGGCGCGGCCTGGAAACGCTGGTGGGCTTGCTGGCCGTGCTCAAGGCCGGCGCCGGCTATGTACCGGTGGACCCGGCGCACCCGGACGAGCGCGTTGGCTACCTGCTGGAAGACAGCAGCCCGGTGGTGGTGCTGACGCAACAGGCGCTGCGCCATCGCCTTGCGCAGGTTGAAGTGCCCCTGCTGTTGCTGGATCAGCCGAGCTGGCCTGCCGTCGACGGCAACCCCACCGTTCAAGGGCTTGCCGCGCACCACCTGGCCTATGTGATCTACACCTCTGGTTCGACCGGCCAGCCCAAAGGCGTGATGGTCGAACACCGCAGCGTCAACAACCTGGTCGACTGGAACTGCCGTGCCTTCGACCTGTGCCAGGGCCGGCACACCTCGAGCCTGGCCGGCTTTGGCTTCGACGCCATGGCCTGGGAGGTGTGGCCGGCCTTGTGCGCCGGGGCCACGCTGCACCTGGCCCCCGCGACCGAGGGCCACGACGACCTCGACGCCATGCTCGCCTGGTGGCAGGCACAGCCGCTGGACGTGAGCTTCCTGCCCACCCCGGTGGCTGAATATGCCTTCAACCACCAACTGGAACACCCGACCTTGCGCACCCTGCTGATCGGTGGTGATCGCCTGCGCCAGTTCAACCGCACCCAGCGCTTTGCCGTGGTCAACAACTACGGGCCGACCGAAACCACCGTGGTGGCCAGCTCCGGGGCGTTGCAGGCGGGGGGTGTGCTGCATATCGGCAAGCCGGTGGACAACGCGCGGCTGTATGTACTCGATGCGCACCTGCAACCGGTCCCGCTGGGCGTGCCTGGCGAGCTATACATCGGCGGCGCCGGGGTTGCCCGTGGCTACCTGAACCGCCCGCAGCTGACGGCCGAACGCTTCCTTGACGACCCGTTCGTGGCGGCCGGGCGCATGTACCGCAGCGGTGACCTGGTGCGCTGGCTGGCAGATGGCACGCTTGATTATCTGGGCCGCAACGATGACCAGGTGAAGATCCGTGGCGTGCGTATCGAATTGGGCGAAATCGAAAGCCGCCTGGCGACGCTGGCCGGTATCGACGAAGCGGTGGTGATCGCGCGTGAGGACCAGCCCGGGCAGCCGCAACTGGTGGCCTATTTCACCGCCAAGGCCGACGTTCAGCCACTTACCCCGGAGGGCCTGCGCACGCAACTGCAGGCGCATTTGCCGGCGTATATGGTGCCGGTAGCCTTTGTCGAGCTACCAGCGCTGCCGCTGACCGCCAATGGCAAGCTCGACCGCCGGGCATTGCCGCGACCCGAGCGTGCTGCGCTGTTCGAACACGCCTACGAGGCGCCGGAAGGCGAACTGGAGCAAGCCCTGGCGCAGCTCTGGGCGGAACTGTTGCAGGTCGAGCGGGTGGGGCGTGGTGACCACTTCTTCAACCTGGGCGGCCATTCGCTGCTGGCCATGCGCATGGTGTCCCAGGTGCGCCTGCGCCTTGGCGTGGAACTGAGCCTTGCGCAGCTGTTTGCCAACCCGCAGCTCGCTGCCGTTGCCCAGGTGCTCGCCACTGCCGGGCGCAGCGCGCTGCCAGAGATTCTGCCGGTAGCGCCCGAGCAGGCATTGCCGATGTCGTTTGCCCAGCAGCGGCTGTGGTTCCTGGCGCAGATGGAAGGCGGTAACCAGGCCTACAACGTGCCGTTGGCCCTGGGCCTGCGCGGGCCGCTGGATGCCGCTGCGCTGGAAGGTGCGCTGCTGCGCATCATCGAGCGCCACCAGACCCTGCGCAGCCGTTTCATCCCGCGCGATGACAGCGCCGAGGTGGTGATTGCCGCGACCCCCGGCGCCGGCTGGTTCCACTGTGAAGACATAGCCGCCGAGGCCGTGCCGGGCCGCCTGCGCGATTTGGCTGCGGCGCCGTTCGACCTGGCCCACGGGCCGCTGCTGCGGGCCAACCTGCTACGCCTGGGTGCGCAACAGCATGTGCTGGCCCTGACCGTTCACCATATCGTCGCCGACGGCTGGTCGCTGGGTGTGCTGACCCACGAGCTGAGCGCGCAGTACGCGGCCTTGTGCAACGGCAGTGATGACCCGCTGCCGCCGCTGGCCATCCAGTACGGCGACTACGCCGTGTGGCAGCGTCGCTGGCTGGCCGGTGACCAGTTGCAACGCCAGGCGACCTACTGGCAACAAATGCTGGAAGGTGCACCCGAGCTGCTCAAGCTGCCTGCTGACCGCCAACGCCCGGAGCGCCAGGACTTTGCCGGCGCCAGCCTGCCGCTACAGCTTGAACCGCGCCTGACTGGCGCATTGCGGACCTTGGCCCAGCGCCACGGGGTAACGCTGTACATGACCGTGCTCGCTGCCTGGGCGGCCTTGCTCGGCCGCCTGGCAGGCCAGCCGGAGGTGGTGGTCGGTTGCCCGGTGGCGGGGCGCGGCCGGGCCGAGCTGGAGCCGCTGGCCGGGCTGTTCGTCAACACCCTGGCCATGCGCATAGACAGCAGTGCGGCGCCCACCGCCCAAGCGCTGCTGCAGCAGGTGCGCAGCCGAGTGCTTGAAGCCCAGGCCCACCAGGACCTGCCGTTCGAGCACGTGGTGGAAATGCTCCGCCCGACACGCAGCCTTGGGCATACACCGCTGTTCCAGACCTCGCTGAACTGGCAGGCCACCGAGGGCGCGGCATTGCACTTGCAGGGCTTGCAGCTGGAGGCCGTGGCCCAGGCCGCGACAGTGGCCAAGTTCGACCTCACGCTCAACCTGGGCGAACGTGGCGACACCCTGGTCGGCAGCCTCGACTACGCCACGGCGCTGTTCGACCCCGTCACCGTGCAGCGTTACCTGGGGTATTTCGAGCGCCTGTTGTGGGCCATGGCTGATGACGACCAGCAGGTGCTGGCGCAGGTGGCGCTGGTCGATGCAGCCGAGCGCCAGGCCTTGCTGCACAGCTGCAACGCCACCCAGTACCCGTATCCGCGAGACGCAGCCGTACACGGCCTGTTCGAGCAGCGGGTCGCCCGTCACCCGTTGGCCCTGGCTGCGGTGCATGGCGAGCAGGCGCTGTGCTATGGCGAGCTGAACGAGCGCGCCAACCGCCTGGCTCACTACCTGATCGCCAGAGGCGCACTGCCGGGCGCCAACGTGGCCATCCTGCTGCCACGCTCGCTGACGCTGCTGGTGGCGCAACTGGCCGTGCTGAAGTGCGCCGCCACCTATGTGCCGCTGGATATCCATGCCCCCGCCGAGCGCCAGGCGTTCATGCTCGAGGACTGCCAGGCGGCGTTGCTGCTGACCTCCAGCGAGGTTACGGCTGACTTGCCGGTGCAGCGCATCGAACTCGATGGCCTGGCGCTCGACCGCCAACCCGGGCACAACCCGGCATTGGCGCAGGATGCCGCCAGCGCCGCCTATGTGATGTACACCTCTGGTACGACCGGCAAGCCCAAGGGCGTGTGCGTGGCGCACCGGGGGATCGCGCGCCTGGTGTTGAACAACGGCTATGCCGACCTGCTGGACAGCGACCGGGTCGGTTTTGTTTCCAACCCTGCATTCGACGCCAGCACCTTCGAAGTCTGGGGCGCACTGCTCAACGGTGGCCAGGTGCGCGTGATTGACCATGCCACGCTGATCGATCCACCGCGCTTTGCCGCGGCGCTGGTGGAGCAGGGGCTCAGCGTGCTGTTCCTGACCACCGCGCTGTTCAACCAGTACGTGCAACTGCTACCCGAAGCACTGGCCACGCTGCGCGTGCTGATCAGCGGTGGCGAGCGTGCCGAACCGGCAGCCTTCCGGGCCTTGCTGCAACAGGCACCGGGGTTACGTTTGCTGAACGGCTACGGGCCAACCGAAACCACCACCTTCGCGGTTACCTGCGAGGTGCGCGAGCTTGCAAACGACGCCGCCCAGGTGCCCATTGGCCGGCCTATCGGCAATACCCAGGTGTATGTGCTGGATGCCTGGCTACGGCTGGTACCGCAGGGTGTGGTCGGGGAACTGTACATCGGTGGGGATGGCGTTGCCCTGGGCTACCTGAACCATGCCGAACTGACGGCTCAGCGCTTCATCGACGACCCCTTCAGCACACAGCCCGGAGCCCGGCTGTACCGCACGGGCGACCTGGTGCGCTGGCGCGGCGATGGCCAGCTGGAGTGCCTGGGGCGCAATGACGACCAAGTGAAGATCCGCGGCTTCCGCATGGAGCTGGGCGAGATCGAGCAGCAACTGGCCCAGGCCCCGGGTATCGGCGAAGTGCTGGTGATGGCCGTTGCCGATGAAGCTGGGCCCTTGCGCCTGGTGGCCTGGTACACCCGCCAGGACGCTACGCTGGATGCCCTGCAACTGCGCAGCTACCTGCGCAGCCGGTTGCCGGAGTACATGGTGCCCTCGGCCTTCGTTGCGCTGGCACGGATGCCGTTGAACCCCAACGGCAAGATCGATCGCCAGGCTTTGCCAGCCGCGGGCCCGCAGGACTTTGCCGTGGCCACGTTCGAGGCCCCCGAAGGTGAGCGCGAGCAGGCCTTGGCAGCACTGTGGGCGGAGTTGCTCGAGGTGCAGCCAATCGGCCGCCACGACCGCTTCTTCGAACTGGGCGGCCATTCGCTGCTGGCCATGCGCATGCTGGCCCAGGTGCGCCAACGCCTGGGCCATGAGCTGGCCCTGACCGACCTGTTCGCCGACGACGCGCTGGCCGCTGTCGCCGCTTGCCTGGTGCGCGAGGGCCAGGCGTTGCCAGCCATTATGCCCATGCCACGCGAAGGCCGGCTGCCGCTGTCGTTCGCCCAGCAACGCTTATGGTTCCTGGCCCAGTTGCAGGAGGCCAGCGCGGCCTATCACATCCCCATCGCCTTGCGCCTGCACGGCCCGCTGCAGCGTGCGGCGCTGGAGCAGGCGCTGCACCGGCTGATCGAACGGCACGAAAGCCTGCGCAGCCAGTTTGTCGAGCAGGACGGCGAGCCTCATGTGCAACTGGCACCTGACAGCGGTGGCTTCAGCCTCGTCTGGCAGGGTTGCCCGGGGCTGGACCAGCCGGCGCTGGAAGCATTGCTGCGTGAAGAAGCCGGCCAGGCCTTTGCCTTGGCCCGCGACCTGCCGATACGCGGGCGGGTGCTGCAACTGGCGCAGGACCACCACGTGCTGTTGTTGACCTTGCACCACCTGGTTGCCGACGGTTGGTCGCTGGGCGTGCTGGTCAGGGAGCTGGGTGAACTCTACCAGGCCTTCAGCACCCACCAGCCTGACCCGCTGCCTGCCTTGCCGGTGCAGTACCTCGACTACGCCCTGTGGCAACGGCGCTGGTTGAGTGGCGCGGCCTTGCAACAGCAGGCTGACTACTGGGCCGCACAGCTGCGCGACGCACCGGTACTGCTGAGCCTGCCCTGGGACCGGCCGCGGCCGGAGCGCCAGCAGTACGCCGGCGACAGTGTCGCGCTGTGCCTGGACCCCCGCTTGAGCAGCGAACTCAAGGCGGTGTGCCGGCGCCATGGCGCTACCCCGTACATGCTGTTCATGGCTGCCTGGGCGGTGTTGCTGGCCCGCCTGGCCGGCCAGGACGAGGTGGTGATCGGCTCACCGGTCGCCAACCGCCAGCAGGCCGAGGTAGACGGGCTGATCGGCATGTTCGTCAACTCCCTGGCACTGCGCCTGGATGTGTCGGGTGCACCGGATGTGGCAACGTTGCTGGCCCGGGCCAAAGCGGTGGTGCTGGCGGGGCAGGCGCACCAGGACTTGCCGTTCGAGCAGGTGGTCGAGCTGCTGCGCCCGCGGCGCAGCCTGGCGCATACACCGCTGTACCAAGTGTCGCTGGACTGGGACGGCAACCCTGGGCACCAGGCGCTGCAGCTGGCGGACCTGGCCGTGACTGCCCTGGGCGGCCCGGCCAACATCGCCAAGTTCGACCTGAGCCTGAGCCTGGGCGAGCGCGAGGAGGGTTTTGCCGGAGGCATCGTCTATGCCACAGCGCTGTTCGAACGGGCCACCATCGAGCGCTTTGCCGGCTACTTCGAGCAAGTACTGTGGGCTTTTGCCAGCGGCGACCGGGCTGTTCCGGGGCATACCGCGCTGCCCGATGCGCATGAACGCAAGCGCTTGCTGCTGGATTTCAACGATACGGCCGCCGACTACAACCTTGAGCAGACCCTGCACGGCATGATCGAAGCGCAGGTTGTGCGCACGCCCGATGCCGTGGCGGTGCGGGCCGAAGAGGGCGAACTGACCTACCGGCAGCTCAACGAACAGGCCAACCGCCTGGCGCATCATCTGATTGCACTGGGCGTTAAACCGGATGATCGGGTAGCGATCTGCGTCGAACGCGGGCTGTCGATGGTGGTTGGGTTGCTGGCCATCCTCAAGGCGGGTGGTGCCTACGTGCCGGTCGACCCGGATTACCCGGCAGAGCGGGTACGGCACATGCTGAGCGACAGCGCGCCCGTGGCGGTGCTGGTGCATGCGGCTACCCGGCATGTGCCGGACGCCGGCCTGCTGGTTGATCTGGACCGGCCGACCTGGGCCGACCTGCCTGGCAGCAATCCGCTTGTGGTGGGGCTGAGCCCGCAGCACCTGGCCTACGTGATCTACACCTCAGGGTCCACCGGCCTGCCGAAAGGCGTGATGAACGAGCATGCCGGGGTGGTCAACCGCTTGCTGTGGATGCAGGACGCCTACGGCCTGGATGCCGATGACGTGGTGCTGCAAAAGACCCCGTTCAGCTTTGACGTGTCGGTGTGGGAGTTCCTCTGGCCGTTGCAGACCGGCGCCAGGCTGGTCATGGCGCGCCCAGGCGGGCACCGCGACCCCGAGTACCTGCGTGAAGTGATTGCCCGCGAAAACATCACCACCTTGCATTTCGTCCCCTCGATGCTGGATGTGTTCCTCTCCTCTGGCCCCACCGCGATTCCTGTGGGAGCGGGCGAGCCCGCGAAGAATCCAACACGGTGCATGGCACCGGCTTCGCCGGTGTTCGCGGGCGCGCCCGCTCCCACAGGTTCGGCGGACACCCCGGAAAATATGCCGTTTGCGAAAATGGTCCGCGTGATCTGTTCGGGCGAAGCATTGCCGGGCAATCTGGTACGGCGTTTCCACGCCCAACTGCCAACCGTCGAACTACACAACCTCTACGGCCCCACCGAAGCCGCCGTCGACGTCAGCGCCTGGCACTGCACAACCGCCCCCGACAACACCCCCATCGGCAAACCCATCGCCAACACCACCCTGTACATCCTCGACGACCAGCAACAACCGGTCCCGCAGGGCGTTGCCGGCGAGCTGTACATTGGCGGCGTGCAGGTCGCCCGCGGCTACCTGAACCGCGCCGAGCTCACCGCAGAACGCTTCATCGACGACCCGTTCGTACCCGGCGCACGCCTGTACCGCACCGGCGACCTGGCCCGCCACCTGGCCGACGGCAATATCGAGTACCTCGGCCGCAACGACGACCAGGTCAAGCTCCACGGCCTGCGCATCGAACTGGGTGAAATCCAGGCGTGCCTCACCGGCATCGAAGGGGTCAACGAGGCGGTGGTGATCGCCCGCGAACAGCAATTGCTGGCCTACTACACCGGCCAGCAGCACACATTGGAGGCGTTGCGCGCAGCATTGCTCAGCCGCTTGCCCGCGTTCATGCTGCCAGCGTTGTTCGTACACCTGGACACGCTGCCGTTAAGCCCGAACGGCAAGCTCGACCGCAAGGCGCTGCCAGAACCCGGTGCGCTACAGGACCGCCCGTTCGAAGCCCCGCAAGGCGCTACCGAAGGCCTGCTCGCAGCCATCTGGGCGGAACTGCTGGACGTTGAGCGGATAGGGCGGCATGACAACTTCTTCGAGCTCGGCGGCCATTCCCTGGCGGCCATTCGTCTGGTCGACCGGCTCAACAAGGCAGGCTTGCAGGCTGCGCTCAACGACGTGTTCCAGCAGCCCAGCGTTGCGCTGCTGGCAGCCCGACTTGCCGATGACACCAGCGCAGCGCAGGGGGTAGTCACGGTACGCCCGGGTGCGGCACAGACGCCGCTGTTCCTGGTGCACGAGTTCACCGGGCTGGATTTCTACTTCCCGGTGCTGGGCCAGCAAATGGGCGGCGACTTCGCCATCTACGGGTTGCCCGGTGTACCCGCCGGCCAGCCGCAGCCGCGCACCCTGGAGTGCCTGGCACGCTATCAGGTCGAGCAGATGCGCAAGGTCCAGCCGCAGGGGCCGTACCGCCTGGCAGGCTGGTCGTTCGGCGGGGTTGTGGCGTTCGAAATGGCCAACCAGTTGTTGGGTGCGGACGAGGCGGTCGAATTCCTCGGGCTGATCGACAGCTATGTGCCGCGCCTGGCCGACCAGGGCAAGGCGCGCTGGTCGGGGCCCCATGCGCTGGAACGGCAACTGTTGCTCAACTGCACCACGTTCTGGCGCACGCAGGGGCCGGAGGCCGCCGGCAAAGTCGCGCACTTGCAGCAGCTGGAGGCTGCGCAGCCGGACTTTGCAGGTTTGCTGGCCAGCTGCCGCGAGCACGGTCTTCTGTATGGCTTGTGGGCGAGCATGAGCGATGCGCAACTGCTGCACTACTTCAGCCGTGAACTGGCGCACGGCCATGCCCTGGCGCATTACCGCCCGGCCAGCTTGAACATACCGGTGCACCTGTTCCGCGCCGAGCAGGGCAGTGACAGCCTGTCGACGCTCGGTTGGCGTGAGGCACTGCCGACCCAGCCGCTGTTGATCGTGGGCGTGCCGGGTGATCACCGCAGCCTCATGCAGGCGCCTCACGTGGCAACCGTGGCGCAGGCCTTGACCCAGGCACTTGCCAGGTGCCCGGTTGCGGCAACGCCGGGCTATGCCGGGCAGGTTGCCATCCAGACCGGGCAACCCGGCCATGCGCCGCTGTTCTGTGTACCGGGGGCCGGGGACAGCGTCACCAGCTTCATTGGCCTTGCCGAAGCGCTTGGGCCGGAATGGCCGCTGCATGGCCTGCAAGCCCGCGGCCTGGACGGTGGCAGCGTGCCGCACGGCACGGTGGAAGCCGCAGCCGAGTGCCATGTGCAGGCGATCGAAGCGCTGTACCCGCACGGCCCGCTGAACCTGGTCGGGCACTCGTTTGGTGGCTGGGTGGCGCATGCCATCGCCGCCAGGTTCGAAGCCAAGGGCCGGCCGGTACGCTCGTTGACCCTGATCGACAGCGAGGCACCGGGTACCGGCAGCACCTGTGGCCGGCCGTACACCTTCGGCGAGGCCTTGCTGCGGCTGGTCGAAGCGCTGCAGCTGGCCACGGGCAAGGCCTTGGGTATCGACCCGGCTGATTTCGCGCTGGCGACAGATGACCAACAGTTGCAGCAGTTGCACGCCGGCATGGTGCGCAACGGGCTGTTGCCCGCACGCTCCACGCCACGGGTACTGGAGGGCACCGTGCGCACCTTTGCCACGGCACTGCGCACGGTCTACCGGCCAACCCTGACCTACACCGGGCCGGTGGGCCTGGTACTGGTGGATGACCCGCAACTGGATGCCCTGGGCAATGCTCGCGAGCATGCGGCGATGCAGGAGGGCTGGCAGCAACTGATGCCGCAACTGGCGCTGTGGCAGGGGCCGGGCGACCACTTCAGCATTTTGAAAGTGCCGGATGTATTCAGCCTGGCAGCCTGGTGGCATGACGGCCAGGCACTGCAGCACAGCAAGGTTAGCCAATGACCATGAGCCAGCACCGATCGTGCAGATAACAGCGGTCATTGTGGGAGCGGGCATGCCCGCGAAGCAGGCAACGCGGTGCCTGGCACCGGCAGTGCCGGTGTTCGCGGGGCAAGCCCGCTCCCACAGGTGCCGATGCATCCGAATTACAGAGGAAAGTGAGTGTTCATGGACAAGTCCAGATTCCGCAAGTACAGCCTCGGCCTGGCCGTGGCCCTGGTCGCCGGCATCAGCCTGTACGCCATCCAGGCGCCGGCTAAACCACCGCAATACATCACCGCCACGGTCGAGCGTGGCGATATCGAGAATGCGGTGCTTGCCAGCGGCATGCTCGAAGGCATCAAGCAGGTGGATGTCGGTGCCCAGGTATCCGGCCAGCTAAAGTCGCTTAAGGTCAAGCTCGGCGACAAGGTCAGCCAGGGCCAGTGGCTGGCCGAGATCGACCCGCTGGTGTTGCGCAATACCCTGCGTCAGGCCGAGGTCGATGAGGAAAAACTGCAGGCCGAGCGGCGTTCGACCATGGCCCAGCTCAAGCAGGCCCGGCGCGTGTACGAGCGCTACCGCGAGCTGCAGGCCGACGAGTCGGTGTCGCGCCAGGACTTCGAGAATGCCGAGTCGGAATACGAGGTGCAGCAGGCTGCCGTGCGCTCGCTGGATGCGCAGATCCAGAGCGCACGGGTAGAAATCGATACCGCCAAGGTCAACCTGGGCTATACCCGCATCAACGCGCCGATCACCGGCCATGTGGTGGGCATCGTCACCCAGGAAGGGCAAACCGTGATCGCCAACCAGTTGGCGCCGGTGCTGCTCAAGCTGGCCAACCTCGACACCATGACGGTCAAGGCGCAGGTGTCGGAAGCCGATGTGATCCACATCACCCCTGGCCAGGCGGTGTATTTCACCATCCTTGGCGAAGACAAACGTTACTACGCCAAGCTGCGCGGTACCGAGCCCGCACCGCAGAACTACGCGCAAAGCAGCGACAAGAACGAAGCCAGCAGCGGCAAGCCCAGTGGCGCGGTGTTCTACAACGCCTTGTTCGAAGTGCCAAACCCCGACCACCGCCTGCGTATTTCCATGACTGCCCAGGTGCATATCGTGCTCGACACCGCCCAGGCCGTACTCACCGTGCCGGTTGCCGCGCTGGGGGCGCGCAATGGCGATGGCAGCTTCCCGGTGCGGGTGCTGGATGCCAAGGGCTTCGCCCAGGTGCGCAACGTGCAGGCGGGCATCAACAACAACGTCAAGGTGCAGATCAAGGACGGCCTCGCCGAAGGCGACCGGGTGGTGATTGGTGAGCCGGTGTCTGGCGAAACGGGGGCGTGAGCATGAACATGAATGTGCAGCCGGGCGCAGACATGGCGGTTACCGGTGTGCGTAACGAGCCGCTGCTGCGTTTGCAGGGGGTGACACGCAGCTTTCAGGCCGGCGACCGCGAATTCCTGGCATTGAAAGGCATCGACCTGCAGATCGGAAGCGGCGAACTGGTGGCGATCATCGGCGCTTCCGGGTCGGGCAAGTCGACCCTGATGAACATCCTTGGCTGCCTGGACAACGCCAGCAGCGGCAGCTACCAGGTAGGCGGCCAGGAAACCCGCGAACTGGACGATGACGCCCTGGCGGCGTTGCGCCGCGACCACTTCGGCTTCATCTTCCAGCGCTACCACCTGCTGCCGCACCTGGATGCCCTGCACAACGTCGAGATCCCGGCGGTTTATGCCGGGACGCCCCAGGGCCAGCGCCATGCGCGGGCGCGCGAGTTGCTGACCCGGCTAGGCCTGCAAAGCCACCTGGAGCATCGCCCCAGTCAACTGTCGGGCGGCCAGCAGCAGCGGGTGAGTATCTGCCGGGCGTTGATGAACGGTGGCCAGGTGATCCTTGCCGATGAACCGACCGGTGCTCTCGACACCGCCAGCGGCAAGGAGGTGATGAACATCCTGCTGGAGCTGCACGCGGCCGGGCACACGGTGATCCTGGTGACCCACGACCCCAAGGTGGCCGCGCATGCCGAACGCATCATCGAGGTCAGTGACGGGCAGATCGTCAGCGATCGGCGCAGCGCCACACCGCCCACGCCTGCCGCGAAGCCGGAATCCGCGTCCCAGGCTCAAGCTACGCGCCGCGTGCTGGTTAGCCTGGGTATGTTCCGCGAGGCGTTCAAGATGGCCTGGATCGCGCTGATTTCGCATCGCATGCGCACCTTGCTGACCATGCTCGGGATCGTCATCGGCATCACTTCGGTGGTGTCCATCTCGGCGATTGGCGAAGGTGCCAAGGGCTATGTGCTCAAGGACATCCAGGCCATTGGTAGCAACACCATCGATATCTACTCGGGCAGCAACTTCGGTGACAGCCGGGCCAAGACCATCGAAACCCTGGTACCTGCCGATGTCGCGGCACTGAACGAGTTGTACTACGTCGACAGCGCCACCCCGGTGATCGGCCAGAGCACGCTGGTGCGTTACCGCAACCTGGATGTGGACGTTCAGCTCAACGGCGTCAGTGAGCATTACTTCCAGGTCCGCAACATCCCGCTGGCAGCCGGCATCGTGTTCAGCGCCGACGACGCGCGCCGTCAGGCGCAGGTGGTGGTGATCGACCACAACACGCGCAAGCGCCTGTTCGGCCCGAGCATCGACCCGCTGGGGCAGGTGATCCTGGTGGGCAACCTGCCGTGCACGGTGATTGGGGTAACGGCCGAAAACAAGAACCTGTTCGTCGCCGGCAACCAGCTGAACATCTGGGTGCCCTACGAAACCGCCGCCGGCCGGGTGCTGGGGCAACGGCACCTGGACAGCATCAGTGTACGCATCAAGGACGGCGTGCCGAGCAAACGGGTGGAGGAAGAGGTGACCCGGGTGATGCTGCAACGCCATGGCACGAAGGATTTCTTCACCAACAACCTCGACAGCATCATGCAGACCGTGCAGAAGACCAGCCGCTCGCTGACATTGTTGCTGTCGCTGATCGCGGTGATTTCGCTGGTGGTGGGTGGTATCGGGGTGATGAACATCATGCTGGTGTCGGTGACCGAGCGTACCCGCGAAATCGGCATTCGCATGGCGGTGGGGGCGCGGCAATCGGACATTCGCCAGCAGTTCCTGGTGGAGGCGGTGATGGTGTGCCTGTTTGGCGGGCTGGTGGGGATCGGCTTGTCGTATGGGGTGGGGTACCTGTTCGAGCTGTTCGTCAAACAGTGGGAGATGGTGTTTTCACCTGCGTCGATCGTGATGGCGTTTGCCTGCTCGACGCTGATCGGTGTGGTATTCGGGTTTGTGCCGGCAAGGAACGCGGCGCGGCTGGACCCGATCGAGGCGTTGGCCCGGGATTGAGGCAGACCTGTGCCGGCCTCTTCGCGGGCTTGCCCGCTCCCACAGGTGTATCACAGGTGCTGAAAACTGTGCAGAACCTGTGGGAGCGGGCAAGCCCGCGAAGAGGCCGGCACAGGAAAACGCCAGTCAGCCCTCGGCATACATCCAGCGCATCAACGAATGCCGGCCACTGATGCCCAACTTGATCGCCGCCCGACGCAGGTAGCTTTCAACCGTGTTCACCTTGAGCGCCAGCCGCTCAGCCTGCTCCGGCGCGGTATGCCCGGCCAGCAACCCCAGGCACACCTGGCGCTCGCGGCCGGAAAGCTTCAGCCCGGACTGCGCCAGCCGCTCGACAAAGCGCTGCTCGAGGTTTTCCTTGGTGTGCCGCTCCGGGCCAGGCTGCAAGGCATCGATGTGTTTCTCCAGCATTGGCAACAGCAGGGGTGAAATCGCATCAAGGCGGCTACGTTCGAAGTTTGAAAAACCATAGGTGGAGTCGGCACGTATTACCTGGATTTCCAGGCGCGCATTGCCTTTATGGCAAAGCCGGTGCAGGCGCGAAGGGTCGCTGAAGTCGCCTTCAGGCTGTGCGCATGAGGAAAAGACGGTTTCATCGAGCAGCAACGATTCACAGGGCATGCCTGGCAACTGGCGGATCTGCGTGGCGTCGATGGAAAGGTGGGCCTGGATCAGGTCGTGCAGCATGCGGGGGAACTGGCGGCTGCCGGTGCTGGCAATGACTTTGCCAATCTGCGGGTAAAGCTGGTTCGAATTCATCATATCGTCCATGAAGGCCAGTAATGGTGATCCCGCCGCGGTTTCGCCAGCCGCATCCTGGGCTTGCGACGGGAAGTGCTTGGTATCCTAGTACAACGAATGAGTGACGGTTAAATGAAGTGGCGACAATGGCATTGTAGTGGCACTTTGCGCGCACGGCTGGCGCAGTGCGGGTTGTGGGGTATGATGCCGCCCTCCATCTTTGTCACGAGGCTTGTTGCAATGTCCCTGAGTGTTGAACAGATCGGCGAATTCCGCACCTTCGCCGAGCAGCTGGCCGATGCTGCCGCCGTGGCGATCAAACCGTACTTCCGTGCCAGCCTGGATGTCGAGGACAAGGGCGGGCGCCTGTACGACCCGGTGACCGTGGCCGACAAGGCGGCTGAAGACGCAATGCGCGAGCTGATCCAGGCGCGTTATCCGTCGCATGGCATTCTGGGCGAAGAGGCCGGTGTGGCCGTGGGCAGCAGCCCGCTGACCTGGGTGCTTGACCCGATCGACGGCACCCGTGCCTTCATCACCGGCCTGCCGCTGTGGGGCACGCTGATTGCCCTGAATGACGGCGAACGCCCGGTGGTTGGCGTGATGAACCAGCCGTTCACCGGTGAGCGCTTTGTAGGCACCCCTGAAGGCGCCTGGCGCAGCGGTACGCCACTGAAAACCCGGGCCTGCGCAAACCTGGCTTCGGCCACGCTGATGTGCACCACGCCTGACATGTTCGACACTGCCGAGCGTAAGGGTGCATTCGAGGCCGTTGCTGGCCAGGCGCGCTTGATGCGTTATGGCGGTGATTGCTATGCCTATTGCATGCTGGCATCGGGGTTTGTCGACGTGATCGTCGAGGCGAGCCTGCAGCCGTATGACGTGCAGGCGCTGATGCCGATCATCGAAGGGGCGGGCGGGGTGATTACTGCGTGGGATGGCAGCAGCGCGCAGAATGGCGGCTGTGTGGTGGCCTGTGGTGACCCGGCGCTGCATGCGCAGGTGGTGGAGATGTTGCGTCACGCCATGTGATCTTGTGTTGCCTGTACCGGCCTCTTCGCGGGCTTGCCCGCTCCCACAGATGGCGATTACTGCGCGGTCTCTGTGGGAGCGGGCGAGCCCGCGAAGAGGCCGGCACAGGCATCCAGAAACTCCAACCTCCGCACTTTTTCCATTTTTCGGGCTCTATGCTTGGCCAGGCTGCACTGACTCCCAGCGCAGCCGCCCAATATCGACCCGGTGCCGATGGTTGCAAGCTACCTCCATTTCATCCCCCGCCTGCTTTTGGCAGGCGCCCTCACATGCCTGTGCGCCTGCACCCAGCAGCAGGGTCGCGACATGCTCGACCAGTTCGGCAACGGCAAGCCCGGCGAGCTGTTCCAGACCAGCGTCGACCGCCTGGCCACGCTGTCGATGCGCGACAACCTGCAAAGCCTGTATTTGCTGATGAACAAGCTGTACCTGCGCAACCCCAACCAGTGGAAAATGTCTGGCTACGTCGATGCTGCCACCGCCGAGCGGCAGATCCGCATTGCCATCGAACAGCGCCAACCGCTGCCGCAACTGGGCAACCGCCGCGACCTGGCCGCCTTGAGCTATGCGCTAAGCCCGGAATTTCGCGGTGACCGGGTAGGGGCCTTCATCTACGCCATCGGCAGCATGCTGATAACCGCGCACGGCGGGCGTACCGAGTTCTACATGACCGATACGATCGACCCGCTGTTCATCAACAACGCGGCGCGCAACATCGAGAAGGCCACCTGGATGTTGAGCCAGCGTCAGGATGCCAACGGCGTGTTGCTGCTGTTTTCCAACGAGATTTCGGAAGAGGGCAGCAACCTGAGCTTTGCCGTGGAGTTCGGCAAGATCGTGGCGCGCCTGGATTTGTTGGCAGAGTTGCTGGATGAGCGGTATCGGCGGATCGGACTCAATTATGCCCAGAGTCTGCTGCTGATGAACTTCCTGCCCGTACAGTGAGCAGGGGCTGCTTCGCAGCCCAATCGCCGGCAAGCCAGCTCCCACACCGACCGCACAAATTTCAAGCCATGTGTAATTCCTGTGGGAGCTGGCTTGCCGGCGATGAGGCCAGTGAATGCTTCAGAGTAGCGCCTGTATTGCCCGTCGATAACGCTGCCCGGCCAGGCTCATGCTGTTGTTATGGCTCGCCCCGGGCACCAGCAGCAATGTCTTGGGTTCCTGTGCGGCATCGAACAACTGCTGGCTGAAACGCGGCGGCACAAAGCGGTCATCCAGCCCATGCACCAACAGCACGGGCAAGCTGACATCCTTGATCTTGCCCAGCGAGTCGAACTTCTGCGACATCAACCAACGCACCGGCAACGAAGTGTCGGCCACAGCTGCAGCGACATCGCCCAACGAAGTGAACGTCGATTCCAGTATCAGCCCACGTGCCGGCGCTGCCGTTCCGCTGTTGCGGGCCTCGGCGGCCAGCTCACTGGCAAGCTCCACCGCCACGGCACCGCCCAGCGAATGACCAAAGATCAAGCGCTTGCCAGCATCTGGCTGCAGCTGTGCAAAGCGCTCCCAGGCGATGCGCGCATCTTCATACACTGTGGCCTCCGAGGGCAGGTCGCCGCGGCTTTGGCCAAAGCCGCGGTAATCCACAGCCAGAACCGAGTAGCCCATGGCATGCAGTTGCTCGATGCGGAACAGCTGCCCGGTGAGGTTCCAGCGCACGCCATGCAGGTAGAGGATGGCCGGGGCATTGGCACGTTTGGCCGGCCACCACCAGGCGTGCAGGCTCTGGTTGGCACTGAAGCTGCGCGGGCGCAGCTCCAGTTCCTGTACGTCGCCGGGCAGGCCACGGAACCAGCTGGCCTGGCCGGGTTCCACGCGGAACACCAGCTCGCGCTCCTTGTGCTGGAGGACCGCGCAGCTGGTGGGCAGGCCGATGACCAGCAGGGTGGCGCACAGCCAGGCGAGCCAGCGGCGGCGCAGGTGGGTGAGGAGGAGGGTGGGCATGTGGGTTTTTTTAGCAGATGCAGGCAGGTTGATGTGGGAAAGTGGCCGAATGGCGGGGGTGGTTTGATAACAAGTTGTTTCTGGGGGTTATGGGTGGCCTGTGCGGGCCTCTTCGCCGGTGAACCCGCTCCCGCAGGTACATCACAGGTTCTGAAAACTGTGCAGGACCTGTGGGAGCGGGTTTACCCGCGAAGAGGCCCGCACAGGAAACCGCAAATCACCGGCCGCCCAACGACTCCAGCAACGGCCTGAACTCATCCAGCAACCAGTCGCGCAAGCGCCGGCAGCTGGACTCATGCTCCTTGTCCTCATTGAAGGCCAGGAAGTGGAAGGTGTCCTTGAGCACCAGTTCCTCTGCCACCGGCCTCACCAGCAACCCCTGCGCAACCAGCGGCGCCACCAGGTGGTGCCAGCCCAACGCCACGCCCTGGTTACCCAGGGCCAGCTGGACCAGCAGGTTGTAGTCGTTGGCATTGAAAAAATGCGGCGCCGTGTTGGCGCGGCTTTTAAGGTCGACATCGTGGAAGGCCAGCCACACGTTCCAATCCACGTGTTCGGCCACCTGCGAGCGGCCGTAGGGGCTCAGGTTCAACAAGGTGCCATCGCGCAAACCCAGCAGGGTGCGCACTTCCGGGTGCTGCGCCAGGTACTGCGGGGTGCACACCGGGTAGATCACGTCATGGTTGAGCGGGTGCGAGCTATAGCCAGCCTGCACCTTGCCCAGCTTGGTGATGTAGATGTCCGGGCGCACCCCCGGCTCCATCGACAGGAAGTTCTGCGTGGTCACCAGGTTGATGTCGATATCCGGGTTCTCGTCGAAGAACCTGGGCATGCGCGGGCCCATCCACAACGCCGCGAACGCCGGCGAACAGCACAGCGTGACAACATGCTTGGTGTTGGTGTTGCTGCGGATGCGCTCGGCCGCCTGGGAAATGTTGACGAACGACAACTGCACCGCATCGAAGAAGATCGAGCCGGCCACGGTCAGCTCCACCGCACGGCCCACACGGGTGAACAACTCGGCGCCCAGGTAGGTCTCCAGTTCACGGATCTGCCGGCTGACGGCGGCCTGGGTCACGCACAGCGCCTCGGCAGCGCGGGTGAAGTTCTGGTACCTGGCGGCGGCCACAAAGACCTTGACCGCGCGCAGCGAGGGCATCTTGATCAGCGTCTGATCGGGTTCTGAGTGTCTGACCATGGGGCGGGGGCGAGGTCCTTCGTCGAGCCAATCGGCTCACTCTAGCCTGTTCCACGCCGGCTGGTAAGTGCGCAGGGGCTCTGGGGCCGGGCCTGGACGCCGATTGATAACTTCAGGTAATGGTTTGCGTGAAACAAATGTCGTTGGACCCTCTCTGGATCAGGGCCTAACGTTAAACCCACGGCGCGACATTCGAGACATCGAGGTCGAACAATTTTTTGAAGCAGGATTTTCTGCGTGCCGGTTTTGACTCACGTTCGAATTTGAACGGACTGCCAAGCGTACTCGCACTGATCTCTACCCGCCTTATTGAAAGTGCGATGTTGAAAGATTGGTTAATAAGCATAATAAAGAGGGTCGTATGAGCCATGCCGATGAGATTCTTTCGGTAAAAAATATCTTCAAGGTGTTCGGTCCCAACCCGAACATGGCCATGGAGATGCTCCGCAAGGGCGCCGACAAGAACGAAATCTTCAGCAAGACCGGCCACGTCGTCGGCGTGTTCGATGCAAGCTTTTCCGTCAAGCGTGGCGAGATCTTCGTCATCATGGGCCTTTCGGGCTCGGGCAAATCGACCATGGTGCGGTTGTTCAACCGCCTGATCGAACCTACCTCTGGCAGCATTCACCTCAACGGCAAGGAAATTACCGGGCTTTCCGACAAGGCCCTGCTGGACGTGCGCCGCAAGGAAATGGGCATGGTGTTCCAGTCGTTTGCCCTGATGCCACACATGAGCGTGCTTGAAAACACCGCATTCGGCCTGGAAATTGCCGGGGTGCCTGAAGGTGAACGCCACAGCCGTGCCCGTGAGGCGTTGAGCCAGGTGGGCCTGGCCGGTCATGAACACAGCTACCCGCATCAGCTTTCTGGTGGCATGCAGCAGCGTGTGGGCCTGGCCCGGGCGCTGGCCAACGACCCGGCGATCCTGTTGATGGACGAGGCGTTCTCCGCCCTGGACCCGCTGATCCGCAGCGAAATGCAAGGCGAGCTGATCCGCCTGCAGGCTGAGCAGCAGCGCACCATCATCTTCATCTCCCACGACATCGAAGAGGCCATCCGCATCGGTCACCGCATCGCCATCATGGAGGGCGGCCGCGTGGTGCAGATCGGCACCCCGCAAGAGCTGATCAACCAGCCGGCCAATGACTACGTGCGTACCTTCTTCAAAAGCTTCGACAGCTCGCGGGTGCTCAAGGCCGGCGATGTGGCCAGGTTCGACCCCGCAGTGGTGTGCAAGGTCAACGGCAAGGCGCCGAGCTTCCAGGCTGGCGTGCCATTCGGCTACCTGGTCGATGACCGTGGTCAGTTGCTGGGCGTGGTCGACACCGACGCCAGCGGTGCCACCGCCAGTGACCGCTACAGCCTGCATGAGCAGTGTCCGGTGTACACCGATACGCCACTGCACGAGGTGCTGGGTATTGCGGCCGACCTGCCGTACCCGGTGCCGGTACTCGACCGCCAGGGCGCCTTCAAGGGCACGCTGTCGAAGAACGAGCTGCTGCAGACCCTGAGCCGTCACTAAAAACAAGAAGCGCCCGTAGCGTTTACTAGAAGAGGTAAGCCCTCATGTCCGAATTCAGCCTTCTTGACCCGTTCCAGGCGGCCACCATCCCCTTGGGTGACTGGGTCACCGCTACACTGAACTTCCTGGTGCACAACTTCCGCGAGGTGTTCCGCGCCATCCGCTGGCCGATCGACCAGGTACTCAACGGCATCGAGTTCACCCTGCAAAGCATTCCGCCCACCATCGGCATCATCCTGTCGTCGTTGCTGGGTTGGCAGCTGGCAGGCAAGCGCATGGCGTTGCTGTGCTTCGTCACGCTTACATTGCTTGGCCTGATCGGCGTGTGGTCGGAGTCGATGACCACCCTGGCGCTGGTGTTGACCTCGGTGTTCTTCTGCGCGGTCATCGGCATCCCACTGGGCATTCTGTGCGCCCGCAGCAACCGCCTGGAAAGCATCATTCGCCCGTTGCTCGATGCCATGCAGACCCTGCCGGCCTTCGTTTACCTGGTGCCAGTGGTGATGTTGTTCGGCATTGGCAACGTGCCCGGGGTGCTGGTGACCATCGTGTTTGCCTTGCCGCCGCTGGTGCGCCTCACCAACCTGGGCATCCGCCAGGTGCCGGAAGACAAGATCGAAGCCGCCCGCGCCTTTGGCTGCACCCCACGGCAGATGCTGACCCGCGTGCAACTGCCGCTGGCCACTTCGACCATCATGGCCGGCCTCAACCAGACCCTGATGCTGTCGCTGTCGATGGTGGTGATCGCCTCGATGATTTCGGTCGGCGGCCTGGGCCAGATGGTGCTGCGTGGCATCGGCCGCCTGGACATGGGCCTGGCCACGGTCGGTGGTGTAGGGCTGGTGCTGCTGGCGATCTTCCTCGACCGCCTGACCCAGGCCATGGGCGCGCGCACCAGTGCCGACCCGAGCCTGCGCTGGTACCACACCGGCCCCGTGGGCGTGGTGCTGCGGCTTTGTGGTGCCGCACAACCGCAAGGGCGGCGCAAGACCGCCTGAGCACAGCAAGACTTTTGAGACGTTCGATCTGCCGCACTTGAAGATAAAAATCAGAAAAAGGTAAGCGACGATGCACGAATCCAAGTTCACCCGCAGCATCCTCAAATGCGCCACCGCGCTGACCCTGGTAGCCGCTGCGCTAGGCGCGCACGCCTCGGCGGAAAAGCCCGGTGATGGCGTGAAGGTAACGCCGATCTTCCCGTCCATCGCTGAAGAGCGCTTCCGTGGCGAAGTGGCCATGGAAGGGCTGCGCGAACTGGGCTACAAGGTTCAGGAGCCGAAGGAGACCGAGTACGGCGTGATGATGGTGGCGCTGGCCAACGGCGATGCCGACTTCACCGTGCACCTGTGGGAGAAACTGCACAACCAGTTCTACCAGCAGGCCGGGGGTGACGATGTGATGGTCAAGACCGGCAACATCCTGCCGGGCGTGGCGCAAGGCTACCTGATCGACAAGAAAACCGCCGACCAATACAACATCAAGTACATCACCGACCTGAAAAAGCCGGAAATCGCCAAACTGTTCGACACCGATGGCGATGGCAAGGCCGACATGACCGGTTGCAACCCGGGCTGGGGCTGCGAACTGGTCATCGCCCACCACATGAAGGCCTACGACCTGGACAAGAGCATCACCGTCAACCAGGGCTCGTACTTCGCGCTGATGGCCGACACCATCGCCCGCTACAAGGAAGGCAAGCCGATTTTCTACTTCACCTGGGTGCCGCAGTGGATCGCCAGCGTGCTGGTCGAAGGCAAGGATGTGGTCTGGCTGGAAGTGCCGAAGACCGACCTGCCAGACGGCAAGAACGACGTCGATACCATGTACCACGGCAAGAACCTGGGCTTTGCCATCGACAAGGTGGTAGCGGTGCTGAACAAGGACTTTGCCGAGAAGAACCCGGCAGCGCTGAAGTTCCTGTCGCTGGTGCAGATCAGCACTGACGACGAGAGCAACCAGAACCTGAAGATGCAGCAGGGCGAGAAGAAGCCTGCCGACATCACCCGCCATGCCAAGGAATGGGTTGCCGCCCACCGTCAGCAGTTTGACCAGTGGCTGCAAGCCTCGCGTGATGCTGCGGCCCAGGCCGGCAAGTAACCTGATCCATCAGCGTTGGCTTTTTCGCGGGCTCGCCCGCTCCCACAGGCCCGCCACAGCTTCTGAAAACTGTGCAATGCCTGTGGGAGCGGGCAAGCCCGCGAAGCAGCCAACGCGATTTCCGCTGTTGAGTTAACGCCATGAGCCACTTCGAAAGCATCCTCAAGAACACCAACCTGGCCCACCTGGACCCCGCCATCCGCACCACACTGTCAATGCCCTGCCAACGCGTGGCCTTTGTCCTGCGCGAACATTTCTCGATGATGGCCTTCACTGCCGCGATGGACAGCCTGGTCACCGCCAACCTGATGAGCGCCACGCCGTTGTTCCAGATTCAGGTGGTAGGCGAGGGCGAGCAGGTGATGAGCGACCTTGGCATCGCCTTGCCGGTCAATACCCAACTCACCGACCTTGATGTTCAAGGGCTGGACTGCCTGCTGGTATGTGGCGGCTTTCGGGTACGTCTGGAGACTGCGCCGCAACTGCGCGCCAAGCTGCGCCAGGCGGACCAGCACGGTAGCCAGCTGGGCGGTTTGTGGAACGGTGCCTACTTCCTTGCCGAAGCCGGCTTGCTCAACGACTACGACTGCGCCTTCCACCCCGATGGCCGGGCGATGATGAGCGAACTGTTCCCCAAGGTGCGCATCAGCCGCCAGGCGCATGTGCTGGACCGCCGCCGCATGAGCTGTGCCGGTGCCAGCAGCGCGCTGGACATGATGCTGGCCTTGCTTGAACACTGCGGCGGCGCGCCGCTGCGCCGGGCGGTCGAGCAGATGCTGGCCTGTGACCGCTCGCGGGTAATGAGCGATGCACCGGCCAGCGCACCGGAAATAGACCCCAGCCTGCCCAAGGGCGTGCGCCTGGCTCTGGAGCTGATGCACGCCAACATCGAAGACCCGATCGGCATCGATGAAATCGCCGAGCACGCGGGGTTGTCCCGTCGGCACCTGGAGCGCTTGTTCCGCCGTCATGTGCAGGCCACGCCGCCCCGGTATTACCTGGAGCTGCGCCTGACCCATGCACGGCAGTTGTTGCAGCACACCAGCAAGTCGCTGACCGAAGTGGCGGTGGCCAGCGGGTTTGTCAGCTTCCCGCATTTCTACCGGCGCTTTCGTGAGCTGTTTGCCATCGCCCCACGCCAGTTCCGGGCGCGGAGCCAGGGGTGGGCAGGGCGGCAGGATGTGGCGGTGCATTGAGTTGTTTGCTGCCTGTGCTGGCCTCTTCGCGGGCATGCCCGCTCCCACAGGGTTTTGCACCAGTATTGAGGGCGAAGGTAAACCTGTGGGAGCGGGCGTGCCCGCGAAAGGGTCGGTTCAGGTAAACACTGTTCGATAACCGAACGATGCGCGCTACTTGAATGTCCGCTATCCGCCCAACCAATCCCATCGCCGCATTGCCCAACCCCCGCCTTTTTGCTGTAGTGTGCCCATCCACCGGTTGTCGCCTGCCCCCGCGACCCGCAACCGGCCCGATAAAATGACCGTGACGACCGCAACCACAGCCCCACAAGGCCGTAGGAAGCGGCGACCAGAACAATAACGATACCGAGTGCCTTGCCTATGGAAAGCCGCCTGCTGAGCGAGCGCAGTAGCGTGTTTCACCACGCCGACCCTTATGCTGTGTCCGATTATGTGAACCAGCACGTAGGCCAGCATTGCATCGGTCTGTCCCGCACCACCCACCCCCAGGCCAGCCTCAGCCATCGCAAATTCGCCGAACTCGATCTGTGCCGCATCAGCTATGGCGGCAGCGTGCGCGTTACCTCGCCGGCGCTGGAAACCATCTACCACCTGCAAGTACTGCTCAACGGCAACTGCCTGTGGCGCGGGCACAAGCGCGAGCAGCACCTGGTGCCCGGCGAGCTGTTGCTGATCAACCCGGACGACCCGGTTGACCTGACGTACTCGGAAGACTGCGAAAAATTCATCCTCAAGGTGCCCACCCGGTTGCTGGATTCGATCTGCGACGAGCAACGTTGGCACCGGCCGGAAGGCGGCGTGCGGTTCTTGCGCAACCACTACCGCCTGGATGAACTGGACGGGTTCGTGAACCTGCTGGCCATGGTTTGCCACGAAGCGGAAGTGAGCGATTCGCTGCCGCGCGTGCAGGGGCACTACAGCCAGATTGTAGCCAGCAAGTTGCTGACCCTGATGAGCACCAATATCCGCCGCGAAAGCCTGGGCTCGCCGGGTGCGTGCCTTGAGCGGATTATCGACCACATCGACCGTAACCTGAAAGTTGAACTCACCGCCGAAGCACTGGCAGAGCAGGCGTGCATGAGCTTGCGTTCGTTGTATGCCTTGTTTGACCGGCACTTGCAGACCACGCCGAAGCACTATGTACGCCAGCGCAAGCTGGAGCAGGTGCATGCCTGCCTGAGCGATGCCAGTTGTTCGGTACGCAGCGTGACCGAGCTGGCCATGGACTATGGCTTCCTGCACCTGGGGCGGTTCTCCGAGGTGTATCGGCAGCAGTTTGGCGAACTACCGTCAGAAACCTTGCGCAAACGGCGCTGAACCACACCGGCCTCTTCGCGGGCGCGCCCGCTCCCACAGCAATTCCTGACCTTTGAGGGATACACAGTACCTGTGGGAGCGGGCGTGCCCGCGAAGAGGCCCTTGAACCTTTCACATCCACCTGCACAAAACGGATAGCACCCCGCACAAACCGGATATTCCCGCCCCATACCAATCCCTAACCTGACCTGGTCTGAACAATAACAATGGAGACCCTGGCCATGTCCCTGGGATTCGACTACCTCAATGCCATGCTCGAGGACGACCGTGAAAAGGGCATCTACCGCTGCAAGCGCGAGATGTTCACCGACCCACGCCTGTTCGACCTGGAGATGAAACACATCTTCGAGGGCAACTGGATCTACCTGGCTCACGAAAGCCAGATCCCCGAGAAAAACGACTTCCTCACCCTGACCATGGGGCGCCAGCCGATTTTCATCGCGCGCAACAAGGACGGTGAGCTCAATGCCTTCCTCAACGCCTGCAGCCACCGCGGCGCCATGCTGTGCCGGCACAAGCGCGGCAACCGCTCAAGCTATACCTGCCCGTTCCACGGCTGGACCTTCAACAACAGCGGCAAGCTGCTGAAAGTGAAAGACCCAAGCAACGCCGGCTACCCCGACAGCTTCAACTGCGATGGCTCCCACGACCTGACCAAAGTCGCACGCTTCGAGTCGTACCGTGGCTTCCTGTTCGGCAGCCTGAACGCCGACGTCAAGCCGTTGGTCGAGCACCTGGGCGAGTCGGCCAAGATCATCGACATGATCGTCGACCAGTCGCCAGAAGGCCTGGAAGTACTGCGCGGTGCCAGCTCGTACATCTACGAAGGCAACTGGAAACTCACCGCCGAAAACGGCGCCGATGGCTACCACGTCAGTTCCGTGCACTGGAACTACGCCGCCACCCAGAACCAGCGCAAACAGCGTGAGGCCGGTGACGAGATCAAGACCATGAGCGCCGGGTCCTGGGCCAAGCAGGGCGGTGGCTTCTATTCCTTCGACCACGGCCACCTGCTGCTGTGGACCCGCTGGGCCAACCCCGAAGACCGCCCGGCCTACGAGCGCCGTGACCAGCTGGCGGCCGACTTCGGCCAGGCCCGTGCCGACTGGATGATCGAGAACTCGCGCAACCTGTGCCTGTACCCGAACGTGTACCTGATGGACCAGTTCAGCTCGCAGATCCGCGTTGCCCGGCCGATTTCGGTAAACAAGACCGAGATCACCATCTACTGCATCGCGCCCAAAGGCGAGAGCGCCGATGCCCGCGCCAAGCGCATCCGCCAGTATGAAGACTTCTTCAACGTCAGCGGCATGGCCACCCCGGACGACCTGGAAGAGTTCCGCTCGTGCCAGACCGGCTACGGCGGTGGTACCGGCTGGAACGACATGTCCCGCGGTGCGAAGCACTGGGTCGAAGGGGCCGATGAGGCCGCCAGCGAAATCGAGCTCGCGCCGCTGCTGTCTGGCGTGCGCACCGAGGACGAAGGCCTGTTCGTGCTGCAGCACAAGTATTGGCAGGACACCATGATCCAGGCCCTCAAGGACGAACAGCAACTGATCCCTGTGGAGGCCGTGCAATGAGCCTGTATGAAACCGTGCGCGACTTTCTCTATCGCGAAGCGCGCTACCTGGACGATGCCCAGTGGGACCAGTGGCTGGAGCTGTACGCCAGCGACGCCAGCTTCTGGATGCCGAGCTGGGACGATGACGACACCCTCACCGAAGACCCACAAAGCGAAATCTCGCTGATCTGGTACGGCAACCGTGGCGGCCTGGAAGACCGCATATTCCGCATCAAGACCGAGCGCTCCAGTGCGACCGTGCCGGATACCCGCACCTCGCACAACATCAGCAACATCGAGATCGTCGAGCAGGGCGAGGGCAGCTGCCAGGTGCGCTTCAACTGGCACACGCTGAGCTTTCGCTACAAGACCACCGACAGTTACTTCGGCACCAGTTTCTACACCCTCGACCTGCGCGGCGAGCAGCCGCTGATCAAGGCCAAGAAGGTGGTGTTGAAGAACGACTACGTGCGCCAGGTCATCGACATCTACCACATCTGATCCAGGGTTTTGCGAGCATTGCCCGGTGCGTCCTGCGACGCGCCGTGGGCCGGCTCGCCCGCGAGGTGCAACATGAGCTACCAGATCGCACTGAATTTCGAAGACGGGGTTACCCGCTTCATTGAAGCCAGCGGCCATGAAACCGTGGCCGACGCAGCCTATCGCCAAGGCATCAACATCCCGCTGGACTGCCGCGATGGCGCCTGCGGCACCTGCAAGTGCAAGGCCGAATCCGGGCGTTACGACCTGGGTGACAACTTCATCGAAGACGCCCTGAACGAAGACGAAATTGCCGAAGGCTACGTACTGACCTGCCAGATGCGCGCCGAAAGCGACTGTGTCATCCGCATTCCGGCGTCGTCGCAGCTGTGCAAGACCGAACAGGCCAGCTTCGAGGCGGCCATCAGCGATGTTCGCCAGTTGTCCGCCAGCACCATTGCCCTGTCGATCAAGGGCGAAGCCCTCAGCCGCCTGGCCTTCCTGCCGGGGCAGTACGTCAACCTGAAGGTCCCGGGCAGCGAGCAGAGCCGTGCCTATTCGTTCAGTTCGTTGCAGAAGGACGGCGAAGTCAGCTTCCTGATCCGTAACGTGCCGGGCGGGCTGATGAGCAGCTTCCTGACCAACCTGGCAAAGGCCGGGGACAGCATGAGCCTGGCCGGGCCGCTGGGCAGCTTCTACCTGCGGCCGATTCAGCGCCCGCTGTTGCTGCTGGCTGGCGGTACCGGCCTGGCACCGTTCACCGCGATGCTGGAAAAGATCGCCGAGCAGGGCAGCGAGCACCCGTTGCACCTGATCTATGGCGTGACCAACGATTTCGACCTGGTTGAACTGGATCGCCTGCAAGCGCTGGCTGCGCGCATTCCCAACTTCACCTACAGCGCCTGCGTGGCCAACCCGGATAGCGCGTACCCGCAGAAGGGTTACGTGACCCAGCACATCGAGCCACGCCACCTCAACGACGGCGATGTGGACGTGTACCTGTGCGGGCCGCCGCCGATGGTCGAGGCGGTTAGCCAGTACGTGCGTGAACAGGGCATTACCCCGGCCAACTTCTACTACGAGAAGTTCGCGGCTGCGGCCTGACAGCCTCCTTTTATTCCCAGCATTACGCCGACCCTGTGGGAGCGGGCATGCCCGCGAAGAGGCCAGCAGGTTCAACAACTGTGTCTGGTCGGACGCATTCGCGGGCATGCCCGCTCCCACAGGAATTGTGGCGAACCGGAGAGATGGATATGAACAACAGATTCCAAGGCAAAGTCGCCCTGGTCACCGGTGCCGCACAAGGCATCGGCCGGGGCGTGTGCTGGCGGCTGAAGGCCGAAGGTGCGCAAGTGGTAGCGGTAGACCGCTCCGAACTGGTCCACGAACTGGCCGGCGAGGGCATGCTTACCCTCACCGCCGACCTGGAACAACACGCCGACTGCACCCGGGTCATGGCCAGCGCCGTGGAAACCTTCGGCCGCCTCGACATCCTGGTCAACAACGTCGGCGGCACCATCTGGGCCAAACCCTTCGAGCACTACGAAGTGGAGCAGATCGAAGCCGAAGTGCGCCGCTCGCTGTTCCCCACCCTGTGGTGCTGTCACGCAGCACTGCCGTACATGCTCGAACGCGGTAGCGGCGCCATCGTCAACGTATCGTCCATCGCTACCCGCGGCGTCAACCGTGTGCCTTATGGCGCGGCCAAGGGCGGAGTCAATGCACTGACTGCTTGCCTGGCGTTTGAAACCGCTGGCCGTGGCATCCGCGTCAACGCCACCGCGCCCGGCGGCACCGAAGCGCCACCGCGCCGGGTACCGCGCAACAGTGCCGAGCAGAGCGAGCAGGAAAAACACTGGTACCAGCAGATCGTCGACCAGACCCTCGACAGCAGCCTGATGCATCGCTACGGCAGCATCGATGAGCAGGTGGGCGCGATTCTGTTCCTTGCCTCGGACGATGCCTCGTACATCACTGGCGTGACCTTGCCGGTAGGGGGCGGCGACCTCGGCTGAGCAGCAACCTCAAGGCAACAGCTTTCACTCACAACAAAAACAAGAGCGACAGATGCCATGCGAACCCTTGACGTACACCCGATCATCGACAATGCGCGCTTTACCTCGTTCCACTGGATGGTCATGGCCTGGTGCGGCCTGCTGTTGATCTTCGACGGCTACGACCTGTTCATCTACGGCGTTGTCCTGCCGGTGATCATGAAAGAGTGGGGCCTGACCCCGTTGCAGGCCGGTGCGCTGGGCAGCTACGCGCTGTTCGGCATGATGTTCGGTGCCCTGGCGTTCGGCAGCCTGGCCGACCGTATCGGGCGCAAGAAGGGCATTGCCATCTGTTTCGCCTTGTTCTCGGGGGCGACCATCCTCAATGGCTTTGCCAGCAGCCCCAGCGAGTTCGGCATCTACCGCTTCATCGCCGGCCTGGGCTGCGGCGGGCTGATGCCCAACGCCGTGGCGCTGATGAACGAATATGCGCCCAAGCGCCTGCGCAGCACGCTGGTGGCGATCATGTTCAGTGGCTATTCACTGGGCGGCATGCTGTCGGCGGGGGTTGGCATCTTCATGCTGCCACGGTTTGGCTGGGAGTCGATGTTCTTCGCCGCGGCTGTACCCCTGCTGCTGCTGCCGGTGATTCTCTACTACCTGCCAGAATCCATCGGCTTCCTGGTGCGCCAGGGGCGTACGGATGAAGCGCGCACGCTGCTCAAGCGGCTGGACCCGGACTGCGACGTGCAGGCCGACGACGTGTTGCAGGCAGCGGACCGTAAAGCGAGTGGGGCGTCGGTACTGGCGTTGTTCCGCAATGGCCTGGCCATTCGTACCCTGGCGCTGTGGCTGGCGTTCTTCTGCTGCCTGCTGATGGTGTATGCGCTCAGCTCGTGGCTGCCAAAACTGATGGCCAATGCCGGTTACAGCCTGGGTTCGAGCCTGTCCTTCCTGCTGGCGTTGAACTTTGGCGGCATGGCCGGGGCTATTCTCGGCGGCTGGTTGGGCGACCGGTACAACCTGGTCAAGGTCAAGGTCGCGTTCTTCATCGCTGCTGCGTTGTCGATCAGCCTGCTGGGAGTCAACAGCCCCATGCCGGTACTGTACCTGCTGATCTTCATCGCCGGTGCTACCACCATCGGCACGCAGATCCTGCTGTATGCCGGCGCCGCCCAGTTGTACGGGCTGTCGGTGCGCTCCACCGGGCTTGGCTGGGCCTCGGGTATCGGCCGCAACGGCGCCATTGTCGGCCCCTTGCTGGGCGGGGCGCTGATGGGCATCAACCTGCCGCTGCAACTCAACTTCATCGCGTTCGCCATACCTGGCGCAATTGCTGCGCTGGCCATGGCGGTGCACCTGGCCAGCGGCCGTCGGCAAGCCCAGGCCGTGGCGGCGCAGGCCTGACCCGAAAACAACCAGAGCCGGGCACCCAGCCCGGCCGATGCCTTGCCAGAGGTGCCATGAAAACCCTGATCAAGGACAGCTCGCTGTCCGCCATCGTCGCCGGCTGCATTGCCACGATGATCTCTTACGCCGGCCCGCTGGTGATCATCTTCCACGCGGCCGAGGCCGCCGGCTTGTCCCACCAGCAGTTGTCATCCTGGGTCTGGGCCGTGTCCATGGGCAGTGCCGTGCTCGGCGCGCTGCTGAGCTTGCGCTACCGGGTGCCCGTGGTGATCGCCTGGTCGATTCCAGGTTCGGCGCTGCTGGTCAGCGCCTTGCCGCAGCTCGGCCTGGAGCAGGCCGTGGGGGCTTACCTGGTGGCCAATCTGGTGCTGCTGATGATCGGCATCAGCGGTGCCTTCGACCGCATCATCGCGCGCTTGCCGGGGTCCATCGCTGCCGGCATGCAGGCCGGCATCCTGTTCAGTTTCGGTATTGAAGTGTTTCGCGCGCTGCCCGTGCAGCCGCTGCTGGTACTGGCGATGTTCGTTACCTACGTGCTGATGCGCCGGCTACAGCCACGCTATGCAGTGGCGGCCGTGCTGTGCGTGGGCACGCTGGTGACCGTCGCCAGCGGTGCGTTGCGCAGCGAGGCGCTGGTGCTCGAACTGGCTTCACCGCAGTGGGTTACCCCGCAGTTCAGCCTGTCGGCGGTGTTCAGCCTGGCGCTGCCGATGGTGCTGGTGGCGCTGACCGGGCAATTCATGCCGGGTATGGCGGTGCTGCGTAATGCTGGCTACCCCACGCCAGCGAGCCCGCTGATCAGTGCCAGCGCCCTGGCCGGTGCGGTTTTGGCGCCGTTTGGCTGCCACGGGCTGAACCTGGCGGCCGTCACCGCCAGCCTGTGCACGGGCCCTGAGGCCCACGAAAACCCACGGCGGCGCTATGTGGCGGCAGTGGCTGGCAGCGCGCTGTACCTGCTGCTGGGGGTTGCCGGTGCCACGTTGATGTCGCTGTTCGCGGCGTTTCCGGCCGCGCTTGTCGCTGCCCTGGCCGGGCTGGCCCTGTATGGCGCCATCAGCGAAGCCCTGGCGCGCAGCCTGGCTGAACCGGCCGAGCGTGATGCAGGCCTGTTCACCTTCCTGGTCACCGCTTCGGGGGTGGCCTTCCTGGGCCTGTCGGCGGCGTTCTGGGGGCTGGTGTTCGGCCTGCTGGCCCATGCGCTGCTCAGGCAGCGCCAGCCAAGTGCCCGGGAGGTGCTGCGCCGTACCCCATGAGCTGTCGTGTTGCCAACGCTTTACCCATAAAAACAAGATCAAGAGAGCTTCGGAATGAACCACACCCCTTGCGTCGCCCTGGGGCTGACCTTGCTCAGCCAACCTTTACTGGCCGCCGAAGGTGGCTTCTTCGAGGATTCGAAGGCTACCCTGAGTGCCCGCAACTATTACTTCAGCCGCGACTTCTCCGACATTGTCGGGGCCAACAGGCAGTCCAAGGCCGAGGAGTGGGCCCAGGGTTTCATCCTCGACTTCAAGAGCGGCTACACACCGGGTACGGTCGGCTTTGGTGTCGATGCCCTGGGCCTGCTGGGTATCAAGCTGGACAGCAGCCCCGACCGCGCCAATACGGGCCTGCTGCCGGTGCATGGCGACGGCCGGGCTGCCGATGAGTACAGCCGCCTGGCGCCCACCTTCAAGGCCCGCCTGTCGAAGACCGAACTGCGCGTCGGAGAGCTGCAACCGAACCTGCCGGTGCTGACCTTCAGCGACATCCGCCTGCTGCCGCCGACCTATCAGGGCACGAGCCTGAGCTCGTCGGAAATCGACGGCCTGACCGTACAGGCTGGGCATTTGAAAAGTACACACCTGCGCAACGAAGGCGGCGACGGCAAGATGAACGCCATGCTCGGCCATGTGCCGATGCGTCAGGCTGAAAGCGATGCCTTCAACTACGTGGGCGGGGACTATGCGTTCAATGCCAACCAGAGCAGCGTCAGCCTGTGGTATGGGCAGCTGGAGGATATCTACGAGCAGGGCTTTGTCGGCTTCAAGCACAGCAAACCAGTGGGTGACTGGGTGCTCAGCGCAAACCTGGGGTATTTCACCGCCCGGGAGGACGGCGATGCGCTGTTGGGCAATATCGACAACCAGGCGTTCTTCTCGATGTTCACTGCGCGCCATGGCGGGCACAGCTTCCATGTCGGCTACCAGGGCATCTATGGCGACAGCCCGTTCCCTCGGGTGTTCGCCAACATCTCGCCGCTGGGCAACGAGGTGCCGACTTATGAGTTCGCCTACACCGACGAGCGTTCGTACCAGGTGCGTTACGACTACAACTTTGCCGCCATGGGCGTACCAGGGCTGACGGCGACGGTGCGCTACATAACCGGTAACAATGTCGATACCGGGCTGGGCTATGAAGGCCGTGATCGCGAGCGTGACCTGGACATTGGCTATGCCGTGCAGAGCGGGGTGCTGAAGGGGCTGGGGATTCGGGTACGTAATGCGATGGCGAGGTCCAACTACCGCAGCGACATCGACGAGAACCGTTTGACGCTGGTATACACCTGGCAGCTGTTCTGACGCCTGCACGGCAATTGCACATCAGGGCCGTATGAAGGTAGCTTCCGGAAACCACATTTTCAGGAATGCCACCCTTGGACTCGATCACTCAGGCCGTACTCGGCGCAGCCCTGCAAGGTACCGTGCTTGGTCGCATTCAGGGCCGTCGCGCCTTGTTGTATGGCGCGGCACTGGGCACGCTGCCCGACCTGGATGTGATCATCCGCTACGCCGACCCGGTGTCGCAGATGACTTACCACCGCGGCTTCTCCCACTCGCTGTTCGTGCTCACCGGGCTGGCCCTGCTGCTGGCCTGGTTGGTCAACAAATGCTGGCCTGGCAAGGGTTACACCTTGCCGAGGCTGTTCATGGCGTTCTGGCTGGTACTGGTTACCCACCCTTTGCTCGATGCTTTCACGGTGTATGGCACGCAGTTGTTCTGGCCTTTGCAGGGCATTCCACAAAGCTGGGCAGCGGTGTTCATCATCGACCCGGTCTACACCTTGCCGCTGCTGGCAGCGGTTGCCTACACGAGCCTCAAGGGCGTGACCGGCAGGGCTACGCGGCTGCTGACCCTGGCCTTGGCGTTCAGCACCTGCTACCTGGGTTTCGGGCTGGCCGGGCGCATGGCGGCGGAGCAACGGTTCCAGGCGGCGCTCGACCAGCAAGGGATCGTCGCCAGCGAGGTCCGCGCGGTGCCGCTCGCGTTCAACAGCCTGGTCTGGCGGGTATTGGCCAAGACCCCGGATGGCGATTACTACGAAGGCATCAGCAGCGGGCTTGACCGGCAGGCGCCAGAGATGCAGCGCTTGCCGCGTAACCTGGAGTTGGCGAAGGCGCTGGAAGGTGACCCTTTGCACCAGCGCCTGCGCTGGTTTACCGATGACTGGCTGCGCTACGACCAGGTGGGCGATGCGCTGGTGGTCACCGACCTGCGCATGGGCATCCCGGGCAACTACACCTTCCGTTTCAACATGGCCCACCGTGACAGCCAGGGGCACTGGATTGTCGATGTGCCTTCCATGTTCAAAGGCGCAGGGCCCGGCTCGATGTTCAGTGGCGCTGACCTTGTGCTGATCTGGCGGCGCATCATCGAACAGCAACCACCTTTGCCGCTGGCCGTGTGGACCGAACGCTACCTTGGGGCAGGCCCCATCGAGCGCGGGCGTTGAGGCATGCGCTCGGCGGGGCTGGACCTGGTCAAGTGGACGGCGATGTTGACCATGGTTGCCGACCACTTGCGCTTCCTGTGGCCTGAAGCTGATGGCCTGTTCGTGCTTGGCCGGTTGGCGTTTCCACTGTTCTGCCTGGCGATTGCAGTCAATGTGGGGCGCGCCAGGGCCGGGGTGCTGTATACCCGGGGTAACGTGCGCTACCTGGGGCTGATGCTGCTTTTCACGCTGCTGTCGGAGCCTGCATATCGTTGGCTGGACAGTGGCGCGCAGACTTTCAGCGTGATGCCGACGCTGGTGCTGGGGTTGGTAGTTGCCTGGGCAGTGCATCATCCTTTGCTATCGGCGCGTGTGCTGGGGCTTGCAGGCCTGCTGGTCGGCTGGGGGTTCAGCGAGCAGTTGATGTACGGCTTGCCAGGCGTATTGCTGCCGGCGGCGTGGTTGATGGCGCGCCGCCAGCGTGGGCTTGCCTGGCTGCTGCCCTGCCTGTTGGCCATGGGCGGGAATTTGACCAACAGCTGGTTGCGCGAGCATCTGTTGGCACCGTTCACCGTGCTGACACTGGTTGCTGCCGGCCTGGCGATTCCGGTCGGGTTGCTGCTGTTGCGGCATGATGATTGGCAGGTGCCGCCGGTGAGGCGCTGGGGCTACCTGTTCTATCCGGTGCATTTGCTGGTGATCAAGGTGCTGTCCTGATGCAGTAACTGGGGCCGCGTTGCGGCCCTTCGCGGGCTCGCCCGCTCCCACAGGTACAGCACCAGCCTTGAATTCAATGCAAACCCAGTGGGAGCGGGCGAGCCCGCGAAGGGCTGCAAAGCAGCCCCAGCTTGAATTTGAAGAGTCCATACCCATTTACAGCGGTTTACCCGCTTCAGGATCTACCCATGGAACCCAACCGCTTCGGCGACATCGCCGCCTTCGTCAGCGCCGCGAAGGCCGGTAGCTTCACCGCTGCCGCTGCCAGCCTGGGCCTGACCCGTTCGGCGGTTGGCAAGAGCATCGCCCGCCTGGAAGCACGCATGGCCGTGCGCCTGCTCAACCGCACCACGCGCAAGCTGAGCCTGACCGACGAAGGCCTGGTGGCATTCGAGCGCTGGCGGCAGATTCTGGATGACCTCGACGAGGTCGAAAGCACCATGGCCCAGCGCCGGGGCAAACCCACCGGCACCCTGCGCCTGACTGCGCCGCTGTCACTGGGCCAGCGCCATGTGCTGCCCATCCTCGACCAGTACCTCAAGCAATGGCCCGAATTGCGCGCAGACATCCGCTTCACCGACCGCTTCGTCGACCTGGTCGAGGAGGGCGTCGACGTTGCCGTGCGCATCGGTGCACCCAAAGAGGATTCACAGCTGCTGACCCGCACCGTGGCCTGGCAGCAGTTCGTTACCTGTGCTTCACCCGCGTACCTCGAGGCGCGTGGCGTGCCGCAGGTGCCAGGTGACCTCTACGGCCACGACAAAATCGCCTTCCTCGCCGGCGAGAAGGCCATGCCCTGGCGCTTTCACAGCGAAGCCGGCCTGCACCTGTGCGAAGACCCCGGGCGGCTGAACATCGACAGTTCCGAGGCCATGCTTGACGGTGCCCGGGCCGGTTTCGGGCTGATCCACCTGCCCACCTACATCACCGGTGATGACCTGCGCGCCGGCACCCTGGTGGAAGTGCTGCAAGCCTACCGGCCACCGGCAGACCCGATTCGCATCGTTTACCCAAGCAAACGCCACCTGTCCCCACGGGTGCGTGGGTTCATCGACTTGCTGGTGGACAGTTGGGAATCGGGCGTGCCTTGGGAATCCTGATTGGGGACTGTCAGGCCCCTATGCCGGGCCTGAAACCGGGTTTATCACTGGCGGCGCAGCAGGGAAACTGGCAGCCACTGGTAAACCCTCTGGAGACCCCATGACTGCTCTGTCTGTTCTGGATCTGGTCATGATCGGTGAAGGCAAAACCTTCGCCGACGCGATCGAAGAATCCCGCCAACTCGCCCGCCATGTCGAGCAACAGCACTACAGCCGCTACTGGATTGCCGAGCACCACGACATGCCGGGCATCGGCTCGGCGGCTACCTCGCTGGTCATCAACGAAGTCGCCAACGCCACCCGGCATATCCGCGTGGGTGCCGGCGGCATCATGCTGCCCAACCACGCACCGCTGGTGGTTGCCGAGCAATTTGGCACCCTCGACACGTTGCACCCGGGCCGCATCGACCTGGGCCTGGGGCGCGCACCAGGTACCTCCGGGCCCACTGTGCGTGCGCTGCGCGGCGCCGCGCCGGAGCGTGACTTCAGCCAGGACATCGCCGAACTGCGCGATTACCTGGCCGACAATGGCAACCGCCGGGTGCGGGGCGTGCCGGGCGCACACGATGTACCGCTGTGGATCCTCGGTTCCAGCCTGTTCGGCGCCGACCTGGCAGCGAAGCTGGGGCTGCCCTATGCCTTTGCCTCGCACTTCGCCCCACGTTTCCTGCTGCAGGCGATTGCCCATTACCGCGCCAACTTCCAGCCTTCGGCACAATTGGCCAAGCCGTATGTGATGGTTGGCATGAACCTGTTCGCCGCCGCCAGCGATGCCGAGGCGGATTACCTGGCCAGTTCCCATCGCAAGTGGATGCTGGACCTGCATGTCGGGCGTTTCGGCTTGTTGCCAAAGCCGCAGGAAGGTTATGTGGACAACCTGCCAGCGCATGAGCGGGCAGTGCTTGAGCAAGTAATGGCCTGCACGGTGGCGGGTGGGCCGCACCGGGTCAGGGAAGGCCTGCGCTCGTTGATCGAGCAAACAGGGGCGGATGAGCTGATGATCGACTGCCGCATCCATGACTCGCTGGCGCGGCAGCGGTCGCATGCCTATGCGGCGCAGGCCTTGGCTGAGCTGGGTTAACGCTACCGGCCTCTTCGCGGCTGAAGCCGCTCCCACAAGTATTGCGCTTGCTTAGAGGTAAGCACTGCCCCTGTGGGAGCGGCGGGGCGGCGGTCCGATTCACCCGCGAAGGGGTGGTACAGGCATAAAAAAACGGGAGCCCTCATGAGCTCCCGTTTTTGCATCAAGCGCGCTTCAGGAACGGATAATCCGTATACCCCTCAGGCCCATTGGCATAGTCGAACTGCGCCCGGTGCTCGTTCAACGGCGCCTGCAACCGCAGCCGCTCCACCAGGTCCGGGTTGGCAATGAAGCTGCGCCCGAACGCCACGGCGTCGATCAGCCCACGCCCGATCAGGTCTTCGCCTTTCTCGGCGGTGTAAGCCCCTGCTGCGATGATCACACCCGGATAAGCGGCGCGGATCGCCTCGCGGAATTCATCACGTAGCGGCTTGCCACCGGCCCAGTCCGGCTCGGACAGGTGCAGGTAAGCCAGGTTGCGCTTGGCCAGTTCGCGGATCAGGTACAGGCCGGCAGCTTCCTGGTCCTCGCCATTATCCACGCCGTTGAAGCCGCCTAGCGGGAATACACGGATACCCACGCGTTCGGCACTCCAGTTGGCAATCGCCGCATCCACAGCCTCAAGCACGATGCGCGCCCGGTTCTCGATGCTGCCGCCGTAGCGGTCTTCACGCACGTTGGCGCTCGGGGTCAGGAACTGGTGCAGCAAGTAGCCGTGGGCAGCGTGCAGCTCGATGAAGTCGAAGCCGGCTTCACGGGCGTTGACGGCTGCCTGGCCGAAGTCGGCAACGATACCGGCGATTTCCGCCTCGCTCAGTGCACGTGGGGTGGAGGTTTCTACGCGTACCAGGTTGCCGCCCTCGTCACGCAGGGTAGTGCGGGCACCCGCTGGCAGTGCCGAGGGCGCAACCGGTGCTTCCCCACCAGGTTGCAAGGTGGTGTGAGAAACCCGACCGGTGTGCCACACCTGCACGGCGCTGTGGCCACCTTCGGCGTGGATGCCTTGGTTGATGTGCTTCCAGGCGGCGATCTGCTCGGGGCTGTGAATGCCGGGCGAGCCGGAATAACCCTTGGCCTGGAACGAGATCTGGGTCGCTTCGGTGATGATCAGGCCAGCGCTGGCCCGTTGGCGGTAGTACTCGGCCATCATGGTCGTCGGCACGTCGCCCGGCTCCAGGCTGCGCAGGCGGGTGAGGGGGGCCATGAACACGCGGTTGGGCAGGGTTAGCGGACCGACTTGCAGGGGTTGGAAGAGTTTCATTGCAGCTCCAGAGGTGGAAAACCAATGGTGCGCACGATACCGACATGATTGGGGAAAGGGGGGACCGGGAGCCCGGCGTTCGGCTCCCCAATGGTGCTTTCCTGTGCCGGCACCTTCGCGGGCTTGCCCGCTCCCACAGGTACAGCACAAGCCCTGAGTCAGTAGAGATCCTGTGGGAGCGGGCAAGCCCGCGAAAGGGCCAGCTCAGCAAACCCTTAGCTGCGGGCCACTCGCCCACTCACATAATGCGCCACATCATTGAACCCAGGTGTCGACGCATGCCCCGGTGTCACCAGGGAGTCGATGAAAGCCTCATCCTCCGTAGTGATCTGCACCGCCAATGCGCCGCCATAGGTGTCCCACTGCTCCTCGGTCCGCGGCCCAACAATCGCCGAAGTGACCAGCTGGTTGTTCAGCACCCAGGCAATGGCAAATTCGACGATTCCCACCCCCTTGGCCTCGACATAGGCCTGGATCTGCCGGGCGATGGCCAACGACTCCTGGCGCCATTCCACCTCCATGATGCGCTTGTCCTGGCGCCCGGCGCGGCTGCCGGCATCGGGCACGGCCCCCGGCGCATACTTGCCACTGAGCACGCCACGGGCCAGTGGGCTGAAGGGCACCACGCCAAGCCCGTGTGCGGCGGCAGCAGTGAGCTGCTCCGGCTCGGCCTGGCGGTTGACGATGTTGTACAACGGCTGGCTTACCACCGGCCTGGGCACGCCCAGGCGCTCGGCAATGTGGCACACCTCGGCAATGCGCCAGCCGCGGAAGTTGGACACGCCCCAGTAACGGATCTTGCCTTGGCGCAGCAGGTCGCCAATGGCCTGCACGGTCTCCTCCAGCGGCACTTTGTGGTCTTCGCGGTGAAGGTAGTAGATGTCCAGATAGTCCATGCCCATGCGTGTCAGCGTGGCTTCCAGGGCATTGAAGACATGCTTGCGCGACAACCCGCTGCGGTTGGGCAGGCCATCGGCCGGGCCAAAGCCGACCTTGCTGGCGACGACCCAGTCATGACGATGGCGGGCCACCGCTTCCCCGACGATTTCTTCCGACCGCCCGGCGTTGTAAACGTCGGCCGTGTCGATGAAGTTGATGCCCTGGTCCCAGGCTTTGTCGATGATGCGCAGGGCGTCTTCGGTGCTGGTCTGCTCGCCAAACATCATGCTGCCCAGGGTGAGGGCGGAAACCTGCAGGCCACTGTGGCCGAGGGGGCGGTAGATCATGCGCGTGTCCTTTTGCAGTCGGCTGATCTACCTGTTTTACACACAACCGGGGCGCATTGAAAGGCGCCCCGCAAATGGGCTCAACTGGCCCGTACAGTACCCAGCGCAGCAGCCCGCGTCACACGCAAGGCCACCAGGCTACCCAGCACGATCAGCGCCGCCAGCGAATACAACGCGGCGTCAGTCGAGCCGGTCTGGTCCTTGATGAACCCGACCAGGTACGGGCTGAGGAAGCCGGCCATCTGGCCTACCGAGTTGATGATCGCAAGGCCCGCGACAGCAGCACCGGCACTAAGCAGTGCGGTGGGCATCGGCCAGAACATCGGCAGGCCGGTGAGGGCGCCCATGGTGGCAATCGACAGGCCGAGAATGGCGATGGTCGGGTTGCCGGCAAAGTTGACCGCGATCAGCAGACCGATGGCGCCCATCAGCATCGGCACTACAAGGTGCCAGCGGCGCTCGTTGCGCAGGTCGGCCGAGCGGCCGCAGAGAATCATGAACACACCGGCCAGCAGGTACGGAATGGCGCTGAGCCAGCCGATCAGCAGCGGGTTGTCGAAGCCCATGTTCTTGATGATCGACGGCAGCCAGAAGTTGATCGCATACACACCGCTCTGGATGCAGAAGTAGACGAAGCCGAAGGTCCAGATCAGCGGGTTGGTCAACACGGCGAGTACACCATCGCCGGCGGTGGTCGGCTTGCTCGCAGCGTCGGCCTCCAGGTCGGCGGCGATCAACTGGCGTTCAGCCGGGTTGAGCCAGGCCGCCTTCTGGTAGCCATCGCTCAGCAGGAACACCGCCAGTATACCCAGGGCAACTGTCGGCAGGCCCTGGATCAGGAACATCCATTGCCAGCCGGCCAGGCCATGCTGCCCGGCGGCGAAGTGCTGGAGGATCCAGCCGGAGAACGGCCCGCCAAGCAGGCCCGATACCGGGATCGCCGACATGAACAGGGCCATGATGCGCCCGCGACGGGCGGCCGGGAACCAGCGCGAAAGGTACAGCACCACACCCGGGAAAAAGCCGGCTTCGGCGGCGCCGGTCAGCAGGCGCAGGGTGTAGAACTCGGTAGGAGTGGTGACGAACAGCAGGCAGGTGGACAAACTGCCCCAGGCGATCATCATCAGCGCGATCCAGCGACGCGGGCCAAAGCGGTTGAGCGCCAGGTTGCTCGGCAGGCCGCAAAGTACGTAGCCAATGAAGAAGATGCCGGCACCCAGGCCGTACACCGTTTCGCTGAATTTGAGGGCGTCGAGCATCTGTAGCTTGGCAAAGCCGACGTTGACGCGGTCCAGGTAGTTGAACAGGTAGCAGATGAAAATGAACGGAATCAGCCGCAGTGTAATGCGCCGGTAGAGCGCGTTGCGGGTGGTGTCCGTGCCTTGGTCAAGGGCGGGGCTGTGTGCCATGATCGGGTTCTCTTTTGTTATGGTTGTCTCCGCGTCGCCTGTGCCGGCGCTCGCCCTGACGAGTCTCGGGGACTGCGGCGTGCCTGTCTTTGTGCTTTTGCACAGTGCCTGGGCCGGGCTGCTGTGCTCGGGCCCAATAGCCTAACACCCTAAGGACCCTGCAATGTTCGAACTCGACCATGACCTGGCACAGGATATCGTTGACCGGGCAATGGCCATTCTGCCGTGCAACGTCAACGTCATGGACAGCCAGGGGTTGATCCTGGGCAGCGGCGAGCCGGAACGCATCAATACCCGGCACGAGGGCGCGCAACTGGTACTGGCCAACGGGCGCATTGTCGAACTGGACGTGGACGCGGCCAAATGCCTGAAGGGCGTGCAGCCCGGGGTCAACCTGCCACTGATGCTCGATGGCCGGCTGATGGGCGTGCTTGGCCTGACTGGTGACCCGCAGCAGGTGCGTACGTATGGCGAACTGGTACGCATGACCGCCGAGATGCTGCTGGCCCAGCGCCATTTGCAGGCTGACCAGCAATGGCGACGGCAACGTTGTGATGACCTGCTGGCCCTGTTGCTGGGTGGCAGCGGTGATTCCCCCCGCCTGCTTGATGAAGCCCGGCAACTGGGCCTCAAGCCGCAGCTGCCGCGTGTACCGTGCCTGTTCGAACTGGCCTCGGGGCCAGCGGCCGAGGCACTGTCAACGTGGTTGATGAGCCGCTACCCGGACAGCTGGTGTGTCAGCCCGGCCCGCCAGTCGTTGCTGTGGTGCCGCCCGGCCAGTGTGGCGCTGGACGAGCCACGCCTGCTGGAACGCCTGCATCGTCACGGCTGGCAAGTGGAGCGGCTGGCCCTGGGCAGTGCCGCACAAAGCCTTGAACAGTTGCGCCGTGGCTACCGCCGGGTTCGTGACTTGCTGGCCTATGGGCGCGAGGTGTTGCCTGGCGAACGTTTGCTCAGCCTGCAGCGCTACCGGCTGCCAGCGCTGCTGTGGCGCCACCGCAACGATGACGCACTGGATGAGCTGCTGGAGCCACTGCAACGCATTCGTGCCAAGGACAACAGCGGCCAGTTGCTCACCACCTTGCGTGCGTGGTGTGCCCATGACGGCCAGAGCCAGGCGTGTGCCGATGCCTTGGGCATCCACCGTAACAGCCTGCGCTACCGGCTGGAGCGGATTGCCGAACTGGGCGAGGTCGACCCGCTGCGTATGGAAGGCATGCTTAGCTTGTACCTGGGGTTGCAGCTGTTGCCTGCAGACTGAAGCGCTCCCTGTTGCGGCCCTATCGCCGGCAAGCCAGCTCCCACAGGATGAATGCTGCCCTCAGGCCTGTGTTGTACCTGTGGGAGCTGGCTTGCCGGCGATAGGGCCGCAACAGGCGAAAGGCATCTGCCCAAACAACCCACTCGGGGTTTTGTGCATTTGACCGAGGCTCCCTTGGCAAACAACTGTCAGCATGCCGCTCATCAGGACAGGAGAATTCCCATGAAGATCGTCATTGCCCCCGACTCGTTCAAGGACAGCCTCGACGCTGCGGGTGTCGCTCGCGCCATCGCTGCGGGCCTGGGCGAGGCGTGGCCGGACGCGGAGCTGGTCGAGTGCCCGATGGCCGACGGTGGCGAAGGCACCATGGAGGCAATCCTGGCCGCCAGCCACGGCGAACTGCGCCGCCAGACCGTGCGTGGGCCGTTGGGGCATAGCGTCGAGGCCGGCTGGGGCTGGTTGCCGCAAAGTCGCACGGCAATCATCGAAATGGCCCAGGCCAGCGGCCTGCAACTGGTACCGGCAGGCCAGCGCGACGCCTGCCGCAGCAGCACCTGGGGAACCGGCGAACTGATTGCCGCTGCCCTGGCCGCCGGCGCGCAGCGGGTAGTGCTGGCCATTGGCGGCAGTGCCACCAACGATGCTGGCAGCGGCATGTTGCGGGCACTGGGCCTGCGCCTGCTGGACGCTGACGGGCAAGCGCTGGAAGAGGGTGGCCTGGCCCTGTCCAGGCTGGCCCACATCGACGCCAGCAACCTCGACCCGCGGCTTGCCGAAGTACAGTTCGAAGTGGCAGCTGACGTCGACAACCCGCTGTGCGGGGCTAACGGCGCATCGGCAATCTTCGGCCCACAGAAGGGGGCCAACCCGCAGCAGGTGCAGGCGCTGGACCAGGCGCTGGGGCGGTTTGCCGACCATTGTGCGCAACTGCTGGGTGAGGATGTGCGCAACTACCCGGGTAGCGGTGCTGCCGGTGGAATGGGCTTTGCCGCCCGGGCATTCATGGGCGCGCAGTTCCGCCCCGGCGTGGAAGTGGTGGCGGAACTCGCCGGCCTGGATGCCTTGGTGCAGGGCGCAGGCCTGGTGGTGACCGGCGAAGGGCGCTTCGATGCCCAGACACTGCGGGGCAAGACGCCGATGGGCGTGGCCCGGGTTGCCAAACGCCATGGGGTACCGGTGGTGGTGCTGGCCGGGACCTTGGGTGAGGGTTACCAGCAACTGTACGCGCATGGGGTGGACGCCGCCTTTGCACTGGCCAGCGGGCCGATGAGCCTGGAGCAGGCGTGCGCCGATGCTGCCGAGCTGCTGCAGGCCCGGGCGTGTGACATTGGTCGGTTATGGCGCAGTGCGAAGCAGGTCCCGGCAGGTTGATCGCCGAGCACTGTCAATCATGGGCCAGTTCAAACATGGCGATGAAATTGGCCAATGCCGGGGAAGCATTCTGGGCGCTCCATTTCATGTACAAGCCGATGCCAGGCACCGGTTGTTCATCCAGCGGCCGGATCGCGCAGAACTGCACCCGTTGGTGCGGGGCGGAAGCGGCAAACGAAGCCGGCACCAGGGCCACGCCAAAACCACAGGCCACCAGGCCCAGCAAGGTATGGATCTGCGCGGCTTCCTGGACCACGTTGGGGTAGAAACCGGCCGACTCGCACAATGCAATCAATTGCGCGTGGTAGCCACCACCCAATGCTTGCGGGGTGAAGACGAAGTCCTCATTGGCAAAGTCGCGCAGGTCGACTTCGCCCTGCGCGCCTTTCGCATGCCCGGCAGGCAGGGCCATGACAATCGGCTCATCAAGCAGCCGTCGGGACTCAAGCGTGCCAGCTGGCAGCGGCAACCTGCGCATGAAGCCGATATCCGCCTCACCGGCCAGCAACGCCTTGGCCTGCGTGGCCGACGGCATTTCGCGAATACTCAACTGCACGTTGGGGTAAGTCTCGCGAAAGCGCCGCAGGCTGTTGAGCAGTGAGTCGTAGTAGGCGATGGAAATCGCCGTGATGGTCAGCTTGCCGCTGACACCAGCAGACACGCTGCGTGCGTACTCGATGCCCTTTTCCAGCTCGGCCAACGTACGGTAAGCCGTTTCGAGAAAGGCCGAGCCCGCCTCTGTCAGCCGCACACCGCGCTTGTTGCGCAGGAACAAGCTGAAGCCGAGCTTTTCCTCAAGGCGGTTGATGGCCTGGCTAAGGGGCGGTTGCGCCATGTGCAGGCGCTCGGCGGCCTTGTGAAAGTGCAGCTCTTCGGCCACGGCAATGAACTGCCGGAGCAAACGTGTCTCGATCATCCAGCATTCCTTAAGCACGGCAATCGCCGGTGATATCCATGAGATATCAAAGTTGCATGCTTTTAATATTAAGTCATTGAAATTTTTGTTGTTATCGTAAAAAGGAGAATTGAAGGTAGCCTGAAATGCCCGTTACAGACCCATTCCACACCAACGTTGCGGCCACCGCTGGTGCCGCACAGGGCCTGGGCTTGCCTTATGCCGCAACGCTGACCGAACGCTGGAGTTGCCTGAAGGCATGCAGCTACGTGCCCGTCAAAGTCGCCAGCACGCGGGCCGATCTGGGTGAGAGCCTGGTCTGGGATGAACGCAGCAGCGTGCTGTACTTTGTCGATATCTCTGGCGGGCGCATCAACTGCCTGACGCCTGGCGGCGAACTGCAGACCCTCTACGAGTCCGCTGCGCGGATCGGCGCCTTGGCCTTGACCAACCAGGGCAACCTGATTTTCACCGAGGATGCCAGCGTGGGCGTATTCGACACGCAGGCACGCAAGGTACGCCAGCACTCGGCATCAGTGCACCCCCGGGCAACCTACCGCTTCAATGACGGCGCCTGCGACCCTCAAGGCCGCTTCGTCACCGGGTTGATGGACGAAGCCCCAAGCGGCAATAGCGGCGCGCTGTTCCGCTTTGACGGGCAGTTGAGCGACCAGGTGATCCATGACGACCTGGCGCTACCCACCGGCATTGCCTGGTCGCAGGATGGGCAAACGGTGTACTTCGTGGATTCGGCAGCTCGCTCGATCTACCGTGCCGAGTACCTGCTGGAGGGCCGCCTTGGTGCGGTCACGCTGTTCGCCGAAACCCCCGCCGAACTCGGGCGCCCGGATGGCCTGGCACTGGATCGCGAGGGCGGGCTGTGGGTATGCCAGTACAACGGCAGCTGTCTGTTACGCTTTGACCGCCACGGCCGACTGACAGATCAGGTGCTGATGCCGGTACCCAGCCCCACCAGCTGCTGTTTTGGCGGGGCCGGGATGAACACCTTGTACATCAGCACCGCGCGCTTCGGCATGAGTGCTGAAGACCTGCACCACTACCCGGATGCCGGCGACCTGTATGCCATACGCCCGGAATTTGGCGGTGTCGCGCGGCACTGTTTCAAGGAATGAGCAGCGGGGCCTGGCTGGCGGGCAACACCGCCAACTCGCCAAAACGCTGAGCCGAGTCGATATAGCGCAAGGCCGACTTGGCATCTTTCCAGCCCACATAGCTCATCAGTGACTTCAGTTCCCAGCCGTTGGCCGTGGCCCAGGTGGCGAACCCGCGACGCAGCGAATGACCGGTATACAGGGCTGCCGGCACACTGGCGCGCTCCAGCATGCGCCGCAGCAGGCCGACCAGGCTGTTGCTGTTCAGTGCCGCATCACCGAGGTTGCCCCAACGGTCGAGTTTGCGGAACACCGGCCCGTGGGCAATACCGGCAACTTCGAGCCATTGCAGGTAGGCAGTGACCGGGCACAGGGCCTTGAGAGCAGGGGTGCGGTGTTGCACCCCCAGGGCTTCACGGTCGCCCTTGCTGCGCGGCAGGAACAAGGTAATGCCAACACCGGCTTCAGCCTGGATATGCTCGACGCGCAGGCGCGCCAGTTCATCACCGCGAAAACCACGCCAGAACCCCAGCAACAACAGCGCACAGTCGCGCCGGGCCCGGCGCAGCGCGGCCAGGTCATGGTGTTCACGGGCCTGGCGGGCTTCTTCTTCAAAACAGGCCACGGCGGTTTGCAGGTGTTGCAGCAGCAGCGGAGCAGCCTGTTTGGGCGGCGTCGGGTGCAGGGTACGGATACCCCGTAGCACCTGGCGCACCAGCGGCGCTTTGGTCGGGTCAGGGAAGCCTTGGGCGACGTGCCATTGGCTGAGCGCAGCGAGCCGCTGGCGCAAGGTGCTGACTGCGTGTTGATCAGCGTGGTCGGCCAGGTAGCGGGCAATACTTTCGGCAGTGGCCGGGAGAAACCCGCCCCAGTGGGTTTCGAAGTGCTCGATGGCGGCCTGGTAACTGCGCCGGGTGTTGTCACGGGTGGCGGCGCGTAGGTAGCGCTCGATATCGGTCATGGTGCGGGTGTCGGTGGGTGATGGCCACACGATAAACCGAAATGACCGGTAATGCATGCCTGCACGGCCGCTCGTGCCGGGGTTAGCGTACCGGTAATGAATCCATCATTTTTTGCAACGGCGCATATTCGGCGGCACTCACCGGTACCAGGCCACTGGCATCCTGCGAACTGACAAACGCCGCGAGGGCCTGCGGCTCATCGAGCATGGCTTTGCGAATACGGTTTTTCAGCGCCGGGCACAGGCTGGCACTGAACACATACGGGTCATAGTAGATGGGCTGCGAACGCCACTGCGCCTTTAGCTTTGTCGGCCCGATGGCATGCCGGGCCAGGTAGGCATCGGTGCGCTCGCTGGCGACGAATGCCGCATCAACCCGACCCTCCAGTAGCGCTTCCAGGGCCTTGTCGTGATTGCCGGCATACACCAGCGCACCAAAGAACTGCGACAACGGCATGCCCACCCTGGCGGCAAACTCCACATTGGGTACCAGGCTACCCGAAGTGCTTGCCGGATCGCTCAGGGCTACGCGCCTGCCGCGCAGCGCCTCGATACTGTCTGGGCTGTCACCGCGTGTCAGCAGCAACGCCTGGTAATGGCTGCCAGCCGGGGTATAGGGGCCGGCACTCAAGGTGAAGGTGGCAAACGGCTCGACACGGGGGTCGCGACGGTGGGCCAGCACGTACGATGCCGGGCCAAGGCGGGCGATGTCCGCGCCGCCGGAAACAATCGCATCCACCACGCTTTCGTAAGAGGCTGCAATCACCAGCTCTACGGGTACGCCAGCGGCCTGGCTCAGCCGTTGCAGCAAAGGTTGGTGCTCACGTGCCATGTCTTCGGGGCTTTTGATCGGTATGACAGCCAGGCGCAAGCTGTGGGGTGTGCAATCGGCCAGAGCGGCATTGGCCGACGCGTTGGCCAGCAGCAGCCATGCCAGCGTTTTCAATACACGCATGACTTTTCCTCGATGCCGTTGAAGGGCGGGTAAGCGTCTAGCTGTGCGGGCGACAACGGCCGGCTGAAGTGGTAGCCCTGGGCGATATCACAGCCGGCGAGCTTCAGGCACACCACCTGCTCGCGTGTTTCCACCCCTTCGGCGACCACTTCCAGGCCCAGGCGTTTGGCCAGGATGATGGTGGACGACACGATCGGGCTGTCGTCTGGGCTGTTGGACAGCGGCGCGATCAGCGAGCGGTCGATCTTCAATTTGCTCAGTGGCAACGAATGCAGGTGCGCAAAGCCCGCGTAGCCACGGCCGAAGTCATCCAGGCTGATACCCAGGCCAGCGCGGCGCAGGGTATGTAGGTGCTCCACCGCCGTACCTTCGGGGTCGAGGATGGTGGTTTCGGTAATTTCCAGCTCCAGCCGCTGCGGGGCTATTGCATAGCGTTGCAACTCGCCCAGCAGGCGGGTAGCGAAGTCGCCCTGGCGCAGTTGCAGGGCCGAGACATTGACGGCCAGGCGCGTTTCCCGGCCTTGGCTGTCCCAGCCCGACAAGGCCTCACAGGCCAGGCGTAGCACCTCCCAGCCCAGGTCGACAATGAAGCCGCTGCGCTCGGCCAGGTCGATGAAGCGGTCCGGGTACAGCAGGCCGAACTCGGGGTGGTCCCAGCGCACCAGCGCCTCGTAGCCCAGCACTTGCTGGGTATCCAGGCGGATCTGCGGCTGGTAATGCAGCACGAACTGGCGCTCGGCCAGCGCGCTGCCAAAAGCCTGTTCAAGGGTGAAAGCCTGGATATCCGCCAGGTTGAGCGAGGGGTCGAAGAAGCGGTACTGGGCCCGCCCGGCCTGCTTGGCCGAATACATCGCGGCATCGGCACTGCGTATCAGGCTGTCGATGTCCTGGCCGTCACGTGGGCAGATGCTCACACCCACGCTGGGGCTGGTGTTGACCTCCTGGCCGTCCAGGGCATAGGTGGCGGACAAACGCTGCACCAGTTCCCGGACCCAGGCGTTTATCTGGTCCTCGCTGCGCTCGCCGGCCAGCAGCACAACGAACTCGTCGCCGCCAAAGCGCGAGGCTTCGTCACCGGGCTCCAGCAGACGCTGGATACGCCCAGCCACGGCCTGCAGCAACAAGTCGCCGATCTTGTGCCCGAGCGAGTCGTTGATTGACTTGAAGCGGTCCATGTCGATGAACAGGATGGCCATCAACCGGCGCTTGCCACGCTGGCTGGTTAGCGCCTGGCTTGCCACCTCGACAAACTGGCGGCGGTTGTGCAGCCCACTGAGGTGGTCGGTGGCGGCGGCGTGGCTGCTGCGTCGGTGCTCGTCTTCAAGGCGGCCGATAAGCTGCTGGTTTACCTGCTGGGCCTGCTCCAGTGCGCAGAACGCTTCCTGGCGCTTGCGCAGCAGGCGCAATGTCCACACCAGGCTGGCGAGAATCATCAGCGTCATGCTCAGGTTCAGCCAGAACTGCCGCGAATAGGCCAACGTCGATGGCGCGAGGATTTCATCCTGTCGCTGGCTGACCACCACGCTGAACCCACGCTCCGGCACATGGCGGTACAGGCTCTGGTAAGCATCACCGGCTGCGTACTGGGTCAGTACGCCGGCAGCGTTGCCGGTATCCGGCAGCCCGGGGAGCAATGCATCGCCGGCCACCACCACACCGCTGGTGTCTATGCGCAGCCGTTCCAGGCCGTCATCCTGCAGCAGGCGTACCAGCCCGCTGCTGCCCAGGTCGATATGCTGGAACAGCACCGCCAGGTAGCCGATGTCCAACTGCACCACAAGGATATTGTCGATATCGCGGCCGGGCAGGTCGGTCAATGGCAGCAGAAAGGGCAGGCGCCAGTTTGGCAGGGTGGCCGGCTGGTCGGGCGGTTGCACGCGGGGCAGCAAGGGCTTGAAACCATAGTGGGCAACGTGCCTTTGCAACTGCTGCAACCAGTCTTCGGGCAGTACCTTGGCCTCGTCCGCATGGCTGGCCGACAGCAACCGGCCTTGCCGGTCGTACAGGCTCATGCGCTTGAACACCGGGTCTTCGGCCAGTATCCGCGCAAGGCTGAAGTTGCCCTGGCGCAGGACCTTCATGTCGTCCTTGGTAACCCGGCCCACGGCCTGGGCGCGGTCGACCAGCTGGCGCAGGCTTTCCCCGACGATACTGGCCAGGTTCAGGTGCTCGGTGGCCTTGGCCGACAGCGCATCCTGGCGGGCGGCGGTTTTCTGGGTAATGTGCAGCCCCCAGAGAAAGGCCAGGGTGGCTGCACAAAGCATCAGGATCAGCAGCCGCAGCAGGCTGGCGGATGAAAGCGAACGGCGAATCACTTCTGTTGTTTCCCGACCCTGGGTGATGGTCGAAAAATACGACAATGAGATGACAGGCTGATGACTGATATCAAATTGCCTTTAAGGATTTCCCGTATCTGCCAAGGGTGCCTGCACGCGCGCGGTTTCTTCTTCGATGTAGCTCATCAATGCGCTGACTTCAGCATCGCCCAGGCGCATGTTGGGCATGGCCAGGCGGTTGTATTGCTCGTAAAGCAGCATGGCCAAGGGGTCCTTTTCTGCCAGCATGCGGTCGGGTTCCTTCAACCAGCGGGTCAGCCAGTTGGCATCGCGCTGGCGCGTGACACCCAGCAGGTCAGGGCCGATCGCGGGTTGCCCCGGCTCCATGTTGCCCAGGGTGTGGCAGGATGAGCAGCGGGTGCGGAAGATCTGCTCGCCACTGCTTGGCGGGCGCACTTCGGGGGCCTGGGCGTAGTCATTGTTCATGGCGCTGGCCTGCTTCCAGTTGTGCAGGCTGTTGCCCAGGCGGTCGGCCAGGATGTAAGGGCTTTCGAAGGGCGAGGCCTTCATCCAGCGGCCGGTGGCCTGGTTGCCGATGATCAGGCTCAGGTTGTGATCTTTGGAGCGGCCGTTTTCCAGACCGTCGATCCACAGCCCCAGGCTACGGCGTAACCGCTCGATGTCGTCAGGTTCGCCGGTGAGCAGGGTCCAGCCTGGGCCGATGGCGAATTTTTCGGCGTAACGCTTCAGTGTTGCAGGCGTGTCGTTGTAGGGGTCGATGCTGATGGAGTAGAGGAAGATGTCCTTGCCGACCCGGTCGCCAAGTATCTTCTGCACCTGGCGCAGGCGTGCGGTTTCCACTGGGCAGGAGTCCGTGCAGCCGGTAAAGATGAAGTTGATGGCGACCACTTTGTCCTTGATCAGGTCGTCGAAGAAATGCACGTTCTTGCCGTCCTGGGTGAGCAGGGGGATGTTGGGGAAGTAGTCGGCGCCCCAGGGTGTTTCAGCTTCTTCAGCCACCGGTTGCTGCGGCTGGAGTGGCCAGAACGGAATGCTGGCGGCAAATAACGCCAGCACCAGAAGCAAACGCCATGAGCCGGGCATGATACGGTCCTCGATGTTTGGCTGATTGGGGCTGCTGCGCACCCCATCGCCGGCAAGCCAGCTCCCACCTCGACCGCGTCAGCCTCATGACAGGCTCCATCCTGTGCAGCAACTGTCTTGTAACAATTGCTGAAGCTGGTGCAATCCTTGTGGGAGCTGGCTTGCCGGCGAAGGGCCGCAGAGCGGCCCCCGCTTTTTGCGCTTACTGGTATTTGACTGGCGCTGTCACCGTTTGCCCCAGCGTCGATTTCACGGTGACCGTCGCCGGTGTGGCCGGGCCGAAGCCGGTGGTGGTTACAGACACCCGCCAGCGGGCCCCGGTGGTAGCGGGGGTCAGCGTGGCATTGCCCAGGCTTACCGGGCCACCGGTGGTTGCTACAGCCGCACTGATGCTGTTGCCTGTGGCCACCGTGGTGGTCCCCTGTATGTCCCAGGTGAAGCGGTTGCCGCTGCGCACCTGTACCGTGGCACTGGTGACCTGGATCTGGTCGACCGCTGCCGCCTGGCTCACCGCGATGCTGACCGTGGCCGGGTTCACCGACTCGGCCCCTTTGGCATCGCGCGCCGTGTAGTTGAAGCTGGCGGTGAACGGCGTGGCGACGGTGTCCGGTGGGGTGTAGGTCACCGTGGTGCCGTTGGTGCTGGCGCTACCCTGGCCAGAGTCCGGTTGGGTCAAGCCGACGACCGTCAACGGCAGGTTGCCTTCCGGGTCGGTGTCGTTGGCCAGCACGTTCAGGGTGATCGGCTTGCCAGCGGTGGTTGCCGCGCTGTCGTTGGCCGCCACCGGAGGCTTGTTGGCCGCGTCGTCGTTGTCGTCCCTGGCTTTGGTGCGGAAGGTTGGCAGGCCCACCGAGGCCATGTACTGCACGCCATCCCAACCTGGCAGCGGGGTCGGCATCACCTGGAACTGCCCTGGGTGTTCAATGTCCCAGCGCAGCAGCATCGACGAGTCCTCATGCTGGGTATTGTGGCAGTGCTCCATGTAGGTACCGGCGAACTCGCGGAAGCGGATGGCCATTTCGACTTCTTCCGACGAATCGGCATCCGGCCCGATGCGGTAGACGTCCTTGCGCGCCCATTTTTCCCACTCTGGTGGCGCCTTGCCGTCGCGGCTGAGGATCACGCCTTCCTCGAAGTGCACATGCACCGGGTGGCTCCAGCCGTTGCCACCGTTCTTGATCTTCCACACTTCCAGGGTGCCGTCGCCGCTGAAGCCGGCATCGGTGGACTGGTTGGCCAGTTGCGGCGCCGCACTGATACGCCGTGGGTCCATGCTGTAGCCAAAGCCGCCGTCGGTCTTGATGGTCCAGGGGGTGGTATCGGTGCCGTCAGAGCGGCCAAAGATGAACTCGCGGTGGCGGGCATCCTTGATCTTGGCCTGGTCGGCGGCCGAGTTGCGGTCAATGGCCAGCGGCAGCATTTTCAGGCCTACGGCCTTGCCCGGTTTGGCCGGCTCGTAGGCGACCGGGTCCATGCTCACATCCTGGCCGCTGTAGGGCTGCACGATCAATTGCAGGAACTTGCCCACCAGCGGGTCGCCTTTATCCCATTGCGGGCCTTTGCTGGTCTGTTTGATTACTGCCTTGTACTTTTCCGACAGCACATCGGCCAGCGAGATGGCGCCTTCCGGGCCCTTGCCGGTGCGGTGTTCCTCAATGTTGACGAAGTACAGCTTGTCGCCCACCTTGATGCCGTTCTTGGCGAAGTTGATGATGATGTCGTAGCGCTCGGCGATGCCTTGCAGCGGCAGGATGCCATTGTTGTCCTGCAGGTCGCCGTCACCATTGAGGTCCATGGTGCCGTCGAATGGCACGGCGTGCTCCATGATGTTGCCGTCGTTGGCAATCATGTGGAACGGCACCCGCGCGTACGACACGTTGGAACCGGATGGCCCCTTGAATTCGCCGCTGTTCCCGGCAATTGCACGCACGACTGCAAATTTGAAGTAGCGCGATACCGAGCCGTTGAGCAGACGGAAGCGGTAACTGCGCGCACGCACCTTGAGCTTGGGCTGGTATTGCCAGTTGACCAGCATCTGGTCGCCAAGGAAGCCATCGGTATTGAACGGGTTGAACCACAGTTGGCCGTTGGCATCCCAGGCCTTGTCGGCCATCACCAGGTTGACGTCATAGTCGCGGTTACCCCACGGCATACCCGAACCGCTGGGGAAGCGCAGGTTGACGCCATCCTGGAGGGCTTCGTTGCCGCGGTCCAGGGCGCTGTAGTAGTTCATCATCACGGCGTTGCCCTTGTAGACGTTCTGCGCCGTGAAATCCATCATGTGGTCGTGGAACCAGTGGGTACTCATGGTTTCACGCCAGTCACCGCGAATCTTGATGCTGCCGTTCTGGCAGGTTTTCAGGCCAGGTGAGCCGTCGTTGACGAACAGGGTTTCACCCGGGAAGCAGGGGAACGCGGCCCGGGGGTCCTGGGCACGGGTGTTGATGGTGTCATAGCCTGCCAGCTGCACCGGCCAACGGTAGTCATAGTATTGCCCAGGGAAGAAGTAGGCGTTGGCAAAGCCATCGCTCTCAGCCGGGGAATGGCCGTTGTGCTCATGGGTCGAGATGGTGTGCAGGCCAAAGCCGCCGTTGGCCGAAGGGTCGATTGGCAGGGCGTTGTAGTGCCGCATCAGCACCGGTTGGCCATAGCGCACCATCAGCAGCTTGACCGGGAAGGTGCCGTCGAAGGTCCACAGTGACTTGTGGTTCTGCAGGGGCATGTTCGGGTGGAAGCGGGTGTCGATGCCCTTGGTGGTGCCCAGTGTGGTTGGAATGTCGGAGGTCTGGTAGTACAGCCCGCCCGGGGCGAACTCACCGACCGCATAGTTGTGCAATTGTTTACGGTCGCGCAGGCCCTGGTTGATGCGCGCGCCGGCCTGCGCGGTCTTGAACGCGGTCTGTGGGTAAAACTCGTTCCAGCGCTGATGAGACCAGCCCTTTCCTGGTGGACGGCCTTCAGCCGGAGACCCGACGGGTTGGCGGTTGAGGAACAGCTCGATCTGCGCCTTCCACGGGTTGCGGTCCAGCACGTTGGAAAACTGGGTCGGGAACGGGTAAAGGCCCGGTTGTTTGAGGAAGGCTTCCAGGGCGGTGCCGCTGGGGCTGCTGCGCGCCACGACGTTGGGGTCCTGGGCCGGGGCAGCACCCAAGGTGGGAACCGGGAAGGTCAGGCTGGGCGGTGGCAGGGTAGGGTCGAGTTTTTCCGGGCCGAACTCTTCGAACAGCAACAATTGCTGGGTGAACGGCTGCGCACCGAATAGCGGGCTGGGCTTGCCATTGGTGGGGTATCGGTCCGAGGTTTGCAAGGCCGGCGGCAGCACGTTGTCGGTGCGCACCGTGTTGCGGTCACCGTATACGCCATCGGTCAGCTCCAACGAGCCCTCATTGGCTTCGGGCAATGTATTGAGGTTGAGCAGCGCTGGCGTTGGGTCGGCGGGCTGGTCGGTATAGGCCGATTGGTCGGTGGGCGGCGGCGGGCTGTTGTCGTCGAGGGAGGAGGCCATGGCCGTGATCAGCCCGAGGCTGAGCATCAGCGCAGTGACGGAGGACAGCTGGAATACGTGCCTGGTTGGGTGGATCACGGCAGGTGTTTTCATTGCCTTATGCCTCGCTCGCGGCGTTATGGCGCTAAGCCATCAATGGCGTTTTGCCCGGTAAAAGGCTCAGAGCAACGGCTGTGCCAACAATTTTTTCAGTAATACTTTGTTAAACAAATCCTTGCGGTGTCTGATGCGCGCTAAATAACGGGGCGTCAAAAATGGGGCTGATTCCCCACTTGCGGGCCCCCATTGCCCACAGATTGGGTGCAGTGGGTAGTGACAGCACCAGCGCCCTGGGGTATACCTGAGCGCCACCAAGGGGAGCCCGGCAACGGGCTGAGAAACCGCTGAACGCTGCAGCGCGGTGACCCTTCGAACCTGATCCGGATCATGCCGGCGAAGGGATGGGACTTGTTACCTGCCTTTTTGCCGGCCTCACTGCGAGGCCCGTTCATGCCAACTGCCAAGGTCTCGCTGTCACCCTCATCAAGGACAGCAACATGACCGAACGTTTCAGCCAGTCCCTGCGCCGCCAAAGCGAGCCGACCTGGTCGGCGGCCGTTGGCCACCGCTTCGTGACCCAATTGTGCGACGGCAGCCTGCCGGACCCGATCATGGTCGACTACCTGGTGCAGGACCACCGCTTCCTCGACAGCTTCCTGACCCTGCTGGGTGCAGCGATCGCTACGGCCGACACCTTCGAGGCGCGCCTGCGCTTCGGGCGTTTTGCCGGGATGATCTGCAGTGACGAGAACACCTATTTCCTCCGCGCCTTCGAGGCGCTGGATGTAAGCCCCCTGCAACGCAGTGAACCGGCCGATACGGCGCCAACCGCAGGTTTCAAGGCGATCATGCGCGAAGCAGCGGCCACCCGTTCCTATGTGGCGGCGCTGGCGGTACTCAATGTTGCCGAGGGCCTGTACCTGGACTGGGCGCTGATGGCGCCCAAACCCATGCCGGACAACTTCGTCCATGCCGAGTGGATAACCCTGCACGACAACCCGGCCTTCCAGGCCTTCGTTGCCTTCCTGCAGGCCGAACTGGACCGCGTTGGCCCGCAGCAAGCCGCACTGGCCAGTGACTTCTACCAGCGCACCGTCGCGCTGGAGCTGGCCTTCTTCGACGCCGTCTACCCGGAGGGCCAATGAGCATGGATATCTTCGAACGCCTGAAGAGCGCTGCCACGCAACAGTGGAACAGTTATGTCGACCATGACTTCGTGCGGCAGATGGGTGAGGGCACGCTGAGCGAGGACGCCTTCCGGACTTACCTGGTGCAGGATTACCTGTTCCTTGTCCAGTTCGCCCGCGCCTGGGCGCTGGCGGCCTACAAGAGCCGTCGCCCGGCTGATATCCGCGCCGCCCAGGCCACGCTGGCGGCGATTCTGGATGAAACCGAGTTGCACTTGCGCCTGTGTGCGCGCTGGGGGTTGACCCAGGCGGATATCGAGGCCGCGCCCGAGCACCAGGCCACTGTGGCCTATACCCGCTATGTGCTGGACTGCGGTGCAGCCGGCGACCTGCTGGAGCTGCATGTTGCACTGGCGCCTTGCGTGATCGGCTATGCCGAGATCGGCCAGGCACTGGCGCAGCGGATTGGCGACTTGAGCAACCACCCTTACCGCGAGTGGATTTGCGAGTATGCCGGGGAAGGCTACCAGGGCGTGGCGGCAGCTGCGCGCAAGCAGCTGGACGAGCTGGCGGCACGCAGCATGACCGAGCAGCGCTTCGCCGAACTGGTGGGGGTTTTCGGGCAGGCGTCCAGCCTGGAGGCGGACTTCTGGCAGATGGGGTTGGACGGGGCGTAACCTTCCACCGCGTGGAAGCGCACATGACTTACTGATTTAGCAGTGCCCTGTGGGAGCGGGCTTGCCCGCGAACACCGGCGCAGCCGGTGCCATGCAACGCGTTGGATTCTTCGCGGGCGCGCCCGCTCCCACAGGGAACGCGTCAGTTTTCAGATTTTGAGCAAGCCAGTTGCCACAGCGTCCGCGTTCTTCTGCCGCCTGAGTGTCAACTACCCAATCCGGATCCGCTTTGGTGCATTTGCGCTTCAAATCGAGTCACAGGCCACACTTTCAATTCGCCATTTCAGCGCTTTAATGTTCACTGTGCACATGACGCGCAGTGCCATGCGCCTGTTCCTGACGTGCTCTCAGGCCCGCTAGAAAGCGGCCCGCATATTGCTCTTCCAGCTCCCAACTACAACCCGGAGCCCCGTGCAATGAGCTCACCCAGCGAATTCCCCCTCAGCGAAGCCCCGCAGTCTGCCCGCAAGGGCCTGCTGCCGATTGCCATGGTCCTGTTCAGCTTCACCTTCTTCACCGGCACGATGTTCGCCGGTGGCAAGCTGGGCATGGCCTTCAATTTTGTCGACATGTTGTGGGTGGCTACCATCGGCAACAGCCTGCTGGCCCTGTATGCCGCTGCCCTGGCATTCATCGCCTCGCGCAGTGGCCTGAACACGGTGCTGATGGGGCGCTTCTGTTTTGGCGAAGCCGGCAGCCGGCTTTCGGACTTTCTGCTGGGGTTTGCCGAGCTTGGCTGGTACGCCTGGGGTACGGCCACCGTGGCCATCGTGCTGGTCAAGCTGCTGGGGCTGGCGGAAGGCTTCAGTGTGCCGTTGATGGTGTTCTTCGGCCTGGGCTTCAGCATCACCGCCATCATCGGCTTCAAAGGCCTGGATGTATTGTCGCGCGTGTCGGTGCCGTTGATGTTCGTGCTGCTGGTGGCTTCGATGTACATCGCCACCCGCGATGTCGGTGGGCTTGCCGGGCTGGCGGCGGTGGTGCCGCATGAAAACCTGACCTTTTCGGCAGCAGTGACCATGGTCTTCGGCACCTTCGCCAGTGGTGCTACCCAGGCCACCAACTGGACACGTCTGGCGCGCAGTGGCCGGGTAGCGGTAGTCGCCAGCGTCGTGGCGTTCTTGCTGGGTAACGGCCTGATGGTGGTGGCAGGCGCCTGGTGCGCGATGGTTTACCAGCAGGCCGATATTGTCGAAGTGATGATGCTGCAAGGCCTGTCGTTTGCGGCAGTGGTGATGCTGTGCCTGAACCTTTGGACCATACAGGGGCCGACCATCTACAACGTGTCGGCCGCCGCCTGCCACTTGTTGCGCAGCGAGCGCAGGCGCACGGCAACCCTGGTGGCCGCGGGGGTTGGCATTGTACTGGCGATCGGCGGCATGTACGAGATGCTGATCCCGTTCCTGGTGCTGCTGGGCTCGATCATTCCGCCGGTGGGTGGGGTGATCATGGCCGATTTCTGGTACCGCCATCGTGGCAAGTACCCGGCGCTGGCGTCGGTAAGCCTGCCTCGCTACAACCTGAACGGGCTTATAGCCTATGCCGTGGGTGCGCTGCTGGCGTATGCCTCGCCCTGGGTTGCGCCGCTGGTGGGCATCGGCGCCTCGGCGTTGTGCTATGTGGTGATGCTTGAGCTGGGCGAGCGCCGCCGGGCTCCGGGCCAGGCGGGCATCGAGCCGTGAGCCTGGCGCTGGATGAGATCCTGCATTTGCCCGGCCTGCACGAAATGCGCGTGCGGGCCGGCGCGCGCAACCTGCAGCGACGGGTGCGCTGGCCGTATGTGGCGGAAAACGAAGGCATCGCTGAATGGGTAATGGGCGGCGAGCTGGTGTTCGTCACCGGCATCAACCACCCGCGTGGCGAGGCCAACCTGCTGAGCCTGGTGGAGGACGGCGACGCCGTGGGCATTGCCGGCATGGTCATCCTCACGGGCGGCAGTTTCATCCAGGCCATCCCGCCCGCCGTGATTGCCCGTGCCGAGCACCTCGGCCTGCCGCTGATCGAGCAACCCTATGCACTGAAAATGGTGGTGGTTACCCACCTGATCGGCACGGCGCTGGTGCAGATGAGCCAGGTGCGCCGCTCGCGCAACGATATCCTCGGCCAGTTGCTCACCGGCGACTACCCGAGCCTGGCGATTGCCCGGCAGCGGGCGGCGCATTTGCAATTGACGCTGGATGAGCCGCGGCGCCTGCTGGCCTTGCGCCTGTCGGGCGTGGATGGCCTGTTCGAGCGCCACGGGCTGGCCCTGGGCGAGCGTAGCTGGCAGCTTACCCGCCAGGCCCTGGAAGACCACCTTGACGCCTGGTGCCGTCAGCGGCCGGGTAGCGTAACGGCGCAATTGCCGGGCGACCTGTTCGTGGTGCTACTGGCCGAAGCGCACGACCTGCCCGAGGCATTGACCACCCTGTATCGGCAGTTGCAGGCCGTGACGGGTGAGCTGAGCCTGTTCATGGGCCTGTCGTGCCTGGCGGATGATTGCGCGCATTACCGGCAGGCGCTCAGCGAGGCACGCCAGGCGTTGGAAGTGGCGCAGCACCTGCGCCCGGCCAACGGATACTGCAACTACAGCGAGCTGGGCGTGCTGCGCCTGTTGCAAGGTATTGTCGACCGCTCGCTGATCGATGATTTCGTCAGCCGTACCCTGGGCCCGCTGATCGCCCCCGGGCGCAAGCAGGCAAATGCCCTGGTGCACACGCTCGACGCGCTGCTCATGGAAAATGGCAATGGGCTTAAAGCTGCGCAGCGCCTGGGGCTGCACCGCAACACCATCAATCAGCGCATCCAGCGCATCGAACAACTGAGCGGCCAGTCCCTGGATGACCCGCTTTTTCGCATGAATGCTTCGGTCGCCATGCTGGTATGGCGCATGAGCGAAGCCCACGGCAAGGAGTAAACACATGAACATCATCAACGCACGCCTGCGCGGCAAGCCCGGGCTATTTCGCATCGAACTGAACGGCGAGCGCATCGCCGCCATCGTCCCCCAGCCTGAGGTGCTGGCACCTGGCACTGGCGATGATCTGGACGCTGGGCAAAACCTGGTGGTGGCGCCTTTTGTCGAACCGCATATCCACCTGGACGCCACGCTGACGGCTGGCGAGCCGAAATGGAACATGAGCGGCACGCTGTTCGAAGGTATCGAGCGCTGGGCGGAACGCAAGGAAATTACCACCCACGAAGACATCAAGACACGGGCGAAAAAGACCATTGGCATGCTGGTGAACCACGGTATCCAGCATGTGCGCACGCATGTCGATGTAACCGACCCGAACCTCACCGCCTTGAAGGCGATGGTCGAGGTGCGCGACGAAGTGCGTGCACTGGTCGACTTGCAGATTGTCGCCTTCCCCCAGGAGGGGATCGAGTCTTATGCCAACGGGCGGGCACTGATGACTGAAGCGGTGGCGATTGGCGCCGATGTGGTCGGCGGCATTCCACACTTCGAGAACACCCGCGATCAGGGCGTGTCATCGGTGAAGTTCCTGATGGACCTGGCCGAGCGTACCGGCTGCCTGGTGGACGTGCACTGTGACGAGACCGACGACCCGCAGTCGCGCTTTCTCGAGGTGCTGGCCGAAGAAGCCCGGGTGCGCGGCATGGGCGCCCGGGTAACGGCCAGCCATACCACGGCCATGGGCTCTTACGACAACGCGTACTGCTACAAGCTGTTCCGCCTGCTCAAGCTGTCAGGCATCAACTTCATCTCGTGCCCGACCGAGAGTATTCACTTGCAAGGGCGCTTCGACAGCTACCCCAAGCGCCGCGGGCTGACCCGCGTGGCGGAAATTGATCGGGCGGGGATGAATATCTGCTTCGGCCAGGACTCCATCGTCGACCCATGGTACCCGCTGGGCAATGGCAACATCCTGCGCATACTCGAAGCGGGCCTGCATATCTGCCATATGCTCGGTTATGAAGATCTGCAACGTTGCCTGGACCTGATCACCGAGAACAGCGCCCGTACCCTGAACCTTGGCGAGCGCTATGGCATCGAGGTGGGGCGGCCGGCGAACCTGTTGCTGCTGTCGGCGCCGGACGATTACGAGATGGTGCGCAGCCAGGGGCATGCACTGGTATCGGTGCGCAACGGCAAGGTACTGATGCAGCGTACGCCAGCGCAGGTGCAGCGCATGGGCTGATCAGGCCCTGAGCTCCTTCAGGTATTTGTAGACAGTGGCGCGGCCCATGTTGAGCACATTGGCAACGTAGTCGGCGCCACTACGCCCATCGAAGGCACCCTCTGCATGCAAAGCCTGCACAAGGGTGCGCTTGTCCTTCATCCGCAGCGTCTGCAGTGACAGGTTGTGCGCCTGCAGCCAGCCATGCAGGAAGGTATTGATACGTTCCTGCCAGTCGTTACGGAACAGTGCATCCGGCTGTGGCACCAGGCGGCTCACCTGGAAGAACGCATCCAGCGCCACACGAGCCTGCTCCAGCACCGACACATTCAGGTTGATGCACATCAGGTGCTCGGCTTCTCCGTCCTGGTTACGCAGCACGCTACTGATCGAGCGGATTTTCTGGCCGTTCCAGTTCAGCTTCTCGTAAGGGCCGAGATTGGTGCCGCTGAGCAGCCCCCCTAATTCCTCATCGATAGCCGAATCATCGCCCAGCTTGCGCTGGGAGAAGTTGTTGGCGATGTGCACAACTGTCTGGCTGCTCAGCTCGTGAACGATGACTTCAGCGTGCGGATAAAGCAGCAGCGCAATGCTGTCGGCGATTGCCTTGTAGTTTTCCAGGGTCATTTTCAGTCGGTAATCGAATGCCGGGCGTACATGGTGGCGGCAAAGCGCAGCTTAAACAAGGCAGGGCGCAACCAGCATTCGTACGCCTGCCCAGTGCCTGTTCCGGCCAAAATGGGCGCTAACATGCGATAAGCCGTGATTATTCCACCTTATAAAACGTTTGCAGCTGCGTTTTGTTATCGCCATAATTGGTATGTAATTACATGGTACATAACACAGTACAAAATCGTAGGAGCAAGCATGGCCCGGGGCGGTATCAACAAGGTTGTAGTGCAGCAGGCGCGTCAGGCGCTGATTGCCCGTGGCGAGAACCCCAGCATCGATGCCATACGTATCGAGCTGGGTAACACCGGCTCCAAGACCACGATTCACCGCTACCTCAAAGAGCTGAACGGCCAGCAGCCAGTGGCTTCTGAAGGTGGCGCCGCGCTGAGCGATGTGTTGAGCCGCCTGGTCGGGCAATTGGCAACCCAGTTGCAGGATGAGGCTGACCTGCATATCGAGCAGGCCGAGAGCACCTTCACTCAACAGCGCGAAACGCTTGAGGCGCAGCTGGAAATCGCACAACAGGCACTGGCTGCTGCACATCAGCAACACAAGATCGATGCAGCGGCATTGGCCGCCGAAACAGAAAAGCTGTTGTCCACGCAAAGCACACTGCAGGCCGAACAGCTTCGCAGTGCCAGCCTCAACCAGTCGCTGGGTGAATTGCAGGTACGCCTGGCTGACAAGGACGAGCAGGTCAAGTCGCTGGAAGACAAGCATCGCCATGCTCGCGATGCGCTGGAGCACTACCGCACGGCCAGCCGTGAACAGCGCGAGCAGGAACAGCGGCGCCACGAAGCGCAGTTGCAGCAAATGCAGGTGGAGGTGCGCCAACTGCAGCAGGGCATGATCGTCAAACAGGACGAACTTACACGTCTGCACCGTGATAACGAGCGTTTGCTGGGTGAGCATCGCCAAGCCGCCAGCGAATGCCGGGCACAGGACGAGTTGCTGGAACAACGCGACGCGCAGATCCAGGGCCTGCGGACGATGCTGGCCCAGGCACAGGGCGCCAGCGAGGAAATGCGCCGGCAGCTGGATGTGCAAGCGCAAAGCCTGGAGCAACGGCGCGACCTGTGCGCCGAGCAAGCTCGCCAGCTGCAGTGGTTTGAGGAGCAGATCCAGGCGCGAGACGAGGCGTTGCAGCAGTGTCGGTCGCAGTTGCCTGCTGCGACCGCAGCGCAGTAAGCCACAGACAAACGCAGTTTTTGCAGCTGCGGCGCGCATGGGGCAAAGGGTTGATCCTTTTCCTGGCCGGCCGCGCACAGGCGGCTGACCAATGATTTCGCCCCTAGTCTGTCGCCAGCACCTGCGGCTGCAATTGCCAGCGCACCGAGCTGACACCTTTCTCCAGGCTGACCCGACTGACCAACCGTTCCAGTTGCGCGGGTGCCTGCGTGGTACCCAGCAGTTCGGCGCGCACTTCCAGTCGCGCCGGGTTGGCCAGGTCTTCGCTGTGCAGTGACTGCAGGCGCAGTTGCGGATCGCCCAGGCTGTGCAACATCAGGCTGCGCACCTGGATCTCGTCCTCGGCGCGGCAGACGATGCGCACTTCGAAGTGCTGCTCCACCTCGCTGGCCGGCACCACGTTCTGGTGGTCCAGGCGCTGGGCAACCTCGCGCAGCAGGATATTGGCGCACAGCACCACCAGGCTACCCAGTGTCGCCTCCAGCAGCAGCCCGAGGCTGCACAGCACGCCGACCGCGGCCGTGCACCACAACGTGGCGGCGGTGTTCAGGCCACGCACATTGAAACCATCGCGCATGATCACGCCGCCCCCGAGAAAGCCGATGCCCGATACCACGTATGCAGCAATACGCGACGCATCAGTGGGCGCCATGCCCGGCACCGCCTGCGTCATCAGCACGAATAGGCAAGCACCGGTGCTGACCAGTGCATTGGTACGCAGCCCGGTCAAGCGTTGGCGCAGTTGGCGTTCGGCGCCAATCAGCGCCCCCAGCAGCAGGGCAATGCTGACGCGCAGCAGAAATACTTTCCAATCCATAACAAACCTCTTCCACGGGCAAACGCCCGCCTGAGCGCCATCATCAGTTGGCGTGGCTGAATAACCAGAGAATGCGCAGGACCACGAGGAGGAGGGAGGATAAGAAGGGGTTACAGGAAACCACCGTCTTGCCAGGGCGGCCAGACAGTGCAGGACACTGCCGGGCTAGCGCGCCAAGTGGGCCTGTCGCAAGCGACTGGGGCTACTGTCCAATGCAGGTCTCCTGTTCAGGGTTGCAAAATTGCGTCGGGGACCTTACGCCCCGTGGCAGACCAGGTCAAGGGCGAAATCATGACAATGGCTTCATTCGCAACAGGTCTGTATCCGGTCACGCCCGCATGGAAAAAACCGCAGGCAATCGGTACCCTTGCGGCTTCCTTCGCCATCACCCGGACCGTTCCATGCTGTTCAATCTCGCCGTGCTGTTCGGCACCCTGGTGGCCATGGAGGGCGTTGGCACGCTGGCTCACAAGTACATCATGCATGGCTGGGGCTGGTGGCTGCACCGCTCGCACCATGAGCCACAGCTGGGCATGCTCGAAACCAACGACCTGTACCTGGTGGCCCTGGGGCTGATCGCCACAGCGCTGGTCGCCTTGGGCAAGAGTGGCTACGCACCCTTGCAGTGGGTGGGTGCCGGTGTGGCGGGGTACGGTATGTTGTATGTCGTGGCCCATGACGGGTTCTTTCACAGGCATTGGCCGCACAAGCCGAAGCCGGTCAACCGTTACTTCAAGCGCTTGCACCGTGCGCACCAGTTGCACCATGCGGTGAAAGGGCGCACGGGGAGTGTGTCGTTCGGGTTTTTCTATGCGCCGCCGTTGAAGGTGCTGAAACGGCAGCTGCGAAGTAACCGCAACGCTTCGTGACAGCCTGACAGGCCCCCTTCGTGGGTAAACCCGCTCCTATGGCAAGAATCGTAACTATCTGATTTAGCGGAGAACTCTGTGGGAGCGGGCAAGCCCGCGAACACCGGCGCAGCCGGTGCCATGCACCGCGTTGGACTCTTCGCGGGCACGCCCGCTCCCACACAATGGACTGGGCAATCTCGCAGGTACTGCACTGGCATGACAGGCTGCGGTAACCCTGGAGCGGGTTTGCCCGCGAAGCGGCCATCAGCCCTGATTCACAGTGCCACCTTCAGGCTGAGCCGCCACATGCCCCCGGCTCACCCACCAGCCGAAGCCCGCGGCCGTGAAGAACATGATCAGGCTATACAGCGCCGCCGGCACCGCCATGGTCGGGTTGTTCAGCAGTGAAGGGCTCAGCGCCAGGGCAATCGCCAAGGTGCCGTTATGGATGCCGATTTCCATGCCAATGGCAATTGCCTGGCGTTTTGGAATGTTCAACAGGCGTGGCACCCAGTAGCCCACGGCCAGGCTCAGCACGTTGAACAACAGCGCCGCCAGGCCAACTACCGGTGCGTACTCGACCACAGTCTGCCAGTCCTTGGCCAGGGCCAGGACGATGGTGAAGGCCAGGAACAGCGCAGCCACCAGCTTCATCGGCTTTTCCATGCGCGCTGCAAAGGCCGGGGCGAAATGGCGAATCAGCATGCCCAATGCCACCGGCAGCAGGACAATGGCAAACACCTGCAGGACTTTGGCGAACTGCAGCGGGATGGCCTGGTCCGAGGCCATGAACCAGCCCAGCGACAGGTTCACCAGCAGCGGCATGGTCAGGATCGCGATCAGCGAGTTGACGGCCGTCAAGGTGATGTTCAACGCCACATCACCGTGGGCCAGGTGGCTGAACAGGTTGGCCGTGGTGCCGCCCGGCGAGGCGGCCAGCAACATCAGCCCTACCGCCAGGGCCGGCTCCAGGCCAAAGCCGTTGGCGATCAGGAAGCACACCAGCGGCAGCAACAGGATCTGGCAGGCCAGGCCCACCACCACCGGCTTTGGGTATTTCACCACGCGTGCAAAGTCGGCCAGGGTCAGTGACAACCCGAGGCCAAGCATGATGATACCCAGGGCAAGCGGCAGAAAGGCGGTGAGCAAGGGCGAGGCGGTCATGGGCGGTCTCTCGGGCGAAGGATCCCGGAGAGTGTAGGCGGGCGCTGATTGATAGCTAATCGCAAAGGGCCAGCTCTTGGTAACCGTTTGTTACTGCCCACAGCGGCGACCGGGGCTGCATGCCGCATTGCAGTAGGGCTGCAGGCGCAGTAGCATTTCGGTTTTTGCCGAGGATTAGCCTGTCATGCCGTTCCAGCAAGGTCTGCTTGCCACCCCGGTGCCGGCCCACGCCCGCCACCTGTTCTTCACCCTGCAGTCGCCCGAGGCTTTGCCTGGCGTACTGGATGCCTTGCTGTCACAGGTCGATGGCCAACAGCTGATCCTCGGTATCGGCGCCCCGATGGCCAAGGCCCTGGACCGTGCAGTGCCCGGCCTGCGCGCTTTCCCGCTGCTGGATGCCGCCGTGGAAAACCCAGGCACGCAGCACGCCCTGTGGCTGTGGCTGCGCGGTAATGAACGTGGTGACCTGCTGCTGCGCGCCCAGGCCCTGGAAAAGGCGCTGGCACCGGCCCTGCGCCTGGCTGACAGCGTTGACGGCTTCCTGCACCGGGGTGGCCACGACCTGACGGGCTATGAAGATGGCACCGAAAACCCGGTGGACGAAGCTGCCGTGCAAGCGGCCATTGCGGCCGACGGTTCCAGCTTTGCTGCGTTCCAGTTGTGGAAGCACGACCTGGAGTACTTCAAGTCGCTGCCCCAGGCCGACCAGGACAACATCATTGGCCGCCGCCTTGGCGACAATGAAGAACTCGACGACGCGCCGGAGTCCGCGCACGTCAAGCGTACTGCCCAGGAAAGCTTCGAGCCCGAAGCGTTCATGGTCCGTCGTTCGGTGGCCTGGGCCGACCAGCGCGGCGCCGGCCTGGCCTTCGTCGCCCTGGGTCACAGCTTCGATGCGTTCGAAGTGCAACTGCGGCGCATGAGCGGGCTTGAGGATGGCATCATCGACGGCCTGTACCGCTTCAGCCGGCCGCTGACCGGCGGCTATTACTGGTGCCCGCCAATGGGCGAGGCGGGTGTCGACCTGAGCCAGTTGCTGCAGGCCTGATCGCTAAACATCCAGATACAGAATCACCCGGCAGTGCGGGGCAGAGCGGCTAGCCTTGAAAGTTTCCGATTCATGACGGGAGCTTTTCCATGTACGCACGTCGTGATGTCCTACGCGCCGGCGCCACGTTGGGCTTGTTGGCCGCAAGCCCTTGGCTGCACGCCGCCGCCCCGGCAGGTTTGCTGACCCGCAAGGTACCGTCCACAGGGGAAGCGCTGCCGGTGATCGGTGCCGGCACATCCGGCAGCTTTGAAGTAGACGCAGGCTCAGCCCAGTATCAGCAGCTTGAAAGCGTGCTCAAGGCGTTTTTCGACGGCGGTGGGCGGGTGATCGACACCTCGCCCAACTATGGTGGTGCCGATAGCATTCTGGGCCAGTTGCTGGAAGAGGGCGGCTGGCACCGGCAGTGCTTCATTGCCACCAAGATCGCAGCCGACAGCCGGGCCGATGCGCAAGTGCAATGGGCCGGCAGCCTGAAGAGCCTGCGTACCGACAAGGTCGACCTGCTGCAAATCCACAACCTGCGCGACTGGCAGACCCAACTGCCTTATGCCCGCGAGTTGAAGCAGCAGGGCAAGACCCGTTATGTGGGCATCACTCATTACCTGAACAGCGGCCATGACGAAGTCGCCCGAATCGTGCGCAGCCAGCCGCTGGACTTCATCCAGATCAACTACTCGGTGAACGCGCCTGATGCCGCGCGTGAACTGCTGCCACTGTGCCAGGACAAAGGCGTGGCGGTGCTGATCAACCGGGCTTTCGACGATGGCCGTCTGTTCGCCCGGGTCAAGGACCAGGCGTTGCCTGAGTGGGCGGCAGAGGCCGGCATTGGCAGCTGGGCGCAGCTGTTTCTCAAGTTCGCCATCAGCCACCCGGCTGTGACCACCGTCATTCCCGCGACCGGTCGGCCCGACCGCCAGCTCGACCAGCTAAAGGCCGGCCATGACCCCTTGCTTACCCAGGCGCAGCAACAGGCGCTGATCAAGCAGTTTGCCTGACATCATGCAGGCGTGGCGGCGGCGCCTGGACCACGGGCTGAACATCCAGCCCGGCGAAGGCCCTGCGGTCGTCGCCGGCCTGCTGCTGTTCTACCTGCTGTTCACCGGCTACTTCATGCTGCGCCCGGTACGCGAAACCATGGGCATCGCCGGTGGCGTGGACAACCTGCAATGGCTGTTCACCGGCACCTTCATCGCGACCCTGGCATGCCTGCCGCTGTTTGGCTGGCTGGCGTCCAGGGTGCAGCGCAGGCACATCCTGCCGTGGACCTACGGGTTCTTCGCCAGCAACCTGTTGCTTTTCGCCGTGCTGTTTACCCGCAACCCGGACGATTTGTGGACCGCCCGGGCCTTCTACATCTGGCTGTCGGTGTTCAACCTGCTGACCATTTCCCTGGCCTGGAGCGTGCTCGCCGACCTGTTTTCTACCGCCCAGGGCAAACGCCTGTTCGGCTTGCTGGCAGCCGGGGCCAGCCTGGGCGGGCTGAGTGGCCCCATACTCGGTACTTTGCTGGTGGCCCCACTGGGCCATGCCGGGTTGCTGGTGCTGGCGGCGGTCTTTTTGCTTGGCAGTATCGGCGCCACCCTGTTCCTGCAACGCTGGCGAGTGAAGCACCCCCTGCAGGCGCGTTCCGAGCGCCCGGATTCGCGGCCTCTGGGCGGCAACCCGTTTGCCGGTGCCACTGCCGTGTTGCGCTCCCCATACCTGCTGGGCATCGCCCTGTTCGTGGTGCTGCTGGCCAGCGTCAGTACCTTCCTGTACTTCGAGCAGGCGCGCATTGTCAGCGAGACCTTCACCGACCGTACGCGACAAACCCAGGTATTCGGCCTGATCGATACAGTGGTACAAGCCCTGGCCATTCTCACCCAGGTGTTCCTCACCGGGCGCCTGGCCCGCCGGCTGGGGGTAGGGGTGTTACTGGTAGCGGTGCCGTTGGTAATGGCCGCAGGTTTCCTGTGGCTGGCACTGGCGCCCGTGTTCGCGGTCTTCGTGGTGGTGATGGTGGTACGCCGGGCTGGTGAGTACGCGCTGGTGCGGCCTGGGCGGGAAATGCTGTTTACCGTGCTACCGGCAGAGGACAAGTACAAGGCCAAGAACTTCATCGACACGGTGGTGTACCGGGGCGGCGATGCCCTGAGCGGCTGGATCAAGCGGGCCCTGGACGTGCTGGGCGAGCACCCGCAGTTGGCCATGCTGATTGGCGCACTGATTGCGTTGGGCTGGGCAGTGACGGGTAGCTGGCTGGGCCGCCGTCAGGCGCGCCTGGATAGCCCGTCGCACGACTGACAGGCGCACCAAATATGGCGTTGTCGCTTATTTAACGCCACCGGTCCGAACCGTCGGCAATAAAAACGAATCCCTCCATATGGCTGAACTCCGAACTTGTGTACGGCAGTTTGCCGTGCACTCCGAAGTCATATGAGGTTTGAAGACCATGGCCAACAAAGACAACAGCCGCACCGGTAACCAACCAGGCAGCCAAGGCGGCAACAAGAACCCAGGCAACTTCGCCAATGATCGTGAAAAGGCCTCCGAAGCCGGCCGCAAGGGCGGCCAGTCCTCTGGCAGCAACATGCCGCATGATCGCGAGTCCGGCCGCAAGGGTGGCCGCTCGTAATTGACCGATGTGCAGTGCCGGGGTTACCTGGCACTGCAATGGGCAAGGGGTTGCAATTAGCCGGGGTTGGCCGACAATGGCCGCGCCCTTTGCAGCCACTCGGAAATACTTGCTCCATGATGCTGATTCAGCAATTCCCCGACACTTCCCTGGATGACACGCTGTTTGTCTTTGCCCTCGAAGCCGAGGCGGGCGATGTATTCACCGAGGTGAATACGGTGTTCACCGGTATCGGCAAGGTCAATGCCGCCATTGCCCTGACCAAGGCGATTGCGACGCGCAAGCCAAAGTTGATCGTCAACCTTGGATCGGCTGGCAGTCAGCGCCACGGCAAGGGCAATGTGGTGTGTTGCAACCGCTTCGTGCAGCGCGACATGGATGTGACCCCACTGGGCTTCGCCCGTTACCAGACGCCTTTGTCCGATACCCCGGTAGTGCTGGAACACGGGGCGGTCATTCCGGGCCTGCCATTGGAAACCTGTGGCAGCGGTGACAGCTTCGAGGTCAACCATGGTGACGCGCCTTATGACGTGGTCGACATGGAAGCCTACGTGCTGGCGTTGATCGCGCGCAGTGAGGGCATTCCGTTCGTGTGCCTGAAATACATCTCCGATGATGCTGGCAGCGATGCCGCCGTGGATTGGGCGGTGCAGGTACACCTGGCTGCAGAAGCGTTCAAGCGGGTGCTTTTCAGCCAGGCGTGAGTGCGGGCCAATACCGCCTTCACGTTCAGGAACGATTTCACGCTTTGCCCAACCCGGGTTGAACTTTGCGGCTGCTGACGTTTCCACCGCATAACCCTGGAGGCAAGCATGGCCAGACATATCATTCATTTCACCGGGCCGATCAACTCGTCGACCTGCGGCAACCTGATCAATACCTGTTCGCGGGCTTTGCAACAGGGGGCCGAGATCCTGCAACTGAACATCGCCACCATGGGTGGCGAATGCAGCTACGGGTTTACCCTGTACAACTTCCTGCGGGCACTGCCGGCAGAGGTGCATACCCATAACCTGGGCACGGTCGAGTCCATGGGCAATATCCTGTTCCTGGCCGGGCAACGGCGCACGGCATGCAGTTACAGCAAGTTCCTGTTCCATCCGTTCCACTGGACCTTGCACGGTTCGGTGGACCATTCACGGATGGCGGAGTATGCGATGAGCCTGGATTACGATTTGCGCCTGTATGCACAGATCGTGGCCGAACGCACCCAAGGCGCCACCGAGGTACTGGATGTGCCGCGTTACCTGATGGCGTATCCACGCATACTGGGGCCGCGGGAAGCGCTGGAGAACGGGATGATCCATGCCATTGATGAAATGCCGATCGAGGCGCAGGCGGTGCAGTGGAGTGTGCATGCCTAGCGGGTACCCGTATCGGCCATTTCGCGGGTAAACCCGCTCCCACAGGGGTAGCGAATACCGCTGATTCCGGTTATTTGACAAAATTTTGAATCTTCTCGCCGTGCCCGGATCAATCAGGGTGTCATCCATGGAGAAGAGGAGGCCCCCTGCGATGCCTAGCCCACAGCTGTACATCATCGACTACCAACTGCATGGCCAGCCGCGCAGTTTCATCATTCGTCTTGAGCGCCTGGACAATGCCGAGGCCTGGCATTGGGCAAGTTGCGATGCGGGCATCGGTATCATTCCCAAGTTCGGGCGCGAGAAAATCAGGAAGATCAGCCGGCCGATGGCCGAGCGCTACGGGATCACCGCTGTCACCTGGCGGGTTTCGGGCAGCAGGCCGAACCCGTCGGCACAGGACCCGGCGGCAGTGGTCTGACCGGCAGCGCGGGCACCGGCGTCAGCTGCCGGTGTACTTCACGGCAGCCGCCGTACGCGAGCTGACGCCCAGCGCCTTGAGCAGTGAAGACACGTGAATGCGCACGGTAAACGGGGAAATATCGAGGGCCTTGGCTATTTCCTTGTTGGTCTTGCCTTGGGCGATCAGCCGCAAGACTTCGTGCTGGCGGTGCGTGAGCTGTTCCACTGCACACTCCACAGGCCCACCAGCAAGATCCTGCAGAAAACCCGAGGGCGCATACCTGACCAGCACTTCGCCATTGCGAATGGCCAGGATGGCTGCGCCCATTTCCTCTGCCGCGATGCTTTTACCGACAAACCCGTCCACCCCGGCTTGCATCACCTGGTCGACGATGGCGGGGTCATCGACCATCGACACAATGATCAGCGTGGTGCGCGGCAGTTGCTGGCGCAAGTGTGCAAGGCACTGGATATCGACCAGCCCGGGGAAGCGCAGGTCGAGGATCAGGGTATCGGCTGCCTCGCCGGTGCTGGCCAGCTGTAGCACCTCATCAAGGCAACCAGCTTCGTCCACCCGGGCACCCGGCAACACGCGCAGCACGGTGCGCGACAGGGCTTCCCTGAACAGCGGATGGTCATCCGCCACGATGATGCGACACGTCACGCCTGGCAACTCCCTATAGCCGTAGGTGGACTGGAGCATGCTAATTTAGCAGCCACACAGAGAGGGCGCTGCCTATGGAAGGTATTAATGCGACCCTGTGCACAAGGACACTGGCCATGGACCTGGACAAGAACAACGAGCTCGATCAAGCCAACCTGCGCGTCATCGTTGCCTGCTGCGCGCTTGCCTACATCATCATGCTGGGCTTCCTCCCGGGCCGCTCGCATGCGCCTCACCTGCCGATCATCTACTACATCGTAACCTTCATAGTGGTGTCCATCGGCTTGCGCCAGGCCATCGCCCATTGGCCCGGGCATTACCCCTGGCGGCGCGTACTGGGCATGGTGCATGACTACACCGGCACCTGCTTCGGCCTGGTAGTCGGTGGCGATGCGGCGCTGCCGATCTATGCGGTGATGGTGTGGGTGAACCTGGGTAATGGCATGCGCTTTGGCTCGCGCTACCTGGCAATTGCCACCGTGCTGGCGCTGGCGGCGTTGCTGGTGGTGTATCAGATCACGCCTTACTGGCAGGCCAACCCGTTCATGGTGCTGATGCTGCTCACCACCAGCACGGTGATCCCGATCTATGCGCACCTGTTGCTGGAGCGCACGCGCAAGGCCTCGGAGCTGGCCGCTGCGGCCAACCGCGAAAAATCGCGCTTCCTGGCCCAGGCCAGCCATGACCTGCGCCAGCCGATTCATTCCATCGGCCTGTTCACGGCCTGCCTGCGCGATGCGCCACTGGGCGAGCAGGAGCGCCGGTTGGTGGACAGCATCGACCGCTCGCTGCTCAACGTGTCGCAGCTGTTCCGCTCGATTCTCGACCTGTACACACTGGACAACGGGCGTGCACAACCCAGGTACGAGGTGTTTGCCCTGGATCCGTTCCTGGCTGAACTGCTGCAACAGAACAGCGAGGCCGCCCGCTGGGCGGGTGTGACCATTCGCTTGCGGCCTTGCCGCCACTGGACCCGGGCCGACCGCGGCATGTTGGCCACCATGGTGCAGAACGTGTTGTCCAACAGCTTCAAATATGCAGCACATCGCCCCCTGCTGCTGGGCGTGCGGCGCTGTGCCGAGGGTTTGGCCATCGTTATCTACGACCAGGGCCGTGGCATTGATGAAGCCCACCAGCGGCTGGTATTCGAAGAGTTCTACCGGGTGCGCCAAGTGCGTGACAACGATGTCGAAGGCGTGGGGCTGGGCCTGTCGATCGTGCGCCGGCTCGGGCGCCTGATGGGCCTGGAGGTAAAGTTGCGCTCGCGGCCAGGGCACGGCACGGCGGTAAGCTTGCAGGGCCTGCCACGGCTCTGCGCGCAACCGGCGCAGGTGTCGGTAGACCGTGCGCATGCAGCGCCAGGCCTGCTCGGCGGCTTGCGTGTGTGCCTGGTAGAAGACGACCATAACGTGCTGAGGGCGACCACCGCACTGCTGCAGCGCTGGGGCTGCGAGGTGGATGCGCACAGCTCGCCCGTGGGCCTGAGCAGTGATTGCGAGGTGATCGTCGCCGATTACGACCTGGGGCGGGAGGCAACCGGCGTCGACTGCATCGACCAGCTGAGGGCGCAGTGCGGGTGGGACGTGCCCGCGCTGATCATGACGGGGCATGACACGGAGAAAATCCAGGCAGTGGTGCATGAGCGCAATATCGCTGTGCTTTCCAAACCGGTGCGCCCAGCTGAACTGCGTGCGGCCTTGCGCGCATTGCGCGAGGAAACGGCGGCGCCGGCCAACTAGGCCGGCACGGGCGCGGGGTGGGTTTATTGCAGGATCAGGGCCTGGCCTTCCTTCATGCAGGTCGGCGTCGGCTCGTACAGGCCCATGCCGGCTACGGCGACGATACCACCGCTGGGCATCTGGCACTCGTACTGGCCTTTGGCGGTGGTGGCGGTGTAGTAGGTGATGGTGCTGTCATTACGTACGTCGGCGACTTTCGACACCTTGGTGTTGAGGATGAACTCGGTACGCTGCTTGAGGGTGTCTTCGGAGGGCTTGATGGTCTGGCAACCGGCCATGCCGAGCAGCAGGGCGGTACTGAGCACTAGCTTGAAGGGGTGCATGATGGGGGCTTCCTTGGCGTTGTTATCGCTGGACTATAACGCCGAGGGGGGGTGAGGGGCGATTAGGGCAGATGTACGAGGTGGCCTTTGGCCTTTATGTGGCCTGTGCGGGCTTCTTCGCGGGCACGCCCGCTCCCACAGGGACCGCACATCCCTGTGGGAACGGGCTCAACCTGTCACAGTGGCTGCTTCAATACCAAGGTCAGGATGTCATAACTGGCCACCAGTTCGCCCAGCTGGTTGGTCACCTCTACATCCCACGCCACCACACCCTGCGGCTGGCCCAGCGGGCTGGTCTTGCCCTGGTCGATCTTGCGTTTGCAGGTCAACCGCGCCTGGATGGTGTCGCCAATGCCCACCGGGTTGATGAAACGCAGGGTATCCAGGCCATAGTTGGCCAGCACTGGCCCCGCGCCGGGTGATACAAACAATCCGGCTGCTGCCGACAGCACGAAGTAGCCGTGGGCAATGCGCTTGCCGAACTGCGATTCCCTGGCAGCGATTTCGTCAAAGTGCATGTAGAAATGGTCGCCCGACAGGCAACCAAAATTGACCAGGTCGGCTTCGGTCACGGTGCGACGGTGGGTGAGCAGCGACTCGCCGATGCGCAATTGCTCGAAGTAGCGGCGGAACGGGTGCACTTCAGTCTCGATCACTTCAGCGCCACGCACATACTCGCCAGTCACCGCCGTGAGCATGCTCGGTGAACCCTGCACCGCGGCACGCTGCAAGTAGTGCTTGACCGCACGCAGGCCGCCCAGCTCTTCACCGCCACCCGCGCGACCCGGGCCGCCATGCTTGAGCTGTGGCAGCGGCGAGCCGTGGCCGGTGGACTCTTTGGCGGCTTCGCTGTCGAGCACCAGCAGCCGGCCATGCCAGGCAGCAGCCACAGGGATGGCCTTGGCGGCCACGCTGCGGTCGGCAGTGACCAGGGTCGCCACCAGGCTGCCTTTGCCACGCGCAGCCAGGGCCAGCGCCTCGTCCAGGTCATCGTAGGCCATAAGCGTGCTGACGGGGCCAAACGCTTCGATATCGTGGGCGCCGCCTTCGGCATGCGGGTTGCGTGCCTGCAGCAGGGTCGGGGCGAAGAACGCACCCTCAGCCACACCTTCGCCACGCGGAGCAAAACCATCGCTGGCGCCGAACAGCTGATCGCAGCTTTGCAGCAAGCTGCGCACCCGCTCGGCCACGTCCCGTTGCTGGTCGTGAGAGGCCAGGGCGCCCATGCGCACGCCTTCGACCGACGGATCACCGACCACCACCTTGCTCAGCCGCTCGCGCAGGCGAGAGGCAACGGCATCGATGTGCTTGGCCGGTACGATGGCCCGGCGGATGGCGGTGCATTTCTGCCCGGCCTTGGTGGTCATTTCCCGCACCACTTCCTTGATGTACAGGTCGAACTCTTCACTGTCCGGGGTGACGTCCGGGCCGAGAATGGCGCAGTTCAACGAGTCGGCTTCGGCGGTAAACGGCACTGAATTGCGTATCAGGTTTGGCGTGACGCGCAACTTGGCGGCGGTATCGGCAGACCCGGTGAAGGTCACCACATCCTGGCCCTGCAGGCGGTCCAGCAGGTCGCCAGTGCTGCCAATGACCAGTTGCAGGCTGCCCTCTGGCAGCAGGCCGGAGGCGTTCATCAGGCGGACGACGGCTTCGGTCAGGTAGCTGGTGGAGGTCGCAGGCTTGACGATACACGGCATGCCGGCCAGGAAGGTCGGCGCGAATTTCTCCAGCATGCCCCAGATGGGGAAGTTGAAGGCGTTGATGTGCACCGCAACGCCTGCACGTGGCACCAGGATGTGGCTGCCGGCGAAATGGCCTTGTTTGCCCAGCGCGATGGCCGGGCCTTCGTGCACCAGGTTGCCCGACGGCAGCTCACGGCTGCCGATACCGGCATAGGCGAACAGCGTGGCGTTACCGCCTTCGATGTCGATCCAGCTGTCGGCACGGGTGGCGCCACTGTGGTGCGACAGGGCGTAAAGCTGTTCCTTGCGCTCGGCCAGGTACAGGGCCAGCGCTTTCAACCGGGCAGCGCGTTGCTGGAAGTCCATGGCCATCAGGCTGGCGAGGCCGCGAGCACGGGCAAAGTCCACGGCTTCGGCGAAGTCCGGGCGCTCCTCGTGGCTGTAGGCCAGGACGTGGCCATCAAGGGCGCTGCGCAGGGCCTGGGCGCCGTGCTGGCCCAGCCAGCGGCCGGCGATGAAGCTTTGCAGAGTAGGGGCGGCAGACATGCTGTTCTCCATGCTGTTCAAATTGAGGGGGCGCTGTTACCACAGCGCCAGGGTGTAGCCGATGATCAGGCGGTTTTCGTCCACGGCGTTGGTCAGGCCATTGCCGGAACGGAAGGTGACGTTGCGCCAGCGCAGGCTCACGTCCTTGAACGGGCCGCTCTGGATGACGTAGGTGATGTCGGTATCGCGTTCACGCTCGCGGCCATTGCTGACAGTGGCGGTTTCGGCGTGGCGGCCATCGGTATAGCGCGTCATGAAACTCAGCCCGGGGATGCCCATGGCGACGAAGTCGTAGTCGTAGCGCACTTGCCACGAGTCGAGCCCGGCGCGGGTGAAGGTGTTGTAGGTGACCAGGTTGACGGTGAACGGGTCGCCGCCATTGACGAACGGGAAGGCGCTGTCGCCCGACATCTGCTGCCAGGTGGCGGTGAATTTGTGCGCCCGCACGCCGAGGGTGAGCATGGCGTTGAAGTTGCGGTTGTCGATGTTGCCGGCACGCTCGGCGCCGTCATTGCGGCTGTCGAAGTAGCGCAGGTCGCTGCGCAGGCTTACGCCTTCGCTCAAGGGGCGGGTATCGATCAGGCCGACGAACTGCTGGCGGTAGATGTCTTCGAGTTTGGCGTAGTAGTAGCTGATGCTGGTTTGCGGGGTAATGGCGTAGCTGCCACCACCGAAATCCAGGTGGTCGCTGCTGGCGGCGCCGTAGCCAATGTCGTCTCGGCCCGAGGAGTCGCGCAGGTTGGCCTTGGTCAGGCGGCCGCCGTTGAAGGTGAGGCCATTGATGTCCTGACTGGTAAGCAGGCCGCCCTGGAAGGTGGACGCCAACAGGCGGGTGTCGTTGTAGACCACCACGGGCAAGATCGGCTGTAACGTGCCCAGGCGCAAGGTGCTCTTGGATACACGTACCTTGCCGGTGAGACTCAGTTCGCTGTAGTCGTCGACCGGTTCGTGGCTGTTCGGGCCGAAGGGCAGCAGGCCGGTATTACGGCGATCGCGGCTGGAGTCGAGCTCGATACCCAGCTGGCCCATGGCGTCGACGCCAAAACCGACCGGGCCATCGGTGAAGCCCGACTCGATCTTGGCAGTAAAGCCCTGGCCCCATTCCTCGGCCTTGGCCTGGGGCGCATTGCTCTGGCGGAAGTCGCGGTTGATGTAGTGGTTGCGCAGCTCCAAGCGTGCGTGGCTGTCGCCGATGAAGTCTGCCATTGCCGGCAAAGGCAGGGCGAGGGTGGCCAGCCAGGCGGCTGACATGAAGTGCGAGCGGTTCATTGTTGTTGTTTTACCCGACATGGTTGATCGTCCTTGAGGTCAGTGCTTGCTGGCGCCGGCGGCGCCGATCCCGGTCATGGAGCGAATGAACTGGGCCAGGTAGCGGCCGCGCTCTTCGCTGGCTCGTTCCGAACTGTCGGTAACCGAGAACACCCAGGCACTCAGGAAAGCCAGGCTCATGGAGAACAACGCCGGGTTGCTGTAAGGGAACAGCGCTTTGTCGTTGTGCAGTACGTTGACCCACACCGCCGGGCCCAGTACCACCAGCAATACCGCCGATACCAGCCCGGCCATGCTGCCGCACACCGCGCCGCGGGTGGTCAGGCCTTTCCAGAACATCGAGAGCAGCAGCACCGGGAAGTTGACCGAGGCAGCCACCGCCAGCACCAGCCCGGAGAGGAAGGCGATGTTCTGCGACTCGAACATCAGGCCGAGCAATACCGCCAGCAGGCCGATCAGCAGGGTAGCGATACGCGACACGCGCATTTCTTCCTGTTCGGTGGCCTTGCCTTGGCGCACTACGCAGGCATACAGGTCGTGGGACACGGCCGACGCACCCGACAGCGCCAGGCCGGCGACGACCGCCAGGATGGTGGCAAACGCTACGGCAGAGATGAACCCAAGGAACAAGTTGCCACCCACCGCCTGGGCCAGGTGTACCGCGACCATGTTGCCGCCGCCGATGATCGCGCCGGTGGCATCGCGGTAGGACGGCTCGGTGCCGACCATCACGATGGCGCCAAAGCCGACAATGATCAGCAGCAGGTAGAAGTAACCAATGAAGCCGGTGGCGTAGAACACGCTCTTGCGTGCTTCCTTGGCATCACTGACAGTGAAGAAGCGCATCAGGATATGCGGCAGGCCCGCGGTGCCGAACATCATGCCCAGGCCCAGGGAAATGGCATCCACCGGGTTGGACAGCAAGCCACCCGGTGCCATGATCGCCTGGCCCTTGGCATGCACGGCCACGGCGCTGGCAAACATGGCTTCGGTGCTGAAGCCGAAGTGCTTGAGCACCATGAAGGCCATGAAGCTGGTGCCCGACAACAGCATCACCGCCTTGATGATCTGCACCCAGGTGGTGGCGAGCATGCCGCCGAAGGTAACGTAGGCAACCATCAGCACACCCACCAGCACCACCGCGTACAGGTAGCTGATGCCGAACAGCAGCTCAATCAGCTTGCCGGCACCGACCATCTGCGCCACCAGGTACATCAACGCGACCACCAGGGTACCGAACGCCGACGTGAGACGAACCGGGGTTTGCGCCAGGCGATAGCTGACCACGTCGGCGAAGGTGTACTTACCCAGGTTGCGCAGGCGTTCGGCGATCAGGAACAGAATGATCGGCCAGCCGGCCAGCACACCCAGGGCATACAGCAGGCCGTCGTAGCCGTTCATGAACATCATCGCGGAAATGCCCAGGAAAGACGCGGCACTGATCATGTCGCCAGCGATCGCCAGGCCGTTCTGCATGCCGGTCAGGCCACCGCCGGCCGTGTAGAAGTCGCTGGCCGAACGGGTGCGCAACGCGGCCCAGCGGGTGACCAGCAGGGTGAAGCAGACGAACACCATGAACATCGAAATGGCAGTCCAGTTCATTGCGCGCACTCCTGCTTGACCTTGTCGTTGAGCGGGTCGAGTACGTTGTTGGCACGGTGCACGTAGATGCCGGTAAGGGCGAAGGACAGCAGCACCATCAGCACACCCACCAGCATGCCGACTGTTGTCACGCCGCCGCTGAGGGACTGGCCGAGGGTGCTGGGCGAGAACGCCACCAGCAGGACGAATCCGTAGTAGATCACCAGCATGGCCAGGGTCAGGCTGCCATTGAGACGGCGCTTGCGCCGCACCAGGTGCTGGAAGTCGGGATGGTTGGCGATGCTTTCTATGCGTTCGGGTGTCATGGGTTGCGATCTCTGGGTGTTGTAATTGTTTTGTTGAGGTCACGCGGGGTGTTGCAGTGCTGCTGATGGCCTCTTCGCGGGCATGCCCGCTCCCACAGGTGCGGCGGCGTATTTGAGGCCTGTGCTGTCCCTGTGGGAGCGGGCGCGCCCGCGAAGAAGGCGACCCGGTGTCAGAGCTGGTCGAAATCGAGGACCACCTTGTCGCTCACCGGGTAGGTCTGACACGACAGCACATACCCGGCCGCCACTTCGTAGTCCTCCAGCGCGTGGTTGCTGTCCATTTCCACTTCGCCCTCGATCACCCGGCACTTGCAGGTAGAGCAAACGCCGGCCTTGCACGAGTAGGGCAGCTCGGCGCCGATGGCATTGCCGGCGTCCAGCACGTTCTGGGTGTTGCGTGGCAAGTCGAAGGTGAGGGCGCGGCCGTCGCTGATTACCGTGATATGGCTGAGCGCCGAGTCCACCTGACGCGCCGCCTCGCGGGCCTCACGGCGGGCTTCGCTGCCGGCCGCGGCAAACAGCTCGAAATGAATGCGCTCCTTGCCCAGGCCATTGGCCTGCAAGCTGTCGCGTACGGTTTCGGTCATTGCCTGGGGGCCACAAATGAAAGCGGCGTCCAGGCCAGGCACGTCCAGCCAGCGCGAGAACAGCTGGCCGCACTTGTCGGCGTCGATGCGGCCGTTGTACAGGTCAACATCCTGCTGCTCGCGGCTGAACACGAAAATCAGGTTCAGCCGGTCGAGGTAGCGGTTCTTGAGGTCTTCGAGCTTGTCGCGGAACAAGGCCCCAGAACTGGAGCGGTTGCCATACAGCAGGGTGAAGCGGCTGTGCGGCTCGCTGGCCAGGGTGGTAGCGATGATCGACAGGATCGGGGTAATGCCACTGCCGGCAGCCACGCCCAGGTAGTTACCCTGGCGGGTTGGGTCCAGCGGTACGTAGAAGCTGCCGGAGGGCGGCATCACGTCCAGTTGCTGGCCTGCCTTGAGCACTTCATTGGCAAACGCCGAGAAGCGCCCGCCGGGCACACGCTTGACGGCCACGCGCAGCTCGCCGTCCTGCACGGCACTGCAAATGGAGTAGGAGCGGCGAACCTCTTCGTTGTCCAGCTGGGTACGCATGACCAGGTACTGGCCCTGGGTGAAGCGAAACTGTGCTTGCAGGTGCTCGGGCACGTCGAAGGCAATCGACACGGCGTCACGGGTCTCGTTGCGCACTTGCTTGATGGTCAGGCTGTGAAACTGGCTCATGGTGTTCTCCACGGCTCAAATGCATTTGAAATAGTCGAACGGCTCCAGGCACTCACGGCAGCGGTACAGCGCCTTGCACGCGGTGGAGCCGAACTGGCTGAGCAATTCGGTATGGGCGCTGCCGCACTGGGGGCAGCACACCTGCGGCGCGTCACCAAGCAGGCTGCGCTTGCTGGTGCTGCCTTGCGGTGGGGCGATGCCGTAAGCGCGTAGGCGTTCACGGCCCAGCGCACTGATCCAGTCGGTGCTCCACGCTGGGGTCAGCCGCCGCTCCAGGTCCGGCGCGGCAAAGCCCGCCTGCTCCAGTGCCTGGCGGATATCGCCTTCGATCACTTCGGTGGCCGGGCAGCCCGAGTAAGTCGGGGTTACCACCAGGTGCAAGTGGCCGGCGCGCCAATCCAGGTCGCGGACAATGCCCAGGTCAACCACGCTGACCACGGGCACTTCCGGGTCCATGACTTGGGCCAGGACCTCCCAGGCCCGGGCCAGGTCATCGCCGCGTGGCGCCCGCGCACCACGGTCGCCGGTAATCAGCTCACCAGGTTGCATCGGGGTAGGCCCTTGGCAGGAACTGCATCTCGGCCAGCAGCAGGCCCAGGTGCTCGGTGTGCAAGCCTTTGCGACCGTCCAGGTAGAAGTGGCTGGCAGCCTTGGGCAGCGGCAGCTCGACCGAATCGAAAGTCTCGCTCACCTGTTGCAGCCAGGCAGCCCCCACGGCGGCCGGATCGGCAGCAATACCGGCTTCGGCCAGTTGCACTTCGTTGTCGCTGGCGGCCGTCAGTTCGACGGTGAAGCGCCACAATGCCGGAACCGCGGCGAGCATGCGCTGGCGGCTTTCTTCGGTACCGCCGCCCAGGCGCTGCACCCACTCGCTGGAGCGGCGCAGGTGGTAAGTGACTTCCTTGAGGGCCTTGGCGGCGATACCGGCGATACGTTCATCGCAGGAACCGGCCAGGCCCTTCAGCACGGCAAAGTGCCAGGCGTCGTAAAGGAACTGCTTGGTCATGGTCACGGCGAAATCGCCGTTGGGCTGCTCGACCAACAGCAGGTTGCGGTAGGCCCGCTGGTCCCGGCCAAAGGCCAAGGCGTCGGCGTCCCGGCCGTCGTCCAGCAGCTGGGCTGCGTATTCCAGCCAGTTGCGCGCCTGGCCGACCAGGTCGAGGCCAACGTTCATCAGGGCCAGTTCTTCTTCAATGGCCGGGGCGTGGCCACACCATTCGCACAGGCGCTGGCCTTGAACGAGGGCGCTGTCGCCAAGCAGCAGCAGGTAGGGGATAAGGGCTTCGTTGTGCATGGCCAACCTCACATGTGTCCGACTTCGTCGGGCAGCTCGTAAAAGCTGGCGTGGCGGTAAACCTTGTCATCCGACGGGGCGAACAGCGGGTCTTTTTCGTCAGGGGACGAGGCGGTGATCAGTGCCGAAGGTACCACCCACAGGCTGACGCCTTCGCTGCGGCGGGTGTACAGCTCACGGGCATTTTCGATGGCCATGGCAGCATCGGCGGCGTGAACGCTGCCAACGTGCTTGTGGTTAAGGCCGTGCTTGCTGCGCACGAACACTTCGTAGAGGGTCCAGACAGACATTTTCGATCTCCGCATCAATCGCCGCTCAGGCGGCGTTCTTGTTCTGTTGCTTGCGCGCGTAGGCCACGGCGGCCTCGCGAACCCAGGCGCCGTCCTCGATGGCTTTGCGCCGGGTGGCGACACGTTCCTGGTTGCACGGGCCGTTGCCCTTGAGCACTTCGTAGAACTCGTCCCACTGGATTGCGCCGAAGTCGTAGTGACCGCGTTCGGCGTTCCACTTCAGCTCAGGGTCAGGGGCGGTGCAGCCGAGCAACTCCAGTTGCGGCACGGTCTGGTCGATGAAGCGCTGGCGCAGTTCGTCGTTGGTCTGGCGCTTGATCTTCCAGGCCATGGACTGGGCGCTGTTGGGGGAGTGTTCGTCGCTGGGGCCGAACATCATCAGCGAAGGCCACCACAGGCGGTTGATGGCGTCCTGCACCATGTCCCGCTGGGCCTGGGTGCCGTGACGCATCATGGTCAGGAGCATTTCGTAGCCCTGGCGCTGGTGGAAGCTCTCTTCCTTGCAGATACGGATCATGGCGCGGGAGTAAGGGCCGTAGGAGGTGCGTTGCAACACCACCTGGTTGACGATGGCGGCGCCATCCACCAGCCAGCCCACTGCGCCCATGTCGGCCCAGCTGAGGGTGGGGTAGTTGAAGATGCTCGAGTATTTGGCCTTGCCGCTGTGCAGCTTGGCGATTTCTTCGTCACGGTCGGCGCCCAGGGTTTCCATGGCGCTGTACAGGTACAGGCCGTGGCCGGCTTCGTCCTGGATCTTGGCCATCAGTTGCAGCTTGCGCTTGAGGCTGGGGGCGCGGGTGACCCAGTTGCCTTCTGGCAGCATGCCGACGATTTCCGAATGGGCGTGCTGGGAGATCTGCCGGATCAGGGTCTGGCGGTAAGCCTCGGGCATCCAGTTCTTGGCTTCGATCTTGATTTCGGCGTCGATCTTTTCCTGGAAGTTGCGCTCTTCGGGCGACATCTCTTCCAGCGCCTTGACGCGCTTGACTCCGGTTTCCACTAGCTGTGCGTACATGTTCTGTGACTCCTGCTAAGGTATGAGTCATTTGTAAGCGATACAAAACATAACGTCAAACTGTTTTATGTGTATCAAATAAGATTTGTGTATCGCTTTACCGGCCTCTTCGCGGGCTCGCCCGCTCCCACAGGGACCGCACAGCCCGGAATTCACATGAATTCCTGTGGGAGCGGGCGCGCCCGCGAAGAGGCCGGCCGCAAAAATGCAAAAAAAAGCCCCGGACAATGCCGGGGCCGAAAAGGCAGCCGAACGAATCAGCTGGCCAACCGTTTGTCGTACACGTGGCAAGCCTTGCCCTCGGAGCGCTTGAGCGTGCCGCACGGCTGCAGGTGCACCTGGGTGCTGATGCCGATATAGGTCTTGATCTGCCTGGTCAGCTCCCCGGTCAGCAGCTTGCGCTGTGCCTCATCCAGGTGCTGGCATTCTGCGCGCAGCTCAACGTGCACCTCGACACTGTCCAGGTTGCCATTGCGATACAGGTGTATCTCATAAAGCTCGGAAAGCTGTTTTATTTTTAACACCTGTTCCTCGATCTGGGTCGGGAACACGTTGACCCCGCGAATGATCAGCATGTCATCACTGCGGCCGGTGATCTTGCCAATGCGCCGCATCGGCCTGGCGGTGCCGGGCAGCAGGCGCGTGAGGTCGCGGGTGCGGTAGCGCACCATCGGCAGCGCTTCCTTGCTCAGCGAGGTGAACACCAGCTCGCCCAGCTGGCCGTCTGGCAGAACCGCTCCGGTAACCGGGTCGATGATCTCGGGGTAGAAGTGGTCTTCCCAGATGGTCGGGCCGTCTTTGGTCTCGATGCACTCCATCGCTACCCCAGGGCCCATGATTTCCGACAGGCCATAAATGTCGAGGGCATTGATACCCAGGCGCTGCTCGATTGAGCGGCGCAGCTCGTCGGTCCACGGTTCGGCACCGAAAATGCCCAGCCGCAGCTTGAGGTTGTGCGGGTCGATGCCCTGGCGCTCGATCTCGTCGGCCAGGTTGAGCATGTAGGACGGGGTGACCATGATGATGTCTGGCTGGAAGTCGCGAATCAGCTGCACCTGCTTCTCGGTCTGGCCGCCGGACATCGGGATTACCGTACAACCCAGGCGCTCGGCGCCGTAATGCGCGCCAAGGCCGCCCGTGAAAAGCCCATAGCCGTAGGAGACATGCACCTTGTCACCTTTTCGTCCACCGGCCGCGCGGATCGAGCGGGCGACGACATTGGCCCAGGTGTCGATGTCATTCTGCGTATAGCCGACCACCGTCGGTTTGCCAGTGGTGCCGCTGGAGGCATGCAGGCGCACCACCTCTTCCTGAGGCACGGCGAACATCCCGTAGGGGTAGTTGTCACGCAGGTCGTTCTTGCCGGTGAAGGGGAATTTCGCCAGGTCTTCCAGGCTTTTGAGGTCGTCGGGGTGGGCGCCGCACTCGGCAAAGCGCTGGCGGTACAGCGGCACGTTGTCGTAGGCGTGCTTAAGGCTCCAGCGCAGGCGCTCCAGCTGGTGCTGGCGCAGGGCATCGACACTGGCAGTTTCCATCGGGTCCAGCAGGGCACGATCGGCATCATGGTACATGTTCATGGCTTCACTCGAATTGTTCTTGTACGCCGCACGGCAGCGGTTGCGGGCCGTGCGGTGAGTGTCATGAGCGCAGCATATACGGCTGCGTTCGGTTCGGTAACAGGCGGATGGCCCGATCCGCTCAGAGGCGTTCGATGACCATGGCGATGCCTTGGCCAACCCCGATGCACATGGTGCACAGGGCATAGCGCCCGGCGGTTTCTTCCAGCTCGTGCAGGGCCGTGGTGACCAGGCGGGCACCGCTCATGCCCAGCGGATGGCCCAGGGCAATGGCACCGCCGTTGCGGTTGACCCGGGGGTCGTCGTCGGCCAGGCCCAGCTCGCGCAATACGGCCAGGCCTTGGGCGGCAAAGGCCTCATTGAGCTCGATGACGTCCAGGTCGGCCAGCGACAACCCTGTAAGTTCCAGTACCTTGCGGGTTGCCGGCACCGGGCCGATGCCCATCAGCCGCGGTTCGACCCCGGCTACAGCCATGCCGACGATACGGCCGCGGGCCTTGAGGCCATGACGGCGGGCGGCGGCACTGCTGGCAAGCAACAAGGCACACGCGCCGTCGTTGACGCCGGATGCGTTGCCTGCAGTGACACTGCCGCCTTCGCGGAACGGGGTGCCGAGGCGGGCCAGTTGCTCCAGCGTGGTATCCCCGCGAGGGTGTTCGTCATGCTCGACCACCTTGGCCGGGCCTTTGCGCTGGGGGATCTCGAGCGGCACGATTTCCTGCGCCAGGCGACCGCGCGCCTGGGCGGCTGCGGCCTTGTGCTGGCTGCGCAAGGCAAAAGCGTCCTGGTCGGCGCGTGAGATGTTGAATTGCTCGGCGACATTCTCGGCCGTTTCCGGCATTGAATCGGTGCCGTATAGGGCCTTCATCTGTGGGTTGACGAAACGCCAGCCGATGGTGGTGTCGTACAGCTCGGCCGAACGCCCGAACGCCTGCTCCGACTTGCCCATCACGAACGGTGCGCGCGACATCGATTCCACACCGCCGGCCAGCATCAACCCGGCTTCACCGCAGCGCAGGGCGCGGGCAGCGTTGCCGATGGCGTCCAGGCCGGAGCCGCACAGGCGGTTGATGGTGGTGCCCGGCACCTCGATCGGCAAGCCGGCGAGCAAACTGGCCATGTGCGCCACATTGCGATTGTCTTCGCCGGCCTGGTTGGCACAGCCGAGGATGACGTCATCGACGGCCTTCCAGTCCAGCTCAGGGTGGCGCTGGATCAACGCCTTGAGCGGGATGGCGGCGAGGTCATCGGCACGCACGCCGCTCAGGGCCCCGGCGTAGCGGCCAATGGGGGTGCGCACGGCATCAATGATCAAGGCATCGGCCAGGGTGTTGTCAGTCATCTTGGGTCTCCTGCGCCAGCACAGTGCCGCGCACTTTGTAGGATTTGCCGTGGAACATCGCCACCAGCTCACCGCGCTGGTTCTGAATGCGCACGTCGTAAAGGCCGGTGCGCCCTTTGCGGCTGACCTCACTGGCGTCGGCAGTAAGCACGTCATCGCGCAGCGCTGGCGCCAGGTAATCAATGCTGCAGCCAAGCGCCACCGTGGCCTGGTCGTAGCTGTTACAGGCAAAGGCAAACGCCGAGTCGGCGAGGGCAAACAGGAAGCCGCCATGGCAGGTGCCATGGCCCTGGATCATGTCGGCACGCACGGGCATGCGCAGGCATGCCCGGCCAGGGCCGGCATCCAGCAGGCTGATGCCCAGGCCCTGGGTGGCCTGATCGCGGGCGTACATGGCGTCGGCACAGGCTTGTGCCAGTTCCACTTCAGTCATGCAGGGTGCCTCCTTTGGCTTCGCAGCGGCGTAACAGCAGGGAAGGGCGGTAGCGGCTTTCGCCGTAGCTGCGCTGTAGGTTGTCGAGCACGCGCAGGGTATGCGCGATGCCAATCTTTGCCGCCCAGGCCAAGGGCCCGCACGGGTAGTTGACACCTGCACGCATGGCCAGGTCGATGTCGGCAGCGCTGCCAACGCCCTGTAGCACCGCATCAGCGGCTTCGTTGGCGAGCATTGCCACGGTGCGCAACACCACAAGGCCCGGCAGGTCTGCAACAGCGGTCACCTTGAAGCCGGCGCGCTGCAGCAGCGCCACGGCCTGGTCGCGGGCGCTGTCGGTGGTATCGGCAGACCAGCTGACGGCTATGCGCGTGGCGGTGCTGTAATCCAGGGCGAGGTCAAGCAGCACCAGGTTGCGCAGGCCATCTTCACGGGCGCGCTGGCTGGCGAGGCGGCCATCGGACAGCGCCAGCGTGGCATCGCCGACATGAATCAGGCCGCTACCGGCGCGCTGGGTCATGGCAATACCGTTCTGGCGCAGGCGTTCGACCAGAGGCTGCAGCACACCCAGGTGCCCCTCGATGACGCAGGTTTCGGCGCTGGCGTCGCTGTGCAGTTCGGCCGGCGCCGGGCGCTCGGCGCCTTCTTTGTAGCTATAAAAGCCTTGGCCAGTCTTGCGGCCCAGGCGGCCGGCATCCACCAGTTCTTTTTGCACCAGTGAAGGCTGGAAGCGGAAATCCCCATAGAACGCATCGAACACCGAGCAGGTGACGGCGTAGTTGACGTCGTGCCCAATCAGGTCGGTGAGTTCGAAAGCGCCCATGCGAAATCCGCCAGCATCGCGCAGCAACGCGTCCAGGCTGGCACAATCGGCTGCACCTTCCTGCAACAGGCGCAGGCTTTCAGCATAGAAAGGTCGCGCCACACGGTTGACGATAAAGCCCGGCGTAGAGCGCGTGTGCACCGGCTGTTTGCCCCAGGCCTGTGCGGTATCGTAGATACACGCGGCCACGGCGGGAGCGGTTGCCAGCCCCGATACCACTTCAACCAACGCCATCAATGGTGCCGGGTTGAAGAAATGCATGCCAACCACTTGCTGCGGGCGAGCCAGGCCAGCAGCGAGGCTGGTGATGGACAGCGACGACGTGTTGCTGGCGATGATGCAGTCGGCCCCGCACAGGGCTTCGAGCTGACTGAACAGCGCCTGCTTGACCTGCAGGTTTTCGACGATGGCTTCGATCACCAGGCCGGCATCAGCCAGCGCTTCGAAGGTGTCGACCGGGCACAACCGTAGGCTGATCAGTTCCCGGTCAGCGGCCTGTAACTTGCCTTTTTCCACGAGCCGGGCGAGCTGCCGGTCAATGCCGGCCACAGCCTGGGCAGCAGCACCGGGGCGGTTGTCATAGAGTTTCACCGGGTGACCGGCCTGGGCGGCGACCTGGGCAATACCAGCGCCCATGGCACCGGCACCGATCACCGCAACCTGCACATTGCTTGCGAGCGCGCTCATGTTCAGCACCCCTTGAATGCTGGCGTGCGCTTGTTCATGAAGGCGCTTACGCCCTCACGGTAATCTTCGCTGCGGCCCGCCAGGCGCTGAAGGTCACGCTCCAGCTCCAGCTGCTGATCGAACCCGTTGTCAAAGCTGGCGTTGAGGCTGCGCTTGATCAGGGCCAGGCCATAGGTAGGTTGTGTGGCAAGCTGGCGGGCGAGGGCGAGGGCTTCGTCACGCAGTGCAGCATCGTCCACCACGCGGTGGATCAGCCCCCATTGCTGGGCCTGTTCGGCGCCCAGGCGCTCACCCAGCATGGCCAGAGCCTTGGCCCTGGCCATGCCGACCAGGCGTGGCAGCAGCCAGGTACCGCCAGAGTCCGGCACCAGGCCGATCTTGCAGAAGGCCTGGATGAAGCTGGCCGAACGGGCGGCCAGCACCAGGTCACAGGCCAGCGGGATATTGGCACCCGCACCGGCTGCGACGCCGTTGACTGCACAGATCACCGGCAACGGCAGGTCGCGCAGGGTGCGCACCAGCGGGTTGTAGAACTTGTCGATGGATTCGCCCAGGTCGGGCATATCGGCGCCCGGCGCCACATTGCGGTCGGACAGGTCCTGCCCCGCGCAAAAGCCACGGCCTTCGCCAGTCAACAGCAGCACCCGCACCTCGCCGTTCTGGCGCACTTGCTTGAGTGCCTCGCGCACTTCCAGGTGCATGGCGGTGTTGAAGCTGTTCAGTTGCTCGGGGCGGTTCAACGAGAGCAGGGCAACGCCTTGCTCGATGGAAAACAGGATGTGCTGGAAAGTCATGACAGACTCGCTCCGTCAGTCGAGGGGGTAATGATCAGCGGCCCTGGAAACGGGCCTGGCGCTTTTCCTGAAAGGCCTGAATGCCTTCGTTGCGGTCGGCGGTGCCGGCCAGCAAGGTGAATGCATGGCGCTCGAAGCGCAGTCCAGTGGCCAGGTCGGTATCGCCGGCCTTGAGTAGTGTCTCCTTGGCCAGGCGTACGGCGAGCGGCGCCTTGGCGGCGATACTGCGCGCAACCTGCATGGCGCGCTCCACAGTGAGTTCGGGCTCGGTGATTTCGCTGACCAGGCCGGCCTGCAGGGCGTGGCGGGCAGTGATGGCTTCGCCGGTCAGCACCATCTGCATGGCCAGAGGCTTACCTACAGCCCGCAACAGGCGCTGGGTGCCGCCTGCGCCAGGGATGATGCCCAGGTTGATTTCTGGCTGGCCGAAACGGGCGTCGGTGCCGGCAATGACAATGTCGGCGCACATCACCAGTTCGCAACCACCGCCCAAGGCGTAACCGTTGACTGCCGCAATCAGCGGCTTGGCGAATGCGGCAATGCGTTGCCAGTGAGCTACACGAGGGTCATTGAGGATGCCGACCATATCGCGCTCGGCCATCTCGCGAATATCCGCACCTGCAGCGAACGCCTTGCGGCTGCCGGTAATCACTACGGCGCCAGCCTGGTCATCCTGGGCGGCCGCATCCAGCGCAGCAGCCAGCTCTTCCAGTAACCCGGTGCACAGGGCGTTGAGTGCCTCGGGCCGTTGCAGGGTTATGAGCTGGACACCGTTTTCTGGCACCTGCACATCGAGATATCGCGGCATGTCGGGTTCCTCTGGCTGCACGCACGGCACGTCGTGGGGCCGGCATTTCTTGGAATTGTTTGCAGGGGCGCGGTGCTGGACCGCGACCAGGTGAGGCCAGTATATGCACTAAGCGATACATGTTAGCAAGCTAGATGTTTGTTTCGTGTATCTCATGAATTGATCATGGTATTTGTGGGCATGGAGAAATCTAAGTAGGTGAAAGGATTAATCTCTGACATTTCACCTATTTTTACCAGGTTTGTCACGCGTTCCTGGTCACTATGAAAGCGATACACAATTGACGAGTATTAACGTTGTGATACAAGATCGCTTGGCATCTCTAATCATTTCAGGAGCTTTGCCATGCCTTGCTATCGACTGGACGGCCTGACGCCCGTAGTACATCCGACTGCCTACGTGCACCCCAGCGCAGTGCTGATCGGCGATGTCATTGTCGGCCCACGTTGCTACATAGGCCCGCTCGCGTCACTGCGAGGGGATTTCGGCCGAATCGTGCTGGAGGAGGGTGCCAACCTGCAGGATACGTGCGTAATGCATGGCTTTCCGGGAGGCGACACGGTCGTGGAGCGCAACGGGCATGTTGGCCATGGTGCCGTGCTGCATGGCTGCCGGGTGGGTGAAGACGCCTTGATCGGCATGAACGCGGTGGTTATGGACGGAGCCCATGTGGCGCCACGCTGCATCGTCGCAGCCACCGCGTTCGTCAAAGCCGGCTTTGAATGCGAGGTGCAAAGCCTGGTGATGGGTTCACCTGCCCAGGTGAAACGGCGGCTGAGCGAGCAGGAGCTAGCCTGGAAACAGCGCGGCACTGCGCAGTACCAGCACCTGGCCCAACGCTGCATGAACACCATGGTCGAATGCCCACCACTGGCCGAAGCCGAACCGCAGCGGCCGCGCATGGAAGATACCGGCGTCAGGCCCAAAGGCCAGGTAACCGCATGAGTGCTGTAGCGTCACGCAATGGCCAGGCGGCCCGCCGCACAGGTATAGTCGGTGCTTTCTCCGCGCACAGTTCGCCCATGAGCAATCTTGTCCCACTGAACAACCTGATCACTCGCTTCCAGGAACAGACCCCGATCCGTGCCAGCTCCCTGATCATCACCTTGTATGGCGATGCCATCGAACCCCATGGCGGGACCGTCTGGCTGGGTAGCCTCATCAACCTGCTGGAGCCGATCGGTATCAATGAGCGGTTGATCCGCACGTCGATCTTTCGCCTGACCAAAGAAGGTTGGCTCACTGCTGAAAAAGTGGGGCGGCGTAGCTATTACAGCCTGACGGGCACCGGCCGCCGACGCTTCGAAAAGGCCTTCAAACGTGTCTACAGCCAGAGCCAACCGGCCTGGGATGGCACCTGGACGCTGGTGCTGCTGTCGCAACTCGAGGCCGGCAAACGCAAGGCTGTGCGTGAGGAACTGGAATGGCAGGGGTTTGGCGTCATGGCGCCAAACCTGCTGGGCTGCCCACGGGCCGACCGGGCCGACCTGGCTGCCACGCTACGCGATCTGGAGGCCAGCGACGACAGCATCGTCTTTGAAACCCACACCCAGGAGGTGCTCGCTTCCAAAGCCATGCGCGCCCAGGTGCGGGAAAGCTGGCGTATCGAGGAACTGGGGCAGCAGTACAGCGAGTTCATCCAGCTGTTCAGGCCGCTGTGGCAGGGTTTGAAAGAGCAGCAGCAGCTCGATGCGCAGGATTGCTTCCTGGCGCGCACACTGCTGATCCATGAGTACAGGCGCTTGCTGTTGCGCGACCCGCAACTGCCGGATGAGTTGCTGCCAGGGGATTGGGAGGGAAGGGCTGCGCGACAGTTGTGCCGCAATCTTTATCGGCTGGTGTTTGCCAAGGCAGAAGAATGGCTGAACGCGGCACTGGAGACGGCGGATGGGCCTTTGCCGGATGTTAGCGAGGGCTTCTATAGGCGTTTTGGCGGGCTTTCCTGATGCATTTAATACTAACCGTCGTTGATCTTATCGGATTTAATATCAACCTTCGTGCACATTAAACTGAAAAATCTATGCGTAATGTGTGCTATCGTTAACCTTAAATCAATTAGTGTTAACGATGGTGACCATTATGCCCGGCTACTTTCCAGTCGCATGCGCCGATACACTCAATAAAATCGGGCTTCTGGTGAAGGCACGCCGACTTACCCTAGGCCTGCGCCAGGCCGATCTCAAGGCAGCCATCGACGTTTCGGCGCATACGCTTCGCAAGATCGAGAGCGGCTCTGAGCTGGTGGATCTGCGTTCGTTCATGCTGGTGCTATGGCGGCTGGGCATCAGCGATACGGTGTTCTCATCGCTGGAGGACCTGGAAACAAGCTCTCAGATCACCCGCTTTACCACCGATGACGATGTACATCAGGGCATCGCGGCCAGGCGCGTGCGGTTGGCGAAACCCAAGCCCGAGGAGTTCTGATGTCCCGCGCCTACATTTATATGGAGCACCCGGAAACAGGTGAGGTCGTGACCCTGGGCCGGCTCACGCTCAAGGGCAAGTTGGGCGAGTTCCTGTATGCCCCTGATCAGGTGGCACGTGGAGGCTGGGTACCCGACCCGATCAACTACCCGCTGCGTCGCGAAGCTTACTCAGGTATTTCCAAAAACCGCGGAGTACCTGGCTTCATCAACGACGCCATGCCCGATGGTTGGGGTGAACGTTTGCTGCACCGCGCGTATGGCCAGGAATTGGGCACGATCGACTTTCTGCTCAAGTCACCAAACAACGACCGGGTAGGCAACCTGATGGCCGGCAGTGCTACAACCCCTGCCGAAGGTATCGGCGAGGGTGCGATCCCGAACCTGAAGGGCCTGGCAAAGTTCATTGCTGCTTGCGAAGCGGTGTATGACGGGCAAATTGACCGTGAGTCGGCCGCCACGCTGAATATCCGTCAACAACGTTCCGCATTAGGTGGCGCACGACCGAAACGCACCCTTCAGGACAACGGGATGCTCATTCTGGCCAAGCCACGTGATCGATTTGATCATTACGACTTACCGACAATCGAGTATGCGTGTATGACATTTGCGGCGGGGAAGGGCATCAATGTGGCGCGCACCGCACTGCATGCTGAAAGCCCGTCCACTTTGCTGATTGAACGCTTTGACCGTACACCGATTGCCGAGGGGGCGCGGCGCATCCCAATGCTCAGCGGCCTGACCTTGCTTGATTCTGAGTGGAATGGCCCGCACCACAGAGATTGGCGCTATGCCGCCATGGCAGACGAGATGCGTCGGCGGGGCGTACCAGACGCCGACTTGCAAGAGCTGTTCAAGCGCATGTGCTACAACGCCTTGGCAGGCAACTCCGATGATCACCCGCGTAACCATGCCGTAATCTGGGTTGGCGGGAAGTGGCGACTTTCTCCGATGTACGACGTGTTACCCATGCTTGATGAGGGACCTGCTAAAGCCTTGGCCATGTCGGTTGGTCGCGAGGGCAGCCAGGTCAGCCGGGGCAACCTGCTTAGCCACCATGCACATTTTGCTCTTGCAAGAGATCAGGCCGAACAACTTCTTGAAGAGGTCGCGGGCTGGGAACTGGAATTGAAAGATCATTACGCGCAATTCCTCTCAGGTGCCGACTTGGACATGGCCTGTGATGCAGCCAGCTCAGCGCGCATGATGAGGTGAATAGCGGCATGCTTTTATAACTACGCTAAATGACTATTTAGTGTAGTTATTAGCAGAACGCAGCAAAAACATGTATAAACCAAGCCAAAAACACCGGATTTCATTGTAATCCCGCAATTCAAGCTACCGCCGCTTGCTTGAATGGAGCAGGCGGCGGGCTTTCGATGCTCAATAACCAGTCGCAGTAGCGGGCCACGCCTTGCTGGACTGTCAACGTCGGTGCCTTGTAACCGGCAGCGCGCAAGCGCTCCAGGTCGGCACAGGTGTAGCACTGGTATTTGCCACGCAAATGATCAGGGAACTCGCTGTACTCGAGCAAACCCTCAAGCAAGGCTACCTCAAACGAGATTGGCAGTTGATCTTGTTGCTCGCGCAGTCGATTGATTACTGCCAAAGCCACGTCATTAAAGGGCTGGGCGCGACCGCTGCCAACATTGAAAATCCCGCTCAAGTGAGGGTTGTCGAGGAAGAACATATTGACCTTGACCACATCATCAACAGAGACGAAGTCTCGCGGATGGCCACCGCCGGGATAGTCACCATAACTGCCAAAAAGGCTGACTTTTCCGTGGGCCTGGTACTGGCTGAAGCAGTGCAGAGCCACGGACGCCATCGCACCTTTATGCTGTTCATGGGGGCCGTAAACATTGAAATAGCGCAGGCCCACGATCTGGCTGCGTGCGCCAGCCAACTGCCGGCGCACCTGTTGATCGAACAGGAACTTGGAATAGCCGTAGACGTTCAGCGGGCGTTCACAGTCGCGCTGTTCGCAAAAATCCCGTCCTGCACCGTAAACCGCTGCCGATGATGCATATAGCAACGGAATCTGCTGCTGTTGAGCCGCTGTTAGCAACTCACGACTGAATCGGTAGTTGTTATCCATCATGAAACGGCCATCAGCTTCGACGGTGCTCGAACACGCACCTTGGTGCAGCACGGCGCGCACCTTGCCAAACTGGCCACGACCAAAACGCTCGAGAAAGTCGTCTTTGTCCAGGTAGTCGGCAATGTCGCTGTCGGCCAGATTACGGAATTTATCGCCATCGGTCAGGTCGTCGACGGCGATAATCTCAGATTCATTTCTTTCGTTAAGCGCCTGGACGAGATTGCTACCGATGAATCCAGCCGCGCCGGTGACGATGATGGTCATGCCAGAATCCCCGTAAGGAAGCGGAGCCTGCATTTTAATCAAGTTAAAATGAGGCAACGTTAACCTGGGTCAACGACCGGGCCGGTTTTGATGAATGGAGGGCTTGGGCTGGCTTCAAATCTGGCTGGCCATGGGTTCATGCTGAAATACGAATTGGCGCATAATGAGTATTATGTTAAATCTGATATTGAGCGCAACCTGTCCGCCATGTCAAGTCGCACGATCCTATGTTAATTCACGCTGTAGCCGTTGCGAAACACGGACACTCCTACCCCTAAAACCCCCGCAACCCAAAGCCCACAAGGCCTCCAGCGTCTTGGGGTTGCTTCCGAACGCCGAAAAACCTCAGAAATGCGGACACATATGCCTTTGAGTGCCTTCCGCAAACCCCTGAATCCATTGGGGCTCGTCAAAGAACGCTCGTTTGAACCGTTGCTCCGGTTTTCTGTGCTATCTGGACACTGAATAATCTGCGGGATTTGCAAAATCCCCCCTGCAAGCCAGTAAATCCAACGCCTCCAGGTTTTTTTGCACCTAATACGGACGCTTTCCTGGGCTCACGCCGAACCCCATAATCAGGACACTTTCCTTATTTTCAACGCTCAACGAGCCACAGCCCCCATGTCAAATACACGCCCCCTGTGGCCCGCAAAGAGACGCAACGCCAAGCAGATAAGCGCCCCAAGCCACGGGCTCCGGGCCTCACAGCAGTCCCCTCGATGTCGATCCTGGATTCAGCTCCTTGGAAACCGCTTAGCAGCAAAGCTTTCGCACAGCTCATCCACGAACGACGCTGCGAGCCGTTTTCCCGAGAGCGCAACGATAATGCGGACACTTTCCAAAGCCCGCCCTGAGCAACCACCAGGCGGGATCCCCGATTTTGCTGCCTTTGGTGTAATTTGCGGTCAATGCGGACACTTTCCGAAATCGACCTGCACGACAATAATGCAGACACTTTCGTATTAATAAGCTTTTAATGTGGACACTTTCGGGGGGGGGGGGGGGGGCGAAATGGACATTGGGGTGACGAAGCGTATTTATACCTATATTGCCACTTCACGCCTGTGATTAGACAGCCTTAAAGAGCCTTCCTCATCCTGCAAACAATATAGAGGAAATTCGCATAGTTCCTTAAGTCCTGCACCCGAAGGTGGCCCCTGAAGCGGAAGCAACAATATTCTTATAAACCGAGATTTATCTGAGCGGCAGGCACTACCAATGTCTGACGCTGCCAGATGCAAATTGCTCATATATGACGCAGTCGGGCAAATCCATAACTCCGAATATGGCCTAGTGCGTTTCTTGTCATATGTCAAGCAAGCATGATAGTCACTGACGGGTGGTGTCGATGGGCTCAAAATTTGTCAAGGTTGCGGCCGGCCAAACTTGGCGCTACTATCCGGCAATTCCCATTAACTATGGCCAGTCGATTGAAGTGAGTGATTGAAGCGGGCGGTGCAGGAAGTGAAAACTTCCTAAAACAGCCAGATTAGGAAGTTTCAATTGCTGACGTCGACCGGCCTTATACGGTATGTAAGATGACCTGCAATCCCCGGCCCATATTTGAATCTCACAGTGATTTCGTTGATCAAGATTTCACTGTAGGCCGGCCATCGATCGCCAGCGTAGCGCGATTTTTGGAAGGCTTTGCTCCCGAACTCAAGGCCATTCCAGGGTTCCTGGCCATCAGGGGCTATCTGAGGTGTTATGCCGACAACGCGCTTACATACAGCACGTACCGAGGCCACGTTGAGCGGCTATTTCTCTGGGCGCTGATCGTCCGCCAGAAGCCTGTGCACGAGTTGAAACGGCTTGATGCCGAAGCGTATCTTGAGTTTTGCAAGCACCCGCCAGCCGCTTGGGTTGGGCCAGTCATTCGTAATCGGTTCATTTCAGAAGATGCTTTAAGTAGTGCTGATCAGCCACCGGGTCTAGAATTAGCGGCCAACCCCAAATGGAAGCCTTTCACACTGCGCGCCCCGAAACAAAATCGCAGCCTAAGTGAAAGTTTTGTGGACAATTCGTCGACCGACTATCACTCATCAACCGGTAGCATGAGCAATGTATTTAAGATTGCAAACGGCTTCTGTGAATATCTAGTGGAAGAAGAAATCACTAGTTCGAATCCGTTTCGCAAGGTTACTAAAAAGGGGCAGTACAGTTCATCTCAGCTAGAACCCAGCACTTCTCGGGCGTTAACCCCTTTGCAATGGGATTATGTGATTGATACTGCAGAATCCATGGCCGCTGCTGACCCAAGAAAACATGAGCGCACCCTATTCGTGCTCGTTACGATGTTTAGCATGTATTTGCGCATATCGGACATCGTAGGGCGTACAAACTGGCAGCCCACCATGGGGGACTTTCGTCTAGATGCTGATGGGAACTGGTGGTTCCATGTTGTGGGTAAGGGCAACAAGTCCGGAAAAATCGCAGTGCGTGATGAGTATGTAACGAAGTATCTCACAAGGTACCGTACTTTCATTGGACTGAGTCCATTGCATACTTATCAGGAGAAAACTCCACTCCTGAAAACGCTGAGCGGTCGCCCAGGCCTCTCGGATCGACAGGTGCGCGCCCTCCTCCAAACCGTTTTTGATCAAGCGCTCGTCAGAATGCGTGAAGAAGGACGTGAGCCTTATGAAATGGACAGCCTGCGCGTAGCATCATCGCACTGGCTACGTCATACCTCGGCGACCTTTGATGCGCCGTTCAGAAACGCGAAGGATCTCCAGTACGACCTGAGGCATTCCAACCTGGCGACTACCCAGAACACTTACTACCACTCACATGATCAAGAGCGAGCGCGGTCGGTCAAGCACTTAGGAACGCGAGACAGAGGTTGATGCTGCGCTGCCCTGCTCTTGCGTCACCATCTTGATACTACTAATCACAGCGTCAACAGTAGTGCCCGGGCGTCTCCCTGCGTGAGCTTCAGCGTACCGTTAGCCGGGGCGGCGGAAAACGGCCTGAGCGTTGATACCTACCCTTGATGTCCGCCAAGCCCTGGCCCGCGATAGCATCGTGGGCAAAAGGGCCAATTCGAGATCACTTCTGATTGCGACCATGCTGGCAGAAGCTTTGCCATCAAGCGCTTTGAGTGTGTGAGACACCCAGCGCATCGATGCATCAAGATCGCCGTTACACAAGCTTTTAGCTGCCTCGAGCACTTCTAGGTAACGGTCGTGTTGACCAAGGGACAAAGTGCTCATGTGAAAGCGTGCTCCGCTTTGGCTATGCCTCACGCCGGACGTGTGCCTGCGTCGAGCTGTGATTATTGTCGATTGCTTGGCGAGCGTCTGCTGCCATTTGCGATGCTAGCGCGTAACGAGTCTGCATGAGTTCGTGCCCTCTTCGCCTGATCTACAGCTGCTCGAGCGGTACGCATTTGATCTGCATCTTCCGATGCCTTCGCTTCTTTGACGGCTCGTCGCGCCTTCATCAGTACGTGCACCAGGTGCTGACGCTCCTCATCAGATAGCGCGGGATTGCTGCAGCGCCATATCTGCCCTTTGACTACGAAGTAGCGACCGTCTGGTGTCTTATGGTGCATCAAGCAGATCTCGTGAGCTGATGCTTCAAAGACACCTCAGATGGCTCGCAAGCTGCACAGGAGTGATACACGGATCGCTACATGGAGTTTATCGTCAATCGATGAAGCGCTTGAAGCCACGCAGTCTCAATGAGCGAGATGGAGGTGGTGAGTCGTCATCAGTCCTTTGGGGTACATTTGTGCTCTTTCGGTACTCCGATCTCCAAGCCCCTGAAAACCTCGGCTCATGACTAGGGAAAGCATGCAGGTGAGGCGCTTTGTTCGCGATCACGTATTGCGGTGAAACCAGACGCAGCAACTCCTGAGGGCTGGGCACGGCCTGCGGCACGGCTGTCGTGAACCAAGCCCCGACTGCGTCTGGGTCTCGGCCCTCCGGGCTTCCATCCTCGTGCTCGCGCGCTCCGCTTGCCTCATGACTTCACTTCGGAATGCCTGAGCAGACATCATGCGATGTGTTGCGGCGAGGCTTGCTCCATGTGCACCATGAAATGAAACAATAATAATAAAGGCCGCAACCATGAACTCCGTTTTCGCCTTCATCCCGCAGCAGATTGGTGCCTCAGACGCTCCGCAATCTAGTGAGAAACTGGACAGCCAAGTGGTATCGATTTTCCAGGCAATTGGCATATCCTATTCGATCCTGGACAGAATGATTGCCCACGACGCCGGCTGTGCGAATGCAGCTGCAGAGTTCTTCGTTACAACGCTTATGAAGGACGGTTGGTCATGGAACACATCGAACCGGTTAGTGACAGAGACCGACTGGCAGCACCGGATGTATCGAGCATGGAGCTTTTTGAACGCCGAGAACCGCGGGATCGCAGCGGCGCTCGACTATGAGGTGTACCAAAACTATTGGCTAAATCTGGAATTTTGCGCGGATGGGTTTGAAGGGAAGATGGAGCGTTGGATCGCCGGGGCTTGAATCGACCATTGGCGACGGTTGCGTTGCGCTAGTCTGCAGCATCCTGCCGTTCCGAGGGCCTAGTACTGGCATGCTTCGGGTCGGCAGTGTTCTGAACTGCACGACTCAGCGCCAACTGCTCTTGCATCCATTGGCCTGCCAATTTGAACTCCTGCATCATGTCCGTGAACTCTTTTTCAGTCAGAGCTCTGGGAATATCTGGCCTCAAGGCGCCCCCTCCAAGCAACGAACCGATTGGGAGCAGGATACTTGATTTTCAGACCGGCATCGCATCCGCTGTGGCACATCGCCTTGGTGCAGTCGGCGGGAAAACTAAGCTATAGCTTAGATTCTCTAGCCAATCGTGACAAAAACCGCAAAAATTAAAGTAAACCTTAGATTTTAGATCCCGACCTTAGGCTCTGTACGAAAAGAGATGTCGCAAACACCGCATGGAACAAGCCAATGAGACCATGGCGGCATAACTTTTTGCGAGCTTGTCGAAGCGTGTCACGATCCTGCGGTTCTCTTTCAGCCAGCCAAACATGCGCTCGATGATGTTGCGCTGTCGGTATTTGGGCCGATCGAACAGCCTGG